>NZ_JAOCBT010000076.1:0-524 GCF_029840045.1 Pseudomonas sp. GD03903 | reverse complement strand
TGATCGACCTGACCGGCGACGGCCAGGCACACAACAGCCTGAAACTGTCGCTGCAGGACGTCCTGGATAACGGCCAGGCCGACCTGTTCCACACCGGTGACAGCCACAGCGTGCAAATGCTGGTCAAGGGCGACAGCTCCGACGTGGTCAACCTCGACCACCACTCGAGCAACGGCACCGACAGCACCTGGTCCGACAAGGGCACGGTGGCGGTAGGGGACATCTCCTACCACGTCTACCAGAACTCCAGCACCGAAGCCGAGCTGCTTATCCAGCAAGGCGTGCAGGTCCACCTGGTCTGACGCCGACGAGGCGGGGCCGGCCCTTCGGGGGCGGCTCCAACTCCTCCTTCACCTCGCACTTTTTCTGATCGAACCCTGCCGCACCCGCGGCTGGGTTCTGGAGACACCCATGAACCGTTCCCTTTACCTCAGCGTCCTGGCCGTTGCCATCGGCTTCGCCTCGAGCGCCTTCGCGCAAAACGACGCCATCTATGGCGAGACCTACCAGAAGGTCGAAAGCGT
>NZ_JAOCBT010000075.1:0-532 GCF_029840045.1 Pseudomonas sp. GD03903 | reverse complement strand
ACCTGTTTCCACATCGATGATGTACTTGTCGCTCGGGACGGTCTTGTTACCGGCCGGGTCCATTTCGACGGCGGTCAGTTCGTTCGGGCCCTGCACGAGCGGCAGGTCCGGCTTCATCGACCAGGTACCATCTTCACCCACGGTAGCGCGGCCAATTTCATGGTTGCCGGTGCTGTCCTTGGTGTAGACGATGATGGTGTCGCCGGCAGTGCCGGTGCCGTTGATTACCGGACGGCTGTCGTCGGTGACGCCACCGTTTTCGATGTTGCCGGTGATGTCGCCCACGCTGTCCAGTACGCCAGTGATTTCAAGCTTGTCGTAGTCCGGCGGGGTGTAGTCGGTGACGATGAAGAACGGATCGGACGGCACGCTGGTGTTGCCGGCCTTGTCGGTCGCGGTGACTTCGAACTCGTGCTCGCCTTCGGCGATCGGCGTGGTGGGGGTGTAGGACCAGGTGCCGTCCTTGTCGGCCACGACGGAGCCCAGCTTGTCGCCATTGTCGTAGACGGTGACGACCGAGCCGGGCTCGGCT
>NZ_JAOCBT010000074.1:0-578 GCF_029840045.1 Pseudomonas sp. GD03903 | reverse complement strand
ACCCACTGAAAGCAAATCGAGGATTTCACCATGAGCAACGCCACCTACAACCGCCTGGACAAAGACAACGCCGCCGTACTGCTGGTCGACCACCAGGCCGGTCTGCTCTCGCTGGTTCGCGACATCGATCCGGACAAGTTCAAGAACAACGTCCTCGCCCTGGGCGACCTGGCGAAGTTCTTCAACCTGCCGACCATCCTCACCACCAGCTTCGAAACCGGCCCCAACGGCCCGCTGGTGCCCGAGCTGAAAGCGCAGTTCCCGGACGCGCCCTACATCGCTCGCCCCGGACAGATCAACGCCTGGGACAACGAGGACTTCGTCAAGGCAGTGAAGGCCACCGGCAAGAAGCAGCTGATCATCGCCGGCGTGGTGACCGAGGTTTGCGTGGCGTTCCCGGCGCTGTCGGCCCTTGCCGAAGGCTTCGATGTGTTCGTGGTGGCGGATGCCTCCGGCACCTTCAACGAGATGACCCGCGACGCCGCCTGGCGCCGGATGGAAGCGGCCGGTGCGCAGCTGATGACCTGGTTCGGCGTGGCCTGTGAGCTGCACCGCGACTGGCGCAACGATATCGAAGG
>NZ_JAOCBT010000073.1:0-590 GCF_029840045.1 Pseudomonas sp. GD03903 | reverse complement strand
ATGTTGCCCGTGACCAGGCCGACATCGTCCAGCACACCGGTAATCGCCAGCGTGTCGGCATCCGGAGCGATGGTGTCGATTTCCACGGTAATGACGGTCGGCTCGCTCTGGTTGCCAGCCGGGTCGATCGCTACGACGGTAATGTCGTTGTCGCCTTCAGGCAGCGGCTGGGTCGGGGTCACCGACCAGTCGCCGTTATCGTCGGCCTTGGTGTGAATTTCTTCGCCGGTCGGGAAGGTAACGACTACGTCAGCCCCCGGTTCGGTCTTGCCGTCGATGGTCGGCTTGGTGTCGTTGGTGATGTTGTCACCCGGAACGCCCGAGTCGGATGCCGGGTCGAGCCACGCGTCCGGAGCATCCGGAGCGGTGGTGTCGATTTCCACGGAAATGACGGTCGGCTCGCTCTGGTTGCCCGCCGGGTCGATCGCCACGACGCTAATGTCGTTGTTGCCCTCAGGCAACGGCTGGGTCGGAGTCACGGACCAGTCGCCGTTATCATCGGCCTTGGTGTGAACTTCTTCGCCGGTCGGGAAGGTGACGACCACGTCAGCGCCCGGTTCGGTCTTGCCGTCGATGGTCGGCGTGGTGTC
>NZ_JAOCBT010000072.1:0-594 GCF_029840045.1 Pseudomonas sp. GD03903 | reverse complement strand
TTCAAGGACGGCACCTGGGCCTTCAACGGCCTGAGCCCGGCCTACCAGAGCCTTGCCGCTGGCGAGACCAAGGTCCTGTCGATCGACTACACCGTCACCGACGAACACGGCGCCACCAGCAGCAACACCCTGACCCTGACCGTCACCGGCACCAACGACACGCCGCTCGCCCTGCCCTCGCTGACCTTCGTCCGCGAAGACGCGCAGATCAGCGGCGAGCTCAAGGCCATCGACGTCGACAACGGCGCCAAGCTGACCTTCAGCCTCAACCAGGCCGCCCCGGCGGGCCTGACCCTGGGCAGCGACGGCAAGTGGAGCTTCGACGCCAGCGATGCCGCCTACCAGCACCTGAAGGCGGGTGCGGTGCAGATCATCAACGTGCCCTACACCGTCACCGACGAGCACGGCGCGAGCACCCAGAGCTTCCTGGCGATCACCGTCACCGGCACCAACGATGCCCCGCGCGCTGATGCCGCGACCGCTGCGGCAGTGGAAGACCAGGTCAGCAAGGGCCAGCTCACCGCCACCGACGTGGACGACGGCGCCAAGCTGAGCTTCAGCGTCTCCGGCAACCCGCCGGCCGGCTTCACCCTG
>NZ_JAOCBT010000071.1:0-629 GCF_029840045.1 Pseudomonas sp. GD03903 | reverse complement strand
TCGCCCGACAGGGTCGGGGTCGGATCGTCGGTCTCGCCGCCATTGGCAACCGGCCCCTGGATGCTGCCCACGTCGTCAAGGACTTCGTCGATGGTCGGTTTGTCCGGCGCGGTGGTGTCGACGCGGAAGTCGAAGTTCGACGAGCTGGCGTTGTTGCCGGCCTTGTCCAGTGCTTCGGCGTGGATGCTGTGCTCGCCTTCGGCCAGGTCCGTGGTCGGCTTGAAGCTCCAGTCACCCTTGGAGTCGGCGGTGGTGCTGCCCAGTTCGACGCTGCCGTCGAAGATCTTGACGATGGCGCCGGCCTTGGAGGTGCCCTGGATTTCCGGACGGGTGTCGTCGGTCACGCCATGCTGGGAGATGTCGCCAGTGATGCTGCCGACGTCGTCAATGATGTGGGTGATGCTCACGACCACATCGGCGGTGTCGACGATGACGTCCAGCTTGTCGCCCTGCCCGCTGCTGTTGCCAGCCGGGTCCAGCACTTCGGTGGTGAATTCGTGCGGGCCATCGTTGAGCGGTTTGGTCGGGGTGAATTCCCACTTGCCGTCGTCGTCGACGGCCGCGCTGCCAATCGGGGTGCCGTTGTCATAGATGATGACCTTGCCGTTGGGCTCGGCATCACCGCTGAA
>NZ_JAOCBT010000070.1:0-652 GCF_029840045.1 Pseudomonas sp. GD03903 | reverse complement strand
TGTTCCCGAACAAGCCCAGATCGTCATGTACCGCGGCCAGGATGCCGGCAAGGAAGCCGCCCACGTCTACATCGACGGCCACCTGCAAAGCGCCCTGATGCCCGGCGGCTACACCGTGTTCTGCACCCCGGCGGGCGAGCACGCGCTGGAGTCCTACATCGGTGACGCACCGCTGTACGTCGGCAAACGCAACCCGGCGAGCTTCGCCAAACTCTCCGGTGGCCAGACCTACGTACTGGAAGCCCCGGTGATGCCGCACCAGAGCACCCCCATCGTGCACACCGGCAAGGACGCCCAGCAGAGCCTGCAAGGCCTGCGCCGGCAAGTCCACGTCATCAGCCGCGCGCCCTCCGTGGTGCCGTGCCAGACCGAAACCAAGCTGAGCCTGCGCAGCGACGTGCTGTTCCAGTTCGGCAAGGGTGGCTACAACGACCTGACCGCCGAAGGCCGCAGCCAACTGGGCCAGGTGGTGCAGGAAATCCAACAGCAGCCAGGGCGCATCAGTGGCATCGAAGTGATCGGCCACGCCGACCCGATCGGCAAGGCCCAGCCCAACCAGACCCTGTCGCAGCAACGCGCCGAGACTGTGCGCCGCGTGCTGCTGGAGCAGGGCGTGCAGAGCCAACTGGTACACGCCAGCGGCCGTGGCAGC
>NZ_JAOCBT010000007.1:0-333543 GCF_029840045.1 Pseudomonas sp. GD03903 | reverse complement strand
CTGCTGGATGGCGCTTTCGTCACTTATATGCCGATCATCATTCAATGATAGTATGATGACCGTAATATTTACTCGAAGTGCTGGAGCCCGCGATGACCGAACTGACACTGACCCGTGAACAGAAGATTGCCGCCTGGGAAGCGGCGGCCGCGCAGATGCGCCAGCGCCTGGCCGAGCCCGGCGTGATTGCCCTGCAGGAACTGCGTGGCAAGACACCCCAGGAGTTCTTCGACGGCATCGGCGCCGGTGAACTGCCCGCCCCGCCGATCAACGCGCTGATCGGCTTCGTCCCGCTGGAATGGAGCCAGGGCCGCTTCGTCTTCCAGGGCACCCCGGACATGCGCCACTACAACCCGCTGGGCACCGTGCACGGCGGTTACGCGGCGACGCTGCTGGACTCGGCCATGGGCTGCGCGGTGCACACCATGCTCGAAGCGGGCCTGGGCTACACCACCACCGACCTGCGCATCAGCTACATCCGCGCGCTGACCCGCGACACCGGGCCGATCCGCGCCGAGGGCACGATCGTGCACGTCGGCCGCTCCACCGCCCTGGCCGAAGGCCGTCTCTACGACGTCGACGGCAAGCTCTACGCCACCGGTTCCACCACCTGCCTGATCCTTGGGCGCTGACAGCTGTTCAGGAGACCGACCATGACTTCCGTAGTGATCGCGGGTTATGCCCGCTCCCCGTTCCACTTCGCCAAAAAGGGCGCGCTGATCGACGTACGACCGGACGACCTCGCCGCGCAGACCGTCAAGGCACTGGTACAACGCAGCGGCCTGGATGCCAGCCTGATCGAGGACCTGATCATGGGCTGCGCCTATCCCGAGGCCGAACAGGGCATGAATATCGCGCGCATCACCAGCTTCCTCGCCGGGCTGCCGGAAACGGTGGCCGGCGCCACGGTGAACCGCTTCTGCGGCTCATCCATGACCTCCATTCATTTTGCCGCCGGGCAGATCCAGCTCGGCGCCGGCGAGGCATTCATCTGCGCTGGCGTGGAATCCATGACCCGCGTGCCCATGGGTGGTTTCAACCTGTCGCCCAACCCGCGGCTGCTGGCCGAATTCCCCCAGGCCTATATGCCCATGGGGCAGACCGCGGAAATCGTCGCCGAGCGCTTCGGCATCTCGCGCGCGGACCAGGAAGCCATGGCGGTGGATTCCCATGCCAAGGCGGCCCGCGCCCGTGAACAAGGGCTGCTGGCGGCGGAAATCGTGCCCATCAACACGCCAAACGGAGTGGTCAACGAGGACGGCTGCATCCGCCCCGGCACCAATCTGGAAGCATTGGCGCAGCTCAAACCGGCGTTCGGCGGCAGCGTCACCGCCGGCACCGCCTCGCCGCTCACCGATGGCGCAGCGGCCGTGCTGGTGTGCAGCGAAGACTTCGCCCGTGCCCATGGGCTGGACATCCTGGCGCGGGTGAAAGCCGTCGCCGTGGTTGGCTGCCCGCCGGAAATCATGGGCATGGGCCCGCTCTACGCCACCCGCAAGCTGCTCGACCGCGCGGGTCTGCGCATGGCCGACATCGACCTGGTGGAAATCAACGAAGCCTTCTCCAGCCAGGCCCTGGCTTGCCTGCGCGGCCTGGAACTGGATATCGACCGGGTCAACCTGCACGGCGGCGCTTTGGCCATCGGCCACCCGCTGGGCGCCACCGGCGCGCGCATCACCGGCAAGGCGGCGGCGCTGCTGAAGGAAACCGGCGGGCGTTTTGCCATTGCCACCCAGTGCATTGGTGGCGGGCAAGGTGTGGCGACGTTGCTGGAGGCTGTTCGCTGAGCTGAGAGCCCGCTCCTGCAAGGAGAGTTTTCGAGCGGTGCGAAAACATCGCGGACGGAGTCCGCTCCTACCCGAGGCTGAGTCCCGTAGGAGCGGACTCCGTCCGCGATTGCCTTCAGCGCATGACCTGTCTGCCCTGAATCACCTCCCTGCGCTCACCCTGCGTTAGAATGTCACCCAGCATTCCATGCACCGCAGGAGACACCCGGTCATGCGTTACTCCGAAGACCACAAGGCCCAGACCCGCGAACGCATCATCAACGAGGCGGCGCAGCGCTTCCGCAGCGAAGGCGTCGACGCCACCGGCCTGCAGACGCTGATGAAGGCGCTGGGCCTGACCCACGGCGGCTTTTACGCGCACTTCAAGTCCAAGGACGAGCTGGTGGAAATCGCCCTGCAGCAGGCCGCCGAGCAACTGCGCCCGGTGGTCGACCAGCAGTTCGCCAAGGACGACCCGCTGCCCGGCTTCATCGACCAGTACCTCTCCACCGGCCACCGCAACACACCCGGCAAGGGCTGCCCGTTGCCGACCATCTCCGCCGAACTGGGTGCTCGCGGACATGCCAGCGCCACCACGGACGCCATCGTCCAGGCGCGCATCGAAGCCATCGAGCAGGCGCTGCCCAGCGAACATGCCGAGGATGAAAGCGTCGCCCTCCTCGCCACCCTGATCGGCGCGCTGGTGCTGTCGCGCAGCGTGGCGGACACCGAGCTGGCCGAGCGCATCCTGGAGAGCACGCGGCGGCACCTCAAGCGGGAGATTGGCGCGGCGGAGTGAATCTCCCACAGCAGGTGCGAATGGCGCTTTTGTAGGGCGATAACGCGCCAGCGTTATCCGCCGTTAAAGGGCCGGCGGATAACCTGTTCCAGGTTATTCGCCCTACGCCCCTGCGCCCCACCCTTCCTACGTGTAACAGCTTTGCGCCGGGGAATCAGGCACCTGTAGGAGCGAGCTATCTCGCGCGCATAAAAAAGCCCCGGCGCAAGGCCGGGGCAAGCTTTTCGCCACTCAGTTACTCGGTTAGCCCACTGCAACTCCGTAGCGCTGCGCCGGCGCGCTGCGCGAGAGGTTCGGCGTCATCTTCAGGCGCGCGGCGGTGAAGGCTTCGAATTCGCCCGCATCCGGCAGCGCCGGCAGGGTCACTACTTCGCCCTGGGCCAGGCCGGCCAGCGCGGCATCGACCATGTGGTTCACGTCCATCAGCATTTCTGCCGGCAATGCGGAGATATCGGTGCCGGCGCGGTCCCAGATTTCGGTGCGGGTGGCGCCCGGCAGCACGGCCTGGATACGCAGGCCCTGCGGCGCCAGTTCCTGCTGCATGGATTGGCTCAGGTTGAGCACGAAGGCCTTGGTGGCGCTGTAGCTGCCGTTGAACAGTTCCGGCGCCAGGGCCAGCACCGAGGCCACATTGATGATGGTGCCGCGCCCGCGACCGGCGAAGGCCTTGGCGGCAGCGCCGGCCAGGCGCGCGGTGGCGATCACGTTCAGCTCGATCATGCTTTCCAGGCGGTCCAGGTCAGTCTCCAGCAGGGTGCCGTTGATCGCCACGCCGGCGTTGTTCAGCAGCAGGCTGATGCTGCTGTCCTCAGCCAGGCGCGCTTCGACGCGGGCACGGTCTTCGCGGCGGGTCAGGTCGGCCTTGAGCACATCCACGGAAACCCCGTACTCCTCGCCCAGCCGCGCGGCCAGGGCTTCCAGGCGTTGCTGGTCGCGGGCCACCAGCAGCAGGTCATAGCCCTGCGCGGCGAAGCGCTGGGCGTAGGTGGCGCCGATGCCGGAGGAAGCACCGGTGATCAGTGCGCGGCCCAGTTCGGATTTGCCATTCATGGTTCTGTCTCCAGTGAGGCGGTTGCCCCGCATGCAAGGTGGGTAGGGCCGGTTGGCCGTCTGGAATGTCCGACCTGATTAAGATTATGGCCGTCATCTGAAGGTGAATATTATGCTCATAATATTAACTGTCAAGGTCCATTCCCTGAGGGTGACGAGTGGTAACCGGCGTGGCGGCAGACCGCACCGCACGGGCCATGAAGGCCATTGGGCGGTTTAGGTTGCCCATTCCAGAGCGCTCGCGAGAACCTCTCGGGCGTCTCCACACAAGAACAAGCCGGGACCCACACCTGCACCTTTCTGCCTGTCTCAACACCGGCGTTGCCGGAGGAGGACACATGCGATTGCGCTGCTTTTTCCTGGGCTGTGTTTGGGATGAAGGGAATCTGACCGAGGTCGGCCATGTGCCGATGCTGTGCCAGCGCTGTGCGCGCTGCGGGGCGCAGCGGTACCTGAGGCCCGCCCCGGAAATCTGAGCCGGGATTGCGGGCCGGAAACGAAACTGCCCGGAGCACGCAAGTGCTCCGGGCAGTCCGCTACAGCAAGGTGAATCAGTTGGCCACGAAGGCCTGGCTGGTGGTGATCGCCATGTCGCCGCCGGGCAGCTTCAGATCGCCGATGCGCTCCAGGCTGTCGGCATCGTAGATCGCCACGTCGTTCAGGGTGCCGGTCAGGTACAGCTTGTTGCCGGCCTTGTTGGTCGACAGGCAGTAGTAGGAGTGGTCCAGGTTCGCCGCCTTGACCAGCTTCTGCTCCTTGATGTCGTACTTGGCCAGGCGGTTCAGCACGCCGTAGATGACGTTGCGGTCCTTGGCCGAGCGGATGCCGCTGAAGTACACCTCGGTGACCGGGCCGAAATCGACGGTCTCGGTCTTGCCGGTGGCCAGGTCGATATTGAAGAAGCCGTAAAGGAAATCGGCCGTGGCCATGTCCTGCTTGGCATCCTTGAACTTCGCCGTGGTGTAGAGCAGCGAGAAGTCACGCGGGTAGGTCTGCTGGTTCCACACGTAGAGCACATCTGGCGGCGCGTAGTTGGGGCGCTTCCAGTTGCGGCTGGGGATGATCACGTCGAACTTGCCGGTCTTCACGTCCACCTTGTAGATGTCCGGGCCCGCCACGTAGAGGGTGCCGTCGTCGCCGCTCTGCATGATGGTCAGCTGGCGCGGCGCCGGGAAGGTGCGCACCGGCTTGGCGCCCATGCCGTCGGCCACCGAGTAGACCTGCAGGCGCGGCTGCTGCACTTCGTAGTGTTCGGAGAGGATCAGCGTCGGGTTGGCGATGGCGTAGATCTCCTTGCCGTCGTGGCTGACGGTCATGGAGAACATCGCCCGCGCGTTCTCGCCCGGCTTCTGCGCGATGGTGGCGTGGAACACCGGTTTGCAGTCATCGAGCTGGATGCCATAGATGTCCGCATAGTGGTTGCTGAGGATGTAGGCAACCTTGCGGTCCGGCGACAGCTGGGTCATGCCCGGGCCATAGGCGCCGGGGATGGTGCAGGTCTTGTAGAGCTTGTCGGTCTGCATGTCGATGACGTGCAGGTTGTTCGGGTAGTTGGTGCTGATCAGGTACTCGTGGCCACTTTCCAGCGCTTTGCCGGTGTCGGCGCCGGCATCGGCGGCGACGGCTTGCAGCGCGCAGGCCAGCGAGAGGCCGCCGAGCGCGGCGGCGAATGCTTTTCTGGACATGCAGGTTTTCCTCTTGTTCTTCTGGTCCATGCTCTTTGGGCCGATATTCGTCAGTCCGGTCATTTGTCGTCCGGGAATACGGTGCCGAGGTTGCGCCAGTTCTCGGCCGAGGCCTGCGCATCCTTGTTCCAGTCGGGGTAGGTGCTCATCATGTCCGGCACCTGGGCCGGCCACCAGCAAGGGTCGGAGCAGCCGTAGAGGTCCGCTTCCATCGGCTGGCAGAGCGAGGACACGCCGCCGAACACGTCGACTTCCCAGCCCGGGTCGGTGGTGGCCGCGCAGCCGGCCACGGAGTTCATCGCCACCACGTCCTCGATGCGATCCTCGGCGGCGGCCTGTTCGAGCTTCTGTGCTTTGGTGTTGATCGCTTTCAGATGTTTCATGTCAGTGCGCCTTCCGCGGAGTGATGTGGCGGTCGATGAAGCTGGGGTTGGAAGCCATGATCCGGCTGTAGACCTCGATGCCGAAATCGACCCAGTCCCTCATCAGTTCGCAGTAGTGGTAGGTGGGGTGCGCCGGGTCGCCGTAGCGCGCATAGCTCTCGTGGTAGCAGCCGCCGGAGCAGAGGTTGCGGATATGGCAGCTGGCGCAGCCGGTGTCGGTACGATCCAGGCGCTGGGAGAGGAACTCGTTCAGCTCGGCCTGCTTCACCCCTTCATGCACGTTGCCGAAGGTCGGCAGCGAGGAGCCGGTGAAGCGGTGGCACAGGTTCAGCTCGCCCTTGTGGTCCACCGCCAGCATCTTCAGCCCGGCGCCGCACGGCAGGGCCTTCTTCTGCCCTTCGTGGATGTCGGTGATCAGCTGGTGCAGGTTGGAGAAGCCGATGTTGCGCCCTTGCAGCGCCTCGTCCAGGTAGCGCCGGCCGAGGGCCTTCATGCCGGCGAAGACCGCCTTCAGCTCGTCCCCGGTGAGGTTGTAGCTGCTGATATCGCCCGAGGTGACCGGGGCGAAACCGACTTCGGCAAAACCCATCTCGTTGAACAGGTGGTTCCAGATGGTCTCGACATCGGTGACGCCGGTGGTCAGCGTCACCCGCGCGCCGACCGGCCGCGCGGTGTAGCGCGACAGCAGCATGTCGGCCTTGCGCCGCACCACGTCATAGGTGCCCTGCCCGCCCACGGTGATGCGGTTGCGGTCGTGCACCGTCTTCGGCCCGTCGATGCTGATGGACAGCCCGAAGCGATGGGCGTTGAGCCAGTCGACGATTTCCTCGGTGAGCAGCGTGGCGTTGGTGGTCATGACGAAGTCCACCGTCTTGCCCAGTTCGCCGAAACGGCGCTCGCAGTACGCGACCATGTGCTCGATCAGCGGGCGGTTGGACAGCGGTTCGCCGCCGAAGAACACCACGGTATAGCGCTGCTCGTCGGGGGATTCCTGGATCAGCATTTCCACCGAGGCCTCGGCGGTTTCCGCCCCCATCTTCTTGCCGGCGGAGGGCTTGTCCAGGTCTTCCTTGTAGCAGTAGGTGCAGCTCAGGTTGCAGCCGGTGTTGACGTTCAGCACCACAGTGTTGAGCGCGGTGCGGTCAACCTTCTTGATGCCGATTTCAGGGGTCAGCGGCGAGCCGTCGCTGACCAGTTCCAGCGCGATCAGCTCGCGCAGGGTCTCGTCGATTTCCTCGGCGCCGAAGCGCCCGGCCAGGCGTTGGGTCAGCTCGTCCGGCGAGCAGGCATGCCCGCGCAGCGCGTCGATGATCCCGCCGGTCAGCGCGTCGCTGGCGAACAGCGAGGAGCTGGGGATATGGAACAACAGGCGGTCGGCGTCGACCTGCACTTCGTGCAGGTTGCGTTCGACCAGATTCAAGATGGCGCCCATGGCGACCTCCCGGAACTCTTGGAATGTGCCCGCCCGAAGGCGGGACTCACGCGTTCAGTTCATCCGATCCGCTGCTTACGGAATCGGCGGGTTGTTCCAACGCTGCACGGTGACGATCATGTGCCCTTCGCCCTTGTGCGACTGGCCGGCGTCGTCCACCGCGGCAATCACCTTCAGGTTGCCGGCGTTGTTGGTCATCATCTTGCGCGCCGGGTTCGGGCCGGCGTCGCCCGGCGTGAAGATGCCGCTGTCGGCGTCCATCACCCCGGCGAACTTCACGTCCTCGTCCTCCTTGGCGCGGTCGTCGAACGGCTCCACCGACCACTGCGCGGGGAACACGCCGATGCGGAACGGCTTGCCGTCGGCGCCCTTGCCCCAGGCCTCGGCGTCGAAGCTGCCCTGGACCTTGGGCGTCGAGCCGCCATTGCCGCCGATGCGGGAGATGGAGAACTCCGGCACCACCTTCACTTCGGCGATGTCCTTGTACACCGCGAGGCTGCCGCCCTTGGCGCTGCCCACGGCAACATCGCGCTCGCCGACGGCAGCGGAGTCGGCAGCCTTGACCTTGACGGTCACGCGTTCGGGAGTCTCGGAAACCACCGACACCACCTCGACGCCCGGGCCGAACGACGGCTTGCCTTTCAGGCCGCTGCCGATGACGCTGACCTCGGTCTCGGCACCGGCCTTCAGGTAGGCCGGCTGCACGCCCAGCACGCGGCTGGTGCCGTTCTGCGCGGCGACGAAGTCCAGGCCGCGCTCATCGTGGGCCTTGTCGAACATGCGGCCCTGCATCTGGCCGTTCAGGGCGGCGAACACCTGGCGCATGGTGACGTCACCAACCTTCACCGCGCCGCGCCATTCGTAACCGTTGTACAGGACCGCGCTGCCGTCACCGTTGAACGGCGTACCGTCGGCGTACTGGCCTTTCACACTGACCTTGAACGCGTCGTCGCCGTCCTTGCTGACCTTCATGCTGCCAGCGACGTCGCCCTTGCCCGGCATGTGCCCGGCGAAGCTCCACTCGCCGGCCAGCGCCTCGGCCTTCGGCCGGTTCTTCTGCCAGTCGCTCCAGGCCTTGTCTTCCAGCGGGAAGCGCTTGGCCAGCTCCGGGACCATCTCTTTCTTCGCCAGGTCGAACCAGTCGCGGTCGCGGGCCAGTGCCTGGTACTCCAGCGACGGCCAGCGGCCGAGGTGGAAGTTCACCAGCTTCTCCCATTCCGCCGCCGGGCGACGCTGCAGGGCGATGCGCGCGGCCGAGTGGCAGCGGGCACACATCTGCTCGAAGTTGGTATCGAAGGTCTCGACGGTGTTCAGCCGGCGTTCCAGGGCGTAGCGCACGCCATCGGTCTCGCTGGGTGCCAGGCCCTGCTTGTCGGCGAGGAACTTGACCACCGCCCGACGCTCTTCGTCGGTGATCTTCAGGCCGTACATCACCTGCATGCGGCCGATGCTCATCAGCCAGCCTTCGGGAGTCTTGCGCTGGTGGCTGATGCGGCTGAGGGAGTTGTTGCCTTCGGGCGTGTGGCACGCCTGGCACTTGGCGTTGATGATCGCCTGGCCCTCGGGTGCGGCCTGGGCCGTCTGGTGCAGCGCAAGAGCCAGTGCGGCCAGGGTTCCGGCACCCAGATAGTGCCGAAGTCGTGTCATCTTCAAGGTCAGGCCTCCTCGGTATTCTTGTTGGTTATTGGCGCCCACCGATGGGCTAAGAGCGAGCTCTTCAAAGCGGTTTTGCAGGTTGTGTGCCACTACTGTGCAAACCCCGCCGAATCAGGCTTTCGGCGGTACTTGCCGGCACGCCCGGCGGGTGGCACCGGGGTTGCGACGTCACATTTCGCGATTGCTGTCTAACTCTGAGACAGGGCCTGTGAGACACCCTGCGAAGCAGTATGGTCCTGCCTGCGCAAAGTGCCGCCCGCCGGCAGCATCAGGGCGCCGAACAGCATGGTGAGCAGGCCGATCCAGACCAGCGAGAGGAACGGGAAGCGACGGACCACCACCACGCTCTCGATGTCGTCACCGGGTTGCTTGAGCAGCCTTGCGGAAGCCGGCACCCAGATCTGCAGGTCGCCACTCCAGCCACGGACGATGAAGGGATGCAGCACGTAGCCGCGGTCCGAGGCGAAGCGTGCGTAGTGGTAGTCGAGGATTTCGCAGAGTTGGCGAACCGGGCCCTGGTAGGCCGGCGGGTTGCCGCGGCTGTCCTGGAACAGCGCGTGGCCGGCAAGTGTCTGTTCGCCGTCGCGCAGCTCGACCTTGGCCACCGCGTGGTAACCGGAGAAATCCGGGCGGCTGGAGTCCGGCGAGACGCGCATCTGCATGCCGCCGATCACCGCGTGCCACTGCTCGAAGGAAGTACCCGGCGGGATGCTGATCTGCTGGTAGCTGTTCAGCGCGGTGGCAGCCAACCCGCCCACCAGCGCAATCACCGCGCCGCCGTGCACCAGCGCCAGCCCACCGCTGTAGCGCAGGTTGCCCAGGCGCCGACTGCGCCACAGGCTCTGCACGCCCCACAGCAGGCAACTGCCCATCAGGAAGGCGCCCCCCAGCAGCGCCGCGTCCAGCCAGGGCAGCACCCGCACGATGTTCTGCGAAAGCATGCCGTCGCCGTTGTAGCCACCGCTCAGCCAGCCGCCGCGCCAGCCGGTCCAGAGCATCAGGGCGGCCATCAGGGCGCTTGCCAGCAGCGCCAGCCGGGGCCGCCCGCAACGGCGCAGGAAGCTGTAGCCGCCCATCAGGCCGAGGGCCGCCAGCAGCGGCACCACCCAGTGCGCCAGGCCGTAGCCGTTGACGTCCCACTGGTCGAAGGCGCGGCGCAGGCTGTCCATCTCGGCGGTGGTGGCCCAGGCGGTCAGCGTCTCGAAGAAGGGTTTCAGCTCGCTCGGCCGCTCCATCCCCAGCCATTCGTAGAGGTGCGCCTGGAGCAGCGCGCCCAGGGCCAGCAGGCCGGTGCCGGCGAACAGGTAGATGGCCACGTCCAGCGTCCAGTCCGAGGCTCCGCGCCGCCCTGCCCGCTTGCGGGATCGCCATCCGGCCAGCAGGTGGAACGCCGCAAGGGCCAGCAGGATTGCCGCCAATGCCAGGTGGCTGAGCCAGGACGTGGTGCCGATGTAGCGGTGCGAACTGGCCAGCACCGTGCTGCGAGTCACCGCCATGGCACCGCAGGCCATGGCCGCCGCCAGCAGGCTGAGCGCCGGCAGCAGGCGTGCGTAGGCGCCGTCCGCGCGCCAGCGGCGGGCACCGTGCAGGACCGCGCCGAGCAGCGCCCAGATGATGAAGGCCGAGGTCTGCACCGGGTCCCAGTGCCACAGCTGACCGTAGGTGAAGTCCTCCATGGCCCAGGCCATGCCGACGCCGATACCGGCACTGAGGATCAACCAGGCACGACGGCTGTAGCGCGGCATCACCCAGGCGTAGGCGTGCCCGCCCCGCCCCAGCGCTTCGAGCGCGGCACCGGCCGGCGCCAGTACCCAGGCGTAGGCACAGAGAATCAGCGGCGCATGCAGCGACATCCAGAAGGTCTGCAGGTGCGCATTCATGCCCTGGCTCGGCTGCGCCGCCAGCCAGTCCCCCGGCGTCGCACTGAACGGCCCGAGCCAGGCGGCGGTGGCGGCATACCAGGCAGCGATCAGCGCCATGCCGCGCCCCGCCCAACCGCGCAGCGCAGCACTCTTCAGGGCGATCGCCATGCAGAAGGTCGCCAGCAGCAGCACCGTGCCTTCGTCGCCACCCCAGAGGTTGGAAAACTTCAGGTAGGCCGGCAGCGCCGCGGCGCTGTAGAGCCACGCATAACGCAACTGGAAGTGATCGGCCACCAGGTGCAACGCCAGCGCCAGGCAGGCGCCGCAGAGCGCACCGACGGCAATCGGCCAAGCCAGCCCTCGCCATTCATGGCGGATGGCGCCAAGGGCAATCAGGCCCGCCAGCCCCCAGAGCAAAGCGTTGCCCATGCCGGGCAGCAACCACAGCAAAAGGCAGCTCAACGCGGCGGCAAGCAACCCCGCCATCCACGGCAACGACAGATGCATCCTCTTCAAGCCAGGCCTCCTTGTGCAGCGTCGACGCGGCGCTTGGCGAAACCCAGCGCTCTTCACGTTGCGTGCCAGGGGGGAAAATCCTTGTGAAACAGCAGGCTGCGCTCACGCGATGGGCAATGCGGCGTGGCAGATCGCGACAGCTGTAGCAGCCTGAGACAGCTCCACCCGTTATAGACGATGGTCTAACGGCAGAAAGCCATCATCGAATACCGCCCCCGAAAAAGGCGCCAGCCAGACACGTCACCTCCCACCGCTTGTCCAGAACAGGTGCCAATCCGCGCCAGCCGGGGCTTTGCCGGTGATGGCCAGTGGATATCCGCGGCAGGCCGATTATGCTTCTCATTGACCTTGCGACGTGCCGCAGGGCTGCCTGTATTCAAGCTTCGCGCAATCCGTACGACCTGACATCAGCCCTGGGCTCGAGTGCGGTAACGGTATTGAGGGACTCCGGCCCAACACAACAACAAGACGGAGACGAACATGGCACAGACATACAGCCCGTCCGCGGGCAACGCGCCTTCCACCGGAGTGACAAAGGAGGAGCGCAAGGTCATCTTTGCCTCCTCCCTGGGCACCGTTTTCGAGTGGTACGACTTCTACCTCTACGGCTCCCTGGCGGCGATCATCGCCAAGCACTTCTTCGCCGGGGTCAACGAAACCACCGCCTTCATCTTCGCCCTGCTGGCCTTCGCCGCCGGCTTCGCGGTACGGCCCTTCGGCGCCATCGTGTTCGGCCGCCTGGGCGACATGATCGGGCGCAAGCACACCTTCCTCATCACCATCGTCATCATGGGCGTGTCCACCGCCGTGGTCGGCCTGCTCCCGGCCTACTCCACCATCGGCGTCGCTGCGCCGATCATCCTCATCACCCTGCGCCTGCTCCAGGGCCTGGCGCTGGGCGGCGAGTACGGCGGCGCGGCGACCTACGTAGCCGAGCACGCGCCCAAGGGCAAGCGGGGCTTCTTCACCTCGTGGATCCAGACCACCGCGACCCTCGGCCTGTTCCTCTCGCTGCTGGTGATCATGGCCTGCCGCACCGTGCTCGGCACCGAGGCGTTCGAAGCCTGGGGCTGGCGGATTCCGTTCCTGCTGTCGATCCTGCTGCTGATCATCTCGGTTTACATCCGCCTGCAACTCGCCGAGTCGCCGGTGTTCATGAAGATGAAGGAAGAAGGCAAGGCCTCCAAGGCGCCGCTGACCGAGTCCTTCGGTCGCTGGGAGAACCTCAAGGTGGTGATCATGTCGCTGCTCGGCGGCACCGCCGGCCAGGCCGTGGTCTGGTACACCGGGCAGTTCTACGCGTTGTTCTTCCTGCTGCAGACACTGAAGATCGACCCGCAGACCGCCAACCTGCTGATTGCCGGCTCGCTGCTGCTGGGCACGCCGTTCTTCGTGTTCTTCGGCAGCCTGTCCGACCGCATCGGCCGCAAGAAGATCATCATGACCGGCTGCATCCTCGCGGCGCTGACCTACTTCCCGATCTTCCACGGGCTGACCCAGTTCGGTAACCCGGACGTGTTCGCCGCCCAGGAGAAGAACCCGGTGACGGTGGTCGCCGACCCGAATGCCTGCGCCTTCCAATTCGACCCGGTGGGCAAGGCCAAATTCGTCAGCTCCTGCGACATGGCCAAGAGCCTGCTGGCGAAGCGGGCGATTCCCTACGAGAACATCAAGGCTGAAAGCGGTGCGGTGGCTCAGGTGCACATCGGCGACAAGATCATCGCCAGCTTCGAAGGCGCCGGCATGCCCGCGGCGGACTTCAAGGTGCAGTCCGAAGTCTTCACCGCGCAGCTCGCCGCGTCGCTCAAGGAAGCCGGCTACCCGGAGAAGGCCGACCCGGCGAAGATCAACCACCTGATGATGCTGGTGCTGCTGACCGTGCTGGTGATCTACGTGACCATGGTCTACGGGCCGATTGCCGCGTGGCTGGTGGAGCTGTTCCCGACGCGCATCCGCTATACCTCCATGTCGCTGCCCTACCACATCGGCAACGGCTGGTTCGGCGGCTTCCTGCCCACCGTCGCCTTCGCCATGGTGGCGGCTACCGGGGATATCTACTACGGGCTCTGGTATCCCATTGTCATTGCGGTGATGACGGCGATCCTCGGCATCTTCTTCCTGCCGGAAACCAAGGACCGGGATATCACGAACTGATGGGGCGGGCCACGCCGGAGAACCCCTCTCCCTGACGGGAGAGGGGGTTCCGTGCAACCCGAGCCAGCGGTGCTCGCCCACGACTCAGTCGCCAGCGAGCGGTGAACGTTCAGTACCTGCCAAACAGTCCCCTCTCCTGTCAGGGAGAGGGGACGACCAGCTCCGGAGCCAGTTCCGCAAACACCCATCCGCCGTCTCAGCCGCTGTCGCAATGTGCGACAGCGGCTTCTCTTCTGCGCCGCCCATCAATCTATTAAATCGTTATATTTCAATAAGTTAAAAATACAAACCAGCCTTGGCACAGCCGTTGCGATGCTCCGCCTCAACGTTCCAGGAACAGACAACAAGAGGCCACCGCAATGCTCGCTTCCCTGCCCATCAAGCCCGAATCCCGCGCCTTCCTGCAGCGCGCGCCGAAGATGCTCATCGGCGCCGATTGGACCTCCGCCAGCGACGGCGCCCTGATGGACCTGCGCAACCCGGCCACTGGCGAGGTGCTCTGCCAGGTGCCGGCCGCCACCCCCGATGACGTCGACCACGCCGTGCGCGCCGCGCGCCAGGCCTTCGACGATTCCGCCTGGAGCCGCACCCGTCCGCGCGAACGACAGAACCTGCTGTGGAAGCTCGCCGACCTGATGGAGCGCGACGCCGACCTGCTGGCCGAACTCGAGTGCCTGAACAACGGCAAGAGCGCCGCCGTCGCCCGTGTGATGGACGTGCAACTGGCCATCGACTTCCTGCGCTACATGGCCGGCTACGCCACCAAGATCGAAGGCAGCACCGTGGACGTGTCGATGCCGCTGATGCCCGACGGCGACTTCCACGGCTACATCCGCCGCGAAGCCGTGGGTGTGGTCGGCGCCATCGTCGCCTGGAACTTCCCGCTGCTGCTGGCTTGCTGGAAGCTCGGCCCGGCGCTGGCCACCGGTTGCTCGGTGGTGCTCAAGCCCGCCGATGAAACGCCGCTGTCCGCGCTGAAACTGGCGGAACTCGTCCTCGAAGCGGGCTACCCGGCCGGCGTGTTCAACGTCGTCACCGGCAGCGGCATCACCGCAGGCGCCGCCCTCTCCCACCACCCGCTGGTGGACAAGCTGACCTTCACCGGCTCGACCCCGGTGGGCAAGCAGATCGGCAAGGCGGCGATGGACAACATGACCCGCGTGACCCTGGAGCTGGGCGGCAAGTCGCCGACCATCGTCATGGCCGACGCCGACCTCGCCACTGCCGCGGCCGGCGCCGCCCAGGCGATCTTCTTCAACCAGGGTCAGGTGTGCTGCGCCGGCTCGCGCCTGTATGTGCAGCGCAAGCACTTCGACAACGTGGTGGCCGACATCGCCGGCATCGCCAATGGCATGAAGCTGGGCAACGGCCTCGACCCGAGCATCGACATGGGCCCGCTGATCTCCGCCAAGCAGCAGAAGCGCGTGTTCGACTACATCGAACTGGGCCGCGACAAGGGCGCCACCATCGCCTGCGGCGGCGAGCAGTTCGGCCCCGGCTACTTCGTCAAGCCGACGGTGATCGTCGACGTCGACCAGAAGAACCCGCTGGTACAGGAAGAGATCTTCGGCCCGGTGCTGGTGGCCATGCCCTTCGACGACATCGAGGACGCCCTGCGCCTGGCCAACGACAGCCCCTACGGCCTCGGCGCCAGCGTCTGGTCCAACGACCTGGCGGCGGTGCACCGCATGGTGCCGCGCATCAAGTCCGGCTCGGTGCGGGTCAACTGCCACAGCGCGCTGGACCCGGCGCTACCCTTCGGCGGCTACAAGATGTCCGGCCTCGGCCGCGAGATGGGCGCCGCCGCCATCGAGCACTACACCGAGCTGAAGTCGGTGCTGATCCGCCTGTAAGCGACCGGTTGCTCAACGCCAGCTATTGAGGACCGCGTAGGAGCGGACTCTGTCCGCGATGTGCCACGCCCACGCTCGGAGTCGCAGGGAAACGATCGCGGACGGAGTCCGCTCCTACGAAAGCAATACCGTCTACCTCGCCCACGCATCCCCTGCGCGGGTCTTGCATCCCTCGGCCACGGCAGTGGCCGGGGGATTTTTTTGCCGGCGGCCAGCGGCAGGCATGATGCCCTTTGTAGGAGCGAGCTTGCTCGCGAACCGCCCAGCACCCAAGTCGCCGGTCAATCTGTTCGCGAGCAAGCTCGCTCCTACAAGAGCAGGCGGCCCGGCGTTGGAGAAGCTCAATCCCGATCCGGCGCCCCCAGCGGGAACAAATCCCTGAGCGGTCGCGCTTCCTCCACCGCGCGGGCGAAGGATGGCCGCGCCAGCAGGCGCGAACGGTAGGCGCGCAGCGTCGGGTACTGGTCGCCGATGGGATGCGTCCAGTCGGCGTAGAACAGCGACGGTGCGGCGGCGCAGTCGGCGAGGCTGAAGCTGTCCCCCGCCGCCCAGGTACGCCCGGCGAGCTGCTCTTCCAGCCAGGCGTAGGCCAACTCGAGCTTGCTCACCGCGTGGGCCAGGCCCTCGGCACGCTTGCTCGCCTCGCCGCTCATGGCGCCCAGCACGGCATGCTGCACCGGCGTCATCACGTGCCAATCGAAGAAACGGTCGAGGAAGCGCACATCCAGCGCCTTCAGCGGGTCATCCGGCAACAGGCGTACCGGGCCGGGGTGCTTCAGGTGCAGGTATTCGATGACAATGCTGGTCTCGGCGACGCTGTGCTCGCCGTCCAGCAGCACCGGAAACTTCGCCAGCGGCCACAGCCGCAGCCAGTGCGCGCCATTCTCCGGCTCGTCCGGGCCGAGGCCGCGGAACTCGAAGGGCGTGGCATTCTCGTAGAGGGCGATCAGCACCTTCTGCGTGTACGAGGAAAACGGGTGGCCGAACAGGACGAGGGACATGGCGGGATCACCTGGGGCGGACGAAAGTACTCAGCCTAGACCCGAATGAAGCCGCCATGGACTCATGCAGGCCTGCGCCTGATCGGCAACCGGGCGCTGCGGCGCGAAACGGCTGGCCAGGACGAGCATTACCAGGCACACCAGCGCCATGCCGATCCAGGCCGGTGCCAGGCTGGCCATGGACTGCCGCGCCACCCCCGCCAGCAGCGGAAACAGCGCGGCGATCAGGTAGCCCACGCCCTGTACGAAGCCCACCAGCGCGCCGGCTTCGGCGGGACTGCGGGCGCGGTCCATGGCGACGATCAGCGACAGCGGGAACAGCGCGCCGATGCCCAGGCCGAGCCCGACCATCGCCAACAGCACCCGTTGCTCCGGCCACATCACCAGCACGATCAGGCCGCCGAGCAGCAGGGCAATGGCCAAGATCAGCGCCGGGCGGCGGTCTGGCAGGCGGTCGATGAACGCCGAGACCAACAGGCCGGCAAGCACTTCGGTCAGGGTCAGGCCACCGAGCAGCGCACCGGCCTGGGCCGGCGTCCAGCCGAGTGCGGTGTAGTACGGCGGCAGCCAGGCGAGCACCAGTACGTAGGCGCCAGTGCCAAGCCCGAAGAATAGCGCCAGCCAGGCTCCGCGCCGGGCGATGCTGGAAAAGACCGGCGCAGCCGCACTGACGGGCGCCGCGTCCCTCGCGGTGCGCACCCACAGCGGCAATGCCAGCGCAGCAGGCACGGCCCAGAACGCCAGCGCGGGTAATTCGCCCCAGGCTTTCGCCAGCCACGGCGATGCCACGCTGGCCAGCACCGCGCCGCCCATGATCGCCGTGGAATAGGCCCCCATCGCCCCACCCACCCGCGCGCCGAAACGCTGGCGGATGAACACTGGCAGCAACGCCTGGCAGGCGGCGATGCCCAGCCCTGCGAGCACCGCGCCACCCAGCAATCCGAATTGGCCCGGCAGCAGCCGCAGCGTGCAGGCCAGGACGATCAGCAACAGCCCGAATGCAACGCCACGGCGCACCCCCAGGTGGCGCAGCAACTGCGCGGCGCCCAGTGCGCCCAGGCCCATCAGCAGTACCGGCAGGCTGGTGAGCAGGCTGGCCAGGCTGTCGGAGAGATGCGTAGAAGCCTGCAACGCATCCAGCAGCGGGCCGATGGAAGCCAGCGCCGGGCGCAGGTTGAGACCGGCCAGCGCAACGGCCAGCAGGCAGGCGGCAAGGGAAACGCTTCGAGACATGGCAAACATCCTTCCAGTGGGGCGCCAGCGCTTGATCAAAAAGACGGCGCAGGCGAATATCTCTACATCAAGACAAATTCAATGTATCTCGACATCAAGATAAAAAGGAAGCCCTATGGACAGAGCCGCGTTCGCCATCGAGCAATGGCGCCAGCAACTGCCCGAGCTGGATACCGATGGCATGCTGGTGCTCGGCCGCCTCGGTGAAGCCGCGCAACTGATCGCCCGCGACCACCTCAACCCGCTGTTCGCCGAGTTCGGCCTGCAGCCCGGCGAGTTCGACGTGCTCGCCACCCTGCGCCGCAGCGGGGCGCCCTTTCGCCTCACACCCACTGTGCTCTACGAGGCCGCGATGATTTCCTCGGGCAGCATGACCAACCGCCTCGACCGCCTGGAAAAACAGGGCCTGGTGCAGCGCATGCCCAATCCCGAGGACGGTCGCGGCTCGCTGGTCGGCCTGAGTGAAGCCGGTCTCGCGCTGATCGACCAGGCCGTCGGCGCCCACGCCGACAACCAGCGCCGGGTGCTCTCCGGGCTGAGCGCCAGCGAGCAGGAGCAGCTCGCCGGCCTGCTGGAAAAACTCCTCGCCAGCTTGCCCGCCACCGAGCGCTGAGCGTCTGCCCGCCGCTCGCAGCGGCGGGCCTCCGCACACAGCGGCAGCGCCGCAGAGCGGCTCCTGGCCAGTATCGCGGCCGCCGCCCATGTCGTTTTTGGTCATGCCCACGGCGATTTCGAGCAACTCGCCGCCCCCCTACTGCCTTAGCTTGAGCCCCGCGTTAAGCGTATTGCCGCCACGCCGACTGCCCGGCCCCGACTGCAGGTGCCACGGCGGCGGGGAAGCTGCGCGTCAGCGCGTCCTGCATAACAATTTCAAGAAAAGGCCGACAGATGAGTGCTCCCAGTGCAAAAGGCGCCCATGGCGACCTGGTGCAGGGCTTCAAGCCCCGCCACGTAACCATGCTTTCCATCGCGGGCATCATCGGCGCCGGCTTGTTCGTCGGCTCCGGCCATGCGATTGCCGCCGCCGGCCCCGCCGCCATCGTCGCCTACGCCCTCTCCGGACTGCTGGTGGTACTGGTGATGCGCATGCTCGGCGAAATGGCCGTCGCCAGCCCCGACACCGGTTCCTTCTCCGCCTACGCCGACCAGGCCATCGGTCGCTGGGCCGGCTTCACCATCGGCTGGTTGTACTGGTGGTTCTGGGTACTGGTGATTCCCATCGAAGCCATCGCCGCCGGTGTCATCCTCAACAACTGGTTCCCGCAGGTCGAGACCTGGGTATTCGCCCTGTCGATGACCCTGCTGCTCACCGCCACCAACCTGTTCAGCGTGGCCAAGTACGGCGAGTTCGAGTTCTGGTTCGCCATGCTCAAGGTGGTTGCCATCGTCGCCTTCATCGGCCTCGGCGCGGCGGCGCTGCTGGGCCTGCTGCCAGGCCGCGAGGTGAGCGGCCTGCACAGGCTGATGGGCGAGCACGGCGGCTTCATGCCCAACGGCTGGACGGCGATTTTCAGCGCACTGATCACCACCCTGTTCAGCTTCATCGGCACCGAGGCAGTAACCATCGCCGCCGCCGAATCCAGCGACCCCAGCCGCAACATCGCCAAGGCCACGCGCTCGGTGATCTGGCGCATCAGCGTGTTCTACCTGCTGTCGATCCTGGTGATCATCTCGGTGGTGCCGTGGAACGACCCGCGCCTGGTGGAGATCGGCTCCTACCAGCGCACCCTGGAACTGCTGCACATCCCCAACGCGCAACTGCTGATGGACCTGGTGGTGCTGGTCGCCGTGGCCAGTTGCCTGAACTCCTCGGTGTACATCGCCTCGCGGATGATCTATTCGCTGAGCCGCCGCCATGACGCGCCGGCCTTCATCCAGCGCACCTCCGCCGCCGGCGTGCCGCGCGCGGCGGTAATCGCCAGCACGCTGATCGGCATGTTCACCACCCTGCTCAACTTCTTTGCACCCGGGCGGCTGTTCGAATTCCTGCTGGCCAGCTCCGGCTCCATTGCCCTGCTGGTCTACCTGGCCATCGCCGTGTCGCAGTTGCGCATGCGCGGCATCCTGCGGCGGCGCAACCACCAACTGGTATTTCGCATGTGGCTGTTCCCCTGGCTGACCTGGCTGGTGATCGGGATCATCAGCTTCATCCTCGCGGTGATGTTCATCATGCCGACGCACCGCATCGAGGTGAGTTCGACCCTGGCCCTGACGGTCATCATCATCCTGCTCAGCCAGACCAGCCGGCGCAGCACGGCGCACGCTCGATCAAGCATCGGCCGACGCGCCGTGCGCGGCTGAGCCAGACCGACAACCCACGCAGACGAGGTGCCGATTGGTCGAACGCCGCCAGTTCAGTGGGGCCATGCAGGGCCGCAACCTGCGCTACCTCGACGCCGAGCCCCGGGAGCCCGACCGCCTTGCGCGGGTGGGCTTCCTGCTGCTCGAACACTTCTCCCTGCCCGCCTTCACCCAGGCGCTGGATACGCTGGTCACCGCCAACCTGATCCGCGCACAGACCTTCACCACGCAGACCTTCAGCCTCGACGGCGAATCCGTCACCAGTGACCTCGGCCTGGTGATCTGCCCCGGCGACACGCTGGCCTCGACGCAACTCGCCGAGCTCGACCTACTGGTGCTCTGCGGCGGCCTGCGCACCCCGCTGCGCGCAATTCCCGAACTGACGCGCCTGCTGCAGATGGCCGCGGACAGGGGCATCGCCCTCGCCGGCCTGTGGAACGGCGCCTGGTTCCTCGGCCAGGCTGGCCTGCTGGACGGTTACCGTTGCGCCATCCATCCGGAGAACCGCGCGGCGCTGGCGGAGATCGCCCGGCATAGCGAGGTCACCAGCGAAAGCTACCAGGTCGACCGCGACCGCCTCACTGCCGCCAGTCCCACCGGCGCCTTCAACCTGGTGCTGGAATGGATCAACGCGCGTCATGGCCGCGCACTGGTGGACGCCATCGTCGACATCCTCGCCTTCGAGGAATCGCGCTTCCGCCGCACCCGTCCGGCGCTGCACGAGAAGCTCAGCGAGCCGCTGCGCGAGGCGATCAACCTGATGAGCGCGAACATCGAGGAGCCGCTGAGCCAGGATCAGCTGTCGAGCTACGTCGGGCGCTCCAAGCGGCAGATCGAACGACTGTTCCAGGAGCAATTGGGCACCACCCCGGTGCGCTATTACCTGGAGCTGCGCATCACCGAAAGCCGCCGCCTGCTGCAGCATTCCAGCCTGCCGATGTACGAAGTGGGCCTGGCCTGCGGCTTCGTCTCGCCCAGTCATTTCAGCAAGTGCTACACGTCGTTCTATGGCTACTCGCCGTCGAAGGAAGCGCGCTACGGCAATGTCAAATCCCCTCGCACAGCCGAGCGTTTCTTGTAGGAGCGGACTCTGTCCGCGATGGCTTCCCCGGCTGGGGTTCGCGAGCAAGCTCGCTCCTACGAGGAACTCGACCGCCACAGCCTGTAGGAGCGAGCTTGCTCGCGAACCATGGCCCATCAACACACGAGATCATCGAACACCTCGCACCCAACGCTTCTGGCAATAAAAAACCGCGCCCTGGGGCGCGGCTTTTTATCCTGCTTGAAGCAACCGACCGATCAGCCCAGTGGCGGCGTGCTCGGCGGTACCAGGCGCTTGGAGCCGGTGGCCTCGAAGGCCGCGGCGAAGGTCAGCAGCGCCGAGTCGTCATAGGCGCGACCGGCGAAGGTCAGGCCCACCGGCATGCCGATATCGGCCATCACGCCCATCGGCACGGTGACGGTCGGTACGCCCAGGTGACGGATCGCCAGGTTGCCATTGGCCACCCAGATGCCGTTGCTCCAGGCGATGTCGGCCGATTCCGGGTTCACGTCGGCGTCCGCCGGGCCCACATCGGCCACGGTGGGGAACAGCACGGCGTCCAGCTTCAGGCCATCCATCCAGTCTTCCAGGTCGAGCTTGCGGGTCTTTTCCAGGCCGCGCAGGCCGTCCGGCAGGCTGTCGATCTGGTCCCAGGTCTTCAGGCCGCGCTTGGCCATGTTGACGTACTCGTCCATGCCGGCGACCAGGTCGTCCTCGCGGTTCGGCAGGGTGCCCGGGTCATGCGGGAAGATCTGCGGCCCGTCGACGTCGGCCAGCTTGTTCAGCTTGGGGTCGCCGTTGGCGCGGAGGAAATCGTCGAAGCCCCAGCCGGACAGCTCCCACAGTTCGTCATGCAGGAACTCCTGGCTGACGAAGCCACGGTTGTACACGGTCGGCGCGCCAGGACGGTCGCCCTCGCAGTTGGAAACCAGCGGGAAATCCACTTCGACGACTTCGGCGCCGGCGGCTTCCAGGGCCTTGCGGGCCTGTTCCCAGAGGTCGATGACCGAGGCGCGGGTGTTGATGCGCTGGCCGGTCGGGCCGCCGATGCCGGGCTTCTCGCTGGTGCCGGCCAGTTCGTCCTTGTTGATGAACATGCGCGGCACGCCCAGGCGCTTGCCCTTGAGGGCTTCCGGGCCGGCGGCGAGGTCCAGGTAGGACGCCGGACGCACTTCGCTGACGGCGGGAATCGGCACCCACGGCTGCAGGCGCCACAGGTCGCCACGCTTGTCGGCGTCTTCGGCGACGACCACATCGAGCACTTCCAGCAGGTCGGCCATGGTGCGTGCGTAGGGCACGACCACGTCCATGGTCGGCGTCAGCGGCCAGTTGCCGCGCACCGAGATCACGCCACGGGACGGGGTGTAGGCGCACAGGCCGTTGTTCGAGGCCGGGCCACGACCGCTGGACCAGGTTTCTTCCGCCAGGCCGAAGGCCGAGAAGCTCGCGGCGGTCGCAGTGCCGGCGCCGTTGGACGAGCCGGAGGCGAAGGGCGCGGTGAGGAACTTGCGGTTGTACGGGCTTTCTGCGCGACCGTAAACGCCGCGCTGCATGCCACCGTTGGCCATGGGCGGCATGTTGGTCTTGCCCAGGCAGATCGCGCCGCCGGCGCGCAGGCGCTCGACGGTGAAGGCGTCGCGGTAGGCGACCAGGTCCTTGAAGGCCGGGCTGCCGGAGGCCGCGGTCAGGCCCTTGACCAGGTAGCTGTCCTTGGCGGTATAGGGGATGCCATCCAGCGGGCCGAGGGTTTCGCCACGGGCGCGACGGGCGTCGGAAGCTTCGGCCTCCTTCAGCGCCTCGGTGTTGCGCACGACCACGGCGTTGAGCATGGTCGGGCCATCATAGGCGTCGATGCGCGCGAGGTAGGCCTTGACCAGTTCGACCGCGGTGGTGCGGCCCGACTCCAGGGCTTCACGCAGCTGCGCAATGGAAACTTCGGTTACCTCGATCATGCTGTCACCGTCGGCTGAAGGTTGGTGGGAAGGGGCAGGTCTGCGTCGCGACGGACCCAGACGGCGCAAGTCGGAAAATGCGTGTTCATCTCGATTCTCTTGTACTTCTGTTACGCGACGGGAGTGAGTTTACCGTCGGCCGGCGGCCTCGTTCAGCGCCCGGCGGACAAACCGGATGCGCAGCTTGAGCAACGAAAGGCGAATACAGCCGCCAGGGCGCACACACTGGCATGCCCGATCAGAATACACAACAGTCGTAAATTAAAAAAAACGCCCACCGAGCGGGGACTCGGCGGGCGAGATGCGGGCGCTGGGGGAAGCGCCCCTGGAGAGTCAATCAGCGACAGCCCGAGGGCAGACACTGACGCAGGCTACTCGCCGCCTGCCGGCGCTGGGCGGGTCGCTGGGGGGAGCGACCGAGCCGAAGAGGGTTCAGCTGTGTTGCGCGCACTGGTAGGCGGCGTCCAGCAGCTCGCCTTTGTCCTGCCAGGCGCTGCGCTGGTAGGCGCTGAAGTGATTGCCGCCGGCGATCGGGGTCACCTGGACGATGCCGCTGGCCTGCAGTGGATCGGCGCTGCCGGTGAGCAACTGGCGAGTATTGCCGCTGTCGCTGACGAAGGTGGCGGTGCCGGGGGTGAGCCTGTTGTCGACACAGCTCAGGTAGGCGCCGCTGTCCTGGGCGGTGGTGCCGCCGAGACTGTCCCAGCTCAACCGGGTTTCGGCGGTCGATGCACAGCCGGCCAGGCTGGCCACGGCCAGCAGCAGCGGCGCGAGGGCGATGCGGACTGCCAGGCGATCGGGTGTGGGGCGCGGAGTGCTCATCGATTCTGTCCCTTGCTCGGTTCAACCAGCTGTTGGGACAGATAGTCAGGCGTGCCCGGCCCGCGCACCACTCGATTGCATCGATAGTGAGACTCGACGGTATTGATGGTTGCGCGCCGCCGCGCAGGAAGTTCGAACCCTCCCCGCTATGACCGGTCGCACATCAGGAGGCTCCCACCTTTCCCATCCCCTCGGAGGACACGCCATGAGCTACGACTGGGATCTGATAGAACGCCTGCTGCTGCACGCCCAGGAGTGTGCCGACCAACCCTACAAGGCCCGCGAATGCGGCGAGCAAGTCGCCGAGCAACACCGGCTGCAGGGCGAGCCATCGCATGCCAGCGTGGACCATCTGAAGCGCATCGCCGGCGACCTGGAGGGCGACCTGTTGAGGAACGACTACATCCGCGAGCGCCCGGTCGAGCATGGCGGCACCGGCAACAATTTCGAGTTGACCGAACGCGGTACCGAGCTGCTCACGCTGATCAGCCGCAGCTTCCCGGACCACCTGGTATTTCGCCAGTTGCTCGATGAACAGGGCGAGGCAGCGCTGCTGCCGGAACGTTTCGACCTGCTGGCCGAACGCGCCACGCGCGACCGCGTGAACGACCGGCCGGAACGCTGAGGCGCCAGGGGCCGGGGCTTACCCGGCGGCCAGTTGCATCTCCATTTCGTGCCAGGCCATGCCGCCGTGGTCGGACTCCGACGGCTTCACGTAGCGATAGCCCATGCGCTCGTAGAGCGGCACGTGGCGGTCCTTGCACATCAGGTGAATGGTGCGCTTGCCGAAGCCGCCCATACGCTCGATGAAGCTGCGCATCAGCAGCGTGGCATAGCCCTTGCCCTGCTGCGCCGGGTCGATCACCACGGACATGATCACCACGTTCGGCGCCGCCGGGTCATGGCCGATCAGCTCCTTGAACGCCTCGTCGGACATCACCACATCGAACGCGCAGCCGCTGTTGATGAAGCCGATGATCGCGCCGTCCAGCTCCATGATCAGGAAGCCTTCGGGGTACTGCGCGATGCGTGTGGCGATCTTCTCCCGGGTCGCCGCCTCGTCGCCTTCGTAGGCGGTGGTTTCGATCTCGAAGCAGCGGTCGGTGTCGGCGGGCGTGGCGGTACGGAAGGTCGGCGTGATCATGGAAAGTTCCTGGCAAAACAAAACAGGACAACATGGTAAAGAAACCCGGCTGTCCCGTCTCGCCACCCTGCCCTGCGACCGGTTCAGGCTTGCGGCAGGCGCGCGATCACCTTGATCTCGAAGTCGAAGCCGTACAGCCAGGTGACGCCGATTCCGGTCAGGGTGGGATGCGGAGCGTCGCCCCAGTATTCCGGGACGATCTGCCAGATGCGCTCGAAGGTCTGCTCGGGGTTGACCAGGAACACCGTCACGTCGATCACGTCATCGAACGTGCAGCCGGCGCCAGCGAGGATCCCATTGAGGTTGTCGAAGGCGCGGCGCACCTGGGCTTCCAGCCCTGGCTCGGGCGAGCCGTCTTCGCGACTGCCGACCTGGCCGGAAACGAACAGCAGGCCGTTGCTGCGGATTGCCGGGGAATAGCGGTTGCGTTCATAGAGGGCCTGGCGGCCGGCGGGGAAAACCACATCACGTGTACTCATCTGCTTGCTCCATCGAGAGGGTTTCAACGATGGAGGCAGGTTACGGCGCACAGCGACGCTGATAATCGGGCAACACTGGCCAGCATTGTTTGTAGAATCCAAACAATCAGTCCTTTTGCCGTCCCTCATCCTGTTCCGCCGGAGCTGCCATGGACCGTTTCGATGCGATGCAAGCTTTCGTCCGCGTGGTGCAAACCGGCAGCTTCACCAGGGCCGCCGAAACCCTGCACATGAGCCGCACCAGCGTGACCCAACTGATCCAGCAGTTGGAAGCACGGCTGCGTGTGCGTCTGCTCAACCGCACCACACGCAAGCTCAACCTCACCGCCGACGGCGCCGCCTACTACGAGCGCGTGGTGCGCCTGCTGGCGGACATGGACGATGCCGAGACCAGCCTCTCCGGCGCAGCCGCCATGCCGCGCGGGCGATTGCGCGTCGACGTGCCCAGCCCGCTGGCACGCCTGCTGCTGATCCCCGCCCTGCCGGACTTCCATCAGCGCTATCCGGACATCCAGATCGACCTGGGCGTCAGCGACCGCATGGTCGACCTGATCGACGAGAACGTCGACTGCGTGGTGCGCGGCGGCGAACTCACCGACCTGTCGCTGATGGCCCGCAGGATCGGCGACCTGCCGCTGGGTGTTTTCGCCGCGCCCGCCTACCTGCAACGCGCCGGTGTACCGGCGCACCCGAGCGAGCTGGAGAACAGCCAGCACCGCATCGTCGGCTACCTCTGGGCGCGCACCGGCAAGCCGCTTTCCTATGCGATGGACAGGGCTGGCGAAACCCTGCAGGTGCATGGCCGCCCGGTGCTCACGGTGGACGACGGCAACGCTTACCTGGCCGCCGGGATCGCCGGCATGGGGGTGCTCTGGTTGCCGCGCTACATGGCGCTGGAAGCCGTGGCGCGCGGCGAGCTTGTGGAACTATTCGAGGACTGGAGCATGCAGAGCATGCCGCTCTATCTGGCCTTCCCCGCCAATCGCCACGTCAGCGCCAAGCTGCGGGTGTTCATCGACTGGGTCGCCGGACTGATGGCACGGCATGCGCCGGTGGCCCCGCCACCGCGGTAGCCAGCGGCCAGGTTTCAACCCAGGCGCATGGACAGCTCCACATCGTCGGCAAAAGGAATCGACAGGTAGCGCCCGCCGGGCATGCGAACCTCGGCGAGGTACTCGGGGCAGTAATCGGCGTTGTCCGCGATGATCATCGCACCGGGGCGCAGGCGGCTTTCCACCAGGGCAAGGATTTCCGAATAGAGCGCCTTGGCGCCGTCGAGCAGCAACAGGTCGATGCGCTCCGGCAGGTCGCGGGCGAGGGTCTGCAGCGCATCGCCCTGGCGGATTTCCACCAGGTCGGCCACACCGCCAGCCAGCAGGTTGGCCTGCGCCCGCGCCACTTTCGAGGGCTCGAACTCGCTGCTGATCAGCCGGCCACCGCCGTTGTCGCGCAGCGCCGCTGCCAGATGCAGGGTGGAGATGCCGAACGAGGTGCCGAACTCGACGATATGCTGTGCGCCGATGCTGCGCGCCAGCATGTACAACAGCACACCGGTTTCCCGGGAGACGGGCAGCGGCTGGTCCTTGAGCTGGCCGTAGAGTTCGCGGTACTGGGTCTTGCTCTGCATCAGGCGGGTCAGCGCGGCCTGGTCGAGGTCGGCGAATGCCGGGCTGGACTGTGGCGAGGCCGCGTCGGCCTCCTCGAACAGGTGTTGCAGCAGGGGCGCCACGGGGGCGGAAGTCAGAGTCGTCATGCTGGGTTTCCCGTGTGGAATTTGAGTGCGAAAAAGCGCCCGGCTAGAATGCGATCTTTTCGTCAGGTTTTACTATTCGCATTGCCGGAGCCAGCCATGGGCGAACGCCGCAGCCCGCATATTTCCACGCGCAAGGAACCCCAACAGGCCCGTTCCAACGATCTGGTAACGGCCATTCTCGACGCCGCTGTTCAGGTTCTGGAAAGGGAAGGCGCCCAGCGCTTCACCACTGCGCGGGTTGCCGAGCGCGCCGGGGTCAGCGTCGGTTCGCTGTACCAGTACTTCCCGAACAAGGCCGCGATCCTCTTCCGCCTGCAGAGCGACGAATGGCGGCAGACCACCGAGATGTTGCGCGGCCTGCTCAGCGATGAAACCCAGGCGCCGTTGCAACGCCTGCGCAACCTGGTGCACGCCTTCATCCACTCGGAGTGCGAAGAAGCGCGCATGCGCATCGCGCTCAGCGATGCTGCCCCGCTCTACCGCGATGCGCCCGAGGCCAAGGCAGCCAAGGCCGCCAGTGAAGGTATCTTCGAGGCGTTCATCGCCGAGGCCCTGCCGCACACCGGCGATGCGCAGCGCAGGCTGGCCTGCGAACTGATCACCACGACACTGGGCTCGGTGGGCAAGCAGTTCTCGGAAAGCCCGCGCACTGCCGAAGAAATCCAGGCATTCAGCGAGTCCATGGCCGACATGTTCTGCGCCTACCTGAAGAGTTTCACGCCGTAACGGCTGGTCCCTGGCCCTCCACCAGCAGCATCCGGGCAGTGGCGCCCGGCATCATCGCCTGAAGCCCGGCGACCAGTTGCTCGCCGGCTTCGTGGAGTGCCTCCAGCGGCATCTCCGGCAAGCTTTCGAGGATGAACCACATGCGCTGCGCCTCGGCGTCCAGGCGGGTGCGCACGCCCTGCCGCCAGTTCCAGCGGCGGCAGGTAACGCCAGCGTCGTCGCGCCAGATGACTTCGCCGGCATCGGGGGATTCCTCGGCCGGCGCGCCGTCCTTGAAGGTGTCGAAGGTCTCGCTGCCATTGGCGATCAGCAGCCGCGGCGTACCGACGTAGGCGGCGAGGTTTTCCCCGCCGACAGGAATCGCGAACTGCACACTGATGGCGTTGTACAGGTCCACCACTGGATCGATGTTCGGCAGGCTGCCGTCACGCAGCGCGCGCTTGCGCAGCGCTTCCGCCGAACAGGGTGTGCGCTGTGGTTTGGCGCCGAAGCGGCGGAACACCTCGGCCCAGGCCGCCAGATGCGCTTCAGCCCAGGCCGGCTCCCCCGCCGCCAGTGCCGCGCAGGCGCACTGCAGAGCCTGCTCCGCCACCTCGGGATGAACTATCGGCGCGGCGTCCAGCGTGATGCTCAGGGCACGAAAACCGGGAGCGATGGCGACGATGGCGGGATCGATGTGGGGTGTGACAGCTTGCATGGCGCAATCCTTGTACGGCGAAACAGGGTGATTCGGACTCTCGGGGCGCGCGCCTCAGCGGCGGACGATGTTGCGCTTGTTGTAGTCGCCCCAGGCGACGGAAAAGGTGTTCAGCAGGCAAAGCAAGGCGGTCCATCTGGACTTCATTGGAATAACTCCGGAAACAGTGGGGATGGGGCACGAACAGCGCGCCCGACCCGTACAGTTCTACCGGCATGGCGTCAGCGCTGCCATGAAATCCCCGAATGAACAATTAGCCCTGCTTATGCAGGAGCATGAAAATCAGCTTCGCTAATCCCGCCAGGCTTTAGCTGAACTGAACTGTCGGGCCACAGAAATCGTGCATTGAAGTACACCCTCGCCAGCGCTGAGATGGGCAGGCGGCCGACCCGCCGCTACCGACAACAACGAGAAAGAGGTTCGCGCCCCATGCGCACGCTGATCAAAGTCCTGGCCCTGGCTTCCACTACCCTGCTCGGCGCTCCGTTCGCCGCGACCGCCGCCGAGCCAACCAAGGCCGCTGCCCTCAAGGTGGAGAATCCGGCCTTCGTGGTGCACAAGCTGACGGATTTCCTCTACGCCATCGGCGAGCCGAACTACTACCAGAAGAACTATTCGTACCTGCTGGTGGGCTCGAACCAGGCGCTGATGTTCGACTCCGGCGCCAACCAGAAGGACGATATCACCCAGGTCGCCCGGCAGATCACCGACAAGCCGCTCTCCGTGCTGCCCTCGCATCTGCACTTCGACCACCTGGGCGGGCTGCACAATTTCCAGAGCATCTACCTGGTGGATACGCCGTTCACCGCGAAATTCCGCCGCGCCGACGGTCTCTACCACGTACCCGAGCCGGTCTACCTGGGCAATATCGATCACATGACGCTGCCGCCCTTCAAGGTGTCGCGCCTGCTCAAGCCCGATGAAGTGATCGACCTGGGCGGCCTCAAGCTGCGCCTGCTGAGCATGCCCGGCCACACGCCGGACGAAGTCGCGCTGTTCGATGAGGCGCACAACATCCTGCTCTCCGGCGACCACCTGTATCCGTCCTGGCTGCTGGCGGGGAACCTGAAGGATTACGTCGCCTCGCTGGACGCCACCCTGAAGGTGATCAACCCGCAGACCACCCTCTACGGCGCCCACGCCGACGAGGACCCGAGCAAGGTACCGGCGATGACCTACGCCGACGTCGTCGCGGTGCGCGACAAGATGCTGCAGATCCAGGCCGGCCACGCCAAGGGCGAAGCCTTCAGCGACCCGGAGCTGATCAGGAGCTCGGAGCTGTACAAGGTGGAGAAGGACATCAGCATCCTCACCGATATCCAGTTCACCGATGGGCGCGGTTACGGTTACTGAGCCCTGCGCCCAGTGCTCTGCGTAGGACCGAGGGGGACGCCCAGTCCTTGCTTGCGAACAGCGCGAACTTCGGCGCTGCCAGGAACCGCGTTCGCGAGCAAGCTCGCTCCTACAGGCTCACCAGACTCACAGCGCTGCCGGGTTGAGCACTACTCAGCCACCGACAGCAACCACTCAATGAACGCCCGGACCTCCGGGCGTTCGCGTTTCGCCTCGGGGCAGACGACGTAGTAGTTGTGCACCGCCGCCACCGCAATCGGCAACGGGCGCACCAGGCGACCCTCGTCGAGGTCGCGCTGCGACACCGTCTCGTCGCTGAGCGCCACGCCGAAGCCATCGCGCGCCGCCTGCAGGACCATGCCGAAATCCTCGAAATGTATGTCCTCGGCGCCACCTCGGCTGTAGCCAGCCTCGGCCAGCCACTGCTGCCACTGGCTGCCGTCGTCCTCGTGGAGCAGACGGTGCCGCTGCAGGTCGGCGGCCGTACGGATCGCCAGCGGCCCGCGCAGGAACTGCGGGCTGCACACCGGCGTCATGCGGATGCCATGCAGCAGACGCCACCAGACACCGGGCCACGGCGGTGTGCCGTAGATCACCGCGACGTCGGCACGACGCCAGTCCACCTGCGGCACGCCCGGCGCGGTGATCACGCTTACCCGCAGCGAACGCGATTCCTCCATGAAGCGCAGCAAGGGCCGGGTCAGCCACTCCACACCTTCGGCCGGCGGGATCGACAGGCAGATATCCGTGCGTTCCTCCTCCAGCCGGGCTCCCGCCTGCAACGCCTGAACGGCCTCGCTGATCTCGCCCATGGCACTGGCCACGCGCTTCTGCAACTGCCGCCCACTGGCAGTCAGCACCAGCTGCCGGCCGCGCTTCTCGAACAGCTCCACGCCGAGGCTGGCCTGCAGTGCCTTCACCTGTTGGCTGACCGCACCGATGGTGACGTGCAGTTCGACGGCAGCCGCGGCCAGGCCACCCAGGCGAGCCACGCTTTCGAACACCCTGAAACTGTGCAGCGGCGGAAGGGCCATCTTTTCTGCAATCCGGCGGAAACCTGGGCGCACGGTTATAGCAGGAGCTGCCTTCGGCGGGGAGAGCAGCGGGCAACCCACACCGCTGGCGCGCAATTTGCGAAGCCCTGGCTCCAGGTGCTGGCAAAGAACCTTTCGGCGCTTTGCATGCAGCCTACTGGTGCTTTTGGATTCAAAGATGCACACATTTTGTGCAATACGCTGCGAGTCAGGATTTCATGCATAACGCCGATTGCAGAGCCATTTAAGCGAAAAAAACACTTAACCGCCCGGTCAGATTCCGGACCATCGGCCACGAAAATGTATACAAACCAGTGGATATTTCCTACGAACTTTGTCTACAGTGGCCGCACAACAAAAACAAGCGAGTCCTCAGCCATGAATGATCGTTCAGCTGTAGCGTCCGCCGGAGCACGCCCGGAAGACGAGAACCTCGGAATCGGCGCCAACCTGGCGTACGGCCTGCAACACGTTCTGACCATGTACGGCGGTATCGTCGCCGTGCCCCTGATCCTCGGCCAGGCGGCCGGGCTCTCCCCCAGCGAGATCGGCCTGCTGATCGCCGCCTCGCTGTTCGCCGGTGGCCTCGCCACCCTGCTGCAGACCCTCGGCATCCCCTTCTTCGGCTCGCAGATGCCGCTGGTGCAAGGCGTATCCTTCGCCGGCGTCGCCACCATGATCGCCATCCTCGGTGGTGGCTATGAGGGCGGCGGCATGCCCGCCGTGCTCGGTGCGGTGATGGCAGCCTCGCTCATCGGCTTCCTGATCACCCCGGTGTTCTCGCGTATCACCAAGTTCTTCCCGCCGATGGTCACCGGCATCGTCATCACCACCATCGGCCTCACGCTGATGCCGGTGGCGGCGCGCTGGGCCATGGGCGGCAACCCCAAGGCACCGGACTTCGGCAGCATGGCCAACATCGGCCTGGCCGCGCTCACCCTGGTGATCGTCCTGCTGCTGAGCAAGCTGGGCAGCGCCTCCATCTCGCGCCTGTCGATCCTGCTGGCGATGGTGATCGGCACCCTGATCGCCGCCGCCCTGGGCATGACCGACTTCTCCCGCGTGGCCGAAGGCCCGATGGTGGCCTTCCCGTCGATCTTCCACTTCGGCATGCCGACCTTCCACATCGCGGCGATCCTCTCGATGCTGATCGTGATCATGGTGACCCTGGTGGAAACCTCGGCGGACATCCTCGCCGTCGGTGAGATCATCGGCACCAAGGTCGACTCCAAACGCCTGGGCAACGGCCTGCGCGCCGACATGGCGTCGAGCATCGTGGCACCGATCTTCGGCTCCTTCACCCAGAGCGCGTTCGCCCAGAACGTCGGCCTGGTGGCCGTGACCGGCGTCAAGAGCCGCTACGTGGTGGCCACCGGCGGCCTGATCCTGGTGACCCTCGGCCTGCTGCCGGTGATGGGCCGGGTGATCGCCGCGGTGCCCTCCTCCGTGCTCGGCGGCGCCGGTGTGGTGCTGTTCGGCACCGTGGCGGCGAGCGGTATCCGCACCCTGTCCAAGGTCGACTACCGCAACAACATGAACCTGATCATCGTCGCCACCTCGATCGGCTTCGGCATGATCCCGATTGCCGCGCCGAGCTTCTACGAGCACTTCCCCAGCTGGTTCGCCACCATCTTCCACTCGGGCATCAGCTCGGCGGCGATCATGGCCATCGTCCTCAACCTGCTGTTCAACCACTTCAAGACCGGCAACTCCGACCAGCAGTCGGTATTCGTCGCCGCCGAGGAGCGCACCCTGCGCTACCGCGACATCGCCGCGCTGAATGAGGGTGACTACTTCCAGAATGGCAAGCTGTATGACGCCGAGGGCAATGAGGTACCGGTGATCGTCGACGATCACGACCACGACGAGCACCACGCGCCAGCAACCCGAACGGTGAAACGCGAAACGGTGAACAGCAGCGCCTGACCCGGCTCCACCCATGAAAAAGGCCCCTTTGCGGGGCCTTTTTCATTGCCGTATCTCCGGCCTGGGGTAGGAGCGAGCTTGCTCGCGAACGGCTCTGCCGGCGGCACCGGTGTGAAGCGGTTCGCGAGCAAGCTCGCTCCTACAAAAGCCAAAGACACTCGTGGCTCAGTGCAGCGCTACCGCCGAATCCTCTTCCGCCGACGCCACCACCATCGCCACCGGCCCGGCCTGTGCCGGTTCTGCCTCGGCGTCGGCGGCCTGCACTACGTTAACCTCCAGCATCAGCGACGCGGACGGTCCGCCTCCCGGCGGCGGGTTGACCACCACCACGGCCAGGCTGCCGGCGCTGGCCACATCCTCGGGCAACAGCTGGAACGCCAGCCGCGAACTGTCGGCCAGCGACGTCTCGCGCTGCAGGCCGTTCACCTGCACCCGAGCACCACGGCTGAAACCGCTGCCGCGCAAGGTGACGTAAAGCGACTGGTCATCAAGGACCGGCGGTTGCGCCTCACTGATGACCGCCACGGGATTCTCCAGCTGGTCCTTGCGCCGGGCGTCACCTCTGGCCTGCCGGGTGCGGAACAGCCGGTCGAGCACTTCGGCGAACTTGTCGGTGCCCTGCTTGGACGCCATCCCCACCAGGGTGGCCATGGCCATCAGCCCGTAGAGATTGACGCTGGCCGCGTCGCTGGCGGCATTCACCATGAGCAGCAGCGCGCGCACGATCAGGTAGAGCATCAGGGCCAGCGCCATGCCGATGCAGGGCTTGAGCAGATACCACCAGATCCAGCTGGCCATGAAACGGTCATTGCCGACGAAATCACCGAAGGACTTCGCCACATGCACGAAACTGCCCAGCGCGCCGGCGACCATGACCATCACCAGCAACCGCGCATCCGCGCCCGGACACCAGCCGAGCAGGCATTGCACGCCAGGGTCGCCGACGGCGCCGGCAGGGGGAAACTTCGGATAGGACTGCGGCCAGAGGCTGACCAGGGAAACTGCCAGCAGCAGGGCCAGGAGCATCAGCCCCGCGCCCATCAGGCTGATCTGCAAAGCATTGGCGCGTCGTCTCTTGCTGCGTGTCTCCATCATGCGCTCCGGGCAGAAGGCCAGCGGGGAAAACGCCCTGCCGCGAAGGGCGTATTCCGCCTTCGCACGACGGACAGAGAGACTCACGTTAGCGCAGCGCAAAGCCTCCGCAAGAGGCCCTGATGAATTTTTAACCGCTGTCTCGAAGGCGTTACGTAACGCTGGCGCAACAGCCTGCGCAAAGCCCCGCGCTCAGGCCACTTCGGCCTCGGCCAGGGGCGCGTCCAGTAGTCCGATAAATGCCCGCAGCGCCGGCGTATCGGTGCCGCGCCGCCAGAACAGCCAGGTCGTCGCGTCGGCATGCTGCGGCGCCAGCCGGTGGATGGCCACGTTACGACCGCCGGCCAGGCTGTCGAACATCGCCCGCGGGATGATCGCCACGCCACCGCCCGCCGCGATGCAGGCAAGCATGCCGTGGTAGGACTCCATCTCCATGATCTTGCCCGGCACCACGCGGTGCTCGGCGAACCAGCCCTCCAGGCGCTTGCGGTAGGAGCAGGTATCGCGGAAGGCGAACACCGTCTCCCCCGCCACGTCCCGCGCATCGTGCACCGGCGCATGGTGCCGGGCGCTCATCAGCACCAGCTCCTCGTGGTACACCGGCTTGCCGTCCAGTTGCGGGTGATTGGCCGGGCCGTCGGCGAAGGCGGCGATGAAGCGCCCGGAGAGCACCCCGTCGATCATCTCGCCCGAGGGGCCGGTGGAGAGATCCAGCTGCACCTTCGGGCACTGCTGGTGATAGCGCGCCAGCATTTCCGGAATGCGCACCGCTGCCGTGCTCTCCATCGAGCCCAGGGAAAAACCGCCATGGGGCTCGGCGCCCACTGCCACCTGCCTGGCCTCTTCCACCAGATCGAGGATGCGTTCGGCGTACTCGAGGAAGCTGCGCCCCGTCGGCGACAGGCGCAGGCGCAGCTTCTCGCGGATGAACAATTCGGTGCCCAGCTCGGCCTCCAGTTGCTTGATCCGCGTCGTCAGGTTCGACGGCACGCGATGCAGACGGGCGGCGGCGGCGGTGATGCTGCCTTCGTTGGCGACGGCGCGGACGATTTCCAGCTGGGTGAGATCCATGATTCTCTCCGAGAGAAAGAGTCTTTCTTGATTATTCATTTTACATGAATGGTTGCGCATCTTAATTTCTGTGCCATCCCGGAGCTACTCGCCCGGACGAACGACCGGCCTTGCGGCCCCTCAACAGAACAAGCAGGACTCACCATGAACCAGATCGCCGCCATCCCCGCTGCCATCTCCCGCAGCCCCGCCACCGGCCAGGAACTGGCCCGCTACACCTTCGAAGACGCCGCGCAGCTGGAAACCTCGCTGGCCCGCACCGATGCCGCGTTCCGCCAATGGCGCGACACCAGCATCGCCGAACGTGTCGCCGTGCTGCGCAAGATGGCCGAAGTGCTGCGCGCCAACGTCGAGCCGATGGCCCGCATGGAAGCCCAGGAAATGGGCATGCCGGTCACCCAGGCGCGTGGCGAGATCAACAAGTGCGCCAACCTCTGCGAGTGGTACGCCGACAACGGCCCGGCCATGCTTGAAGACGAGAAGACCAGCATCGAGGGCGCGTACATCTCCTACCTGCCGCTGGGCCCGGTGCTGGCCGTGATGCCGTGGAACTTCCCCACCTGGCAGGTCATGCGCGGCGCGGTGAGCATCATCCTCGGCGGCAACACCTACGTGCTCAAGCACGCGCCCAACGTCATGGGCTGCGCCTATCAGCTGCGCGACGCCTGGCTGCAGGCTGGCCTGCCGGAAGGCGTGTTCGAGGTACTGAACGTCGAGCCGCCGCTGGTTTCCAAGGCCATCGCCGATGACCGCATCGCCTCCATCGCCGTGACCGGCAGTGTCGGCGCAGGCGCCGCCATCGCCTCCCAGGCCGGTGCCGCGCTGAAGAAGTGCGTGCTGGAGCTGGGCGGTTCCGACGCCTTCATCGTGCTCGCCGACGCCGACCTCGACGCCGCCGTGAAAGCCGCTGTCGCCAGCCGCTTCGGCAACTGCGGCCAGGTGTGCATCGCCGCCAAGCGCATGATCCTCGAAGAGTCCATCGCCCCGGCCTTCACCGAGAAGCTGCTGGCTGCGGTCAAGGCGCTGAAGATCGGCGACCCGCTGGCGGATGACACCTTCGTCGGTCCGATGGCCCGCTTCGACCTGCGCGACGAGCTGGACGGACAGGTGCAACAGGCCATCGCCGACGGCGCCACCCTGCTGCTGGGCGGCCACAAGCTCGACGGCGAAGGCAACTACTACGCGCCGACCGTGCTGGCCAACGTGCAGCCGGGCAACACCGCGTTCAAGAAGGAAATCTTCGGACCGGTCGCTTCGCTGATCGTCGCCCGCGACGCCGAGCACGCCCTGGAACTGGCCAACGACAGCGAGTTCGGCCTCTCCGGCGCGATCTGGACTGCCGACAAGGCCAAGGCCCAGCACATGGCCCGTCGCCTGGTCAGCGGTGGCGTGTTCATCAACGGCTTCTCCGCTTCCGATCCCCGCGTACCGATCGGCGGCGTGAAGAAGAGCGGCTTCGGCCGCGAGCTGTCGCACTTCGGCCTGCGCGAATTCACCAACCCGCAGACCGTGTGGATCGACCGCAAGTAAGCCACGCCAGTCAAAAAGCCCCCTCTACCGCCTGGCGGTAGAGGGGGCTTTGTGTTTGCAGGTGGACGGTTGATGTGCCGTGCGGTTCGCGAGCAAGCTCGCTCCTACAAAAAGCACGGAGCTCCCTGTAGGAGCGAGCTTGCTCGCGAACCCACCGGGATGTCAGCGCGATATCAGGGCTTGGCCGCGCCGCTCTTCTGAACGTAGGGCGCATGACCTGGAACAGGTTATGCGCCCTACAGGCTTCGGCCTGCGCGAGTTCACCACCCCGCAGACCGTGGGGATCGACCGCAAGTAAGCCAGTGCTCGCGTAGGAGCGGACTCCGTCCGCGATGGTGTCCGGCGCGATGCAGACCTATCGCGGACGAAGTCCGCTCCTACGCTCCTGCCAACAACGATCCGAGCCCTGCGATATCAGGGCTGGGCCGCATCCTTCTTCAAGCGCAGGAGTTCCTGTGTGCTATGCCGCAGGTTCTCCGCCAGGCTGCCCTGCTCATTGAAGCAGTCTTCGACCAGCCAGCCCCCGGCCGTGCGATGCAACAGCAGGCCAAGATCGCGGTCCTCTCCGGTCAGTGCGTCCTTGAGCACCACCCGGGCCTTCAGGCGTTCGTCGTCCACCGCGGCAAAATCCAGCGACTTCACCTTGATATCGCCCCAGTCCTGGCAATCGCACAGCGGGTCCCCACCGAGGTAGCCCAGCTCGCCTCCGGCGGCGTCCTGGTCGGCTTTCATCAGGGCGATCAGCGAGGCATCGTAGACGTCCTCTTCCTTCAGCGTCTTGTTCGGCACGCCCGGGCCGTCCGGCGAATAGCTGGCGTACAGCTGGCGCAGGAAGCGTTCCGCGCTGGCGGCATCGGTCGCCGACGTCGAAGCCGCGAGCGAAGTATCGAAGAGCGTCAGCAGGATCAGCGACAGGGCAAAGGCGGATCGCAGGAAGGCCATGGGATTCTCCATCGGGCAGCCGTGCATCATCGCCCAGCGCAGCCTCGAAAATCCGTGAAGTGGTTAAAGCTGCGGCCGATAGCCCTGAGACAGCAGCCAGCCCTGGAAGGCCCGGCGACGCTCCGGCGGCAAGTCCGCCAGCACCTGGCCCTCGGGCTCCGTGCGTAGCCGCCGCAGCCAGGGCGCCAGCTCCAGGCCATCCAGATGCCAGATGCCCAGCGGCTGGTCGGCGCTGACCACCACCTCCGCCTCGTCGACGAACTCGCCCTTCAGCACGGGCGCTCGTTCGATGCGCAGGCTGGCGAAGTCCGTCGGCACATGGCTCGGCTGCTCGTCCGGCCAGGCGCGGCGGGCTTGCCAGAACGGCTGGTCGGTCCATTGATTTTCGCTGGCATAGAAGTCGCGGCCGACACGGGCAAAGCGCAGGAACAGTTGCTCGACCCGTTGCTGGTGGAAGCGCTTGGCCAATTCAGCCCGCTCCGGCGCACGCAGCAGCGTGTTGATCACCAGTGGCGCCTGCAACGCCGATGACAGCGACTGGAAGATGCCATTGCCGGACAGCGGGTCCACCGCCATCGCCGCATCGCCCACGCGAATCCAGGTGTCGCCACAGGCTTCCAGGCAGAGGATCGCCGTACTGCTGCGGGCGTGCAGGTCCAGTTCGCGCTCCTCGGCATCCCCGAAGAATTGCCGGACCAGCTGCGACGTGGCGCGGCGCTCGCGGCAGTAGGCGAGCAACTGCTCGCGCGGCGGCAACTGGCTGCTGGCGACGTCCAGGGTCAGTTGCCAGTAGCAGCGCCCATCCTCCAGCCGCGCCATCCACGCCCAGCCATCGGCCAGGCTTTCCACCGCCGTCGCCAGCGGGCCGGGCTCGCCCTGCCAGCGGTTGAGCAGGCTGAGGGTTTCCGGGCCGCGCCGGGCCTTCTGGCCCTTTTGATTCAAGGGTGCCTGGCGGCCACGGGCTTCGACCAGAAAAGTACCCTGCACTTCCCGGCCGTTATCGAGTTTCACGCGCCAGCCGGGGCCTTCTTCCGCCACGGCCAGCACCTGGGCCTCGATCAGTTCAACGCCCGCCTGCTTCAGGTCCTCGCGCAGCCCGGCATCGAAGCGCGGGCGGTCGAGGATGCATTCGATGTTCTGCGCGCTTTCCACGCCGTTCCAGTGCACGCGACGCTGTGACGGTGGCGCGGCGCATTCCAGTGCGTGCTTCAAGCCGGAATTGCGCAGGCCTTCGAGCACGCGCTGGGAAATACCTTCGACGGCGGCGAAGCGGCGCCATTCGCTGATCACGGCGACGGCATGGCCGAGACGGCGCAGGCCAAGCGCGACGGTGGCTCCGGCGGGGCCGGCGCCGAGAATCAGGATCGGGCATTCACTCATGCTACGGAGGCCCTCACCCTGGCCCTCTCCCTCTCCCTCCGGGAGAGGGTTGGGGTGAGGGGCAAAAACTCGACCATGACTCACAAACGCACCTTCCGCTCGATCCCCCGAAAAACCGCCCGCTCGCGCATCACCTCAATGACCTGCACATTCGAAAGCTCCGACCGCTCCGCAAGCAGCGCCGCCAGATGGCCGCTGAAGGCTGCACACCCCAGGCTCGCCCCGGAACGCCCGGCAACCTTCACTGCCGCGCCGAAATCCGCCTGCGGGCTATCCAGCCAAGACCACTCTTTTTCACCGCAGCGCGCATCACCCGTCACCCTGATTACGCCGGGATAGCCCGCCGGAAAAACCGCTTCACCCCGCGCCGGGCTGGACGCGCAAACGATCACGCCCGCCTCGACCAGCTCCGCCACGGCCTCGCGCAGGATCGGCCGATCCTGACGCACACCCAGGCTCAGGTTGATCACCCGCACGCCCTGCTCGCCGAGCCAGTGCAGTGCGGCGGCGATCTGCAACGGACTGGTTACACCGCGCTCATCGAAGACCTGGGCGACACACAAGTGCGCGGCCGGCGCATGGGAAAGAATGGCTTCGCAGACAGCGCTTCCGTGGCCAAGGGCATCCACCTGGGGCTCGCCTTCAGCATGGCCGGTGTCGGTGAGGAAGAAACGTCGCGCAGCGCGTACGTTCGCTGAATGCGACTCGGCAAAACCACTGTCGACCACCCCAACCCGCAGCTCAGGCTTCATGTCGCTGCACCGGCTGCGCTTCGCGCACGCGCATCCGCCCCTCCTGCAATTCCAGATGCAGGTCGGCTGCCGCCAGTGTCGACGTACGGTGACTGATCAAAAGTCGCGTGCGCCCGGCGAACAACCGGTCGATGGCAGCAATCACCTCGCGCTCGGTGCTCTCGTCCACCTGCGAAGTAGCCTCGTCCAGCACCAGGATCAGCGGGTCCTGCAACAGCGCGCGGGCGATGGCGATGCGTTGTTTCTGCCCACCGGAAAGCTGCTGGCCGCGCTCGCCCAGCGGGCTGTCGAGGCCCTCGGGCAGGCTGGCGATCAGGCTGTCCAGCTGCGCCGCGCGGGCGGCCCTGTCGATGGCTTCGCGGCTCGACTCGGGTGCGCTATAGGCCAGGTTGTCGGCCAGGCTGCCGCGGAACAGCACGATATCCTGGCTGACCACCGCCACGCGCCGGCGCAGGGCGTGCAGGTCGAGCTCACGCAAGTCGATGCCGTCGAGCAGGATGCGCCCCTGGTCGGGGTCGTAGAAGCGTTGCAGCAGGTCGATCAGGGTGCTTTTGCCAACGCCGGAGGGGCCGCTCAGCGCCACCTTGAGGCCCGCGGGAATAACGGCCTGCACGTCCTGCAATACGGCCTGCGCACGGCCCGGCCAGGCGTAGTGCAGATTCTCCAGGCGCAGCTCGCCCACCGACGGCATCGGCCGTGGTGCGGCGGGTGAAACGATGGTCGCTTCCTCGCCGCGCAGCTCCATCACCCGGCCCAGGCTGACGGTCATGCGCTGCAGCGCCACGTACAGGCCGAGCAGGCTCTGCACCGGCCCGATGGCCATGCCCAGGTAGGTGGAAAAGGCGATCAGCGAACCCAGCTGCCAGGTGCCCTGCACTACCCAGTAACCACCGACCAGGAAAGCGCAGGCGCGGGACAGCGACATCAAGGTGCCCGGCACCGCCTGGGTGAAGAACTCGGTGAGTTGCAGGCGCAGCAACTGCCCCAGATAACCCTGACCCAGGCCCTCCAGGCGCCCGGCTTCGCGGCTCTGCTGGCCGGCGGACTGGATGAACTTCATCGCCGGCAGGGTCTCGACGAAGAACGACGAGAGGTCCGCCGAGCGCTCACGCAACCCGCGCGCCTCGCGCTCGACCTTGCGCCGCATCCAGCGCAGCCAGAGCACGTCCAGCGGGATCAGCAGCGCTACCAGCAGCGACAGCTTCCACGACAGGGTAAGCAGCAGCGCCAGCGCGCCGATCAGGCCGATCACGCTGGAAACGGCAGAGAACAGTGAGTCCACGGCAAAGCGCTGGATTTCCGCGACGTCGCCATCCAGGCGGGACATCAGATCGCCGATGCGGCGGCGGCCGAAGAAGCTCGGCGACAGGGTCTGCAGGTGGCGGTACAGCGCATCGCGCAGGGAAAACAGGATGCGCCCGGACAGCCGCGTGTGCAGGAAGCGGTTGAGGCCGGACAACGCCGTGCCCACCAGGCCGACGACGATCATCGCGCCGGCCACCATCACCAGTACCGGGAAGTCCTTCGCCAGCAGGCCATCGTCGATCAGCAGCTTGGTCAGCCAGGGTTGCGCCAGCACCAGCAGGGATGCGCAGAACGACAATCCGAGCAAACCGGCGATGGCCGCCTTGTGTGGCCGCACGAAGGCATACAGCCAGCGCAGCGAGGCCTTGAGTTGCTGCGGGTCGTCGCTGTCGATCAGGCGGGTGAAGAACATCAGCCCACCTTGAGTTGCTTGAGCTTGCGGTACAGCGTGGCGCGGCTGATGCCCAGCGCGTCGGCAGCAGCAGAGACGTTGCCCTGGTGGCGCTCCAGCGCCTGGCGGATCAGTTCCAGCTCGTTCTCGCGGATACTGCCGCTCTGCGGGCGCTCGCCGGCGGCGAGTTCGTCCAGGGTACTGTCGGGCAGATGATCGAGGCACAGCTCGTCTTCGCCGTCCTCTCGCATCGCCAGCGCCGTGCGCAGGACCATCTCCAGCTGGCGGATGTTGCCCGGCCAGTGGTATTCGCGCAGCAGGCCGAGCAGTTCGGCGGAGAGTTTCACCTTCGGCGCACCGAGACGAGCCAGCACGCCGGTTGCCAGCTCGGCGAGGTCGTCGCGCTCGCGCAGCGCCGGCAGCTTCACGCTGATGCCGTTGACGCGGTAGTAGAGGTCCTCGCGGAAGTGTTTCTCTTCCACCAGGCGCTTGAGCTCGCGGTGGGTCGCGCAAATCAGCGCGATGTCGATGTCCTGCTCCTCGCCAGCACCCAGCGGCGCCACCTTGCGCTCCTGCAATACGCGCAGCAGTCGCGCTTGCAGGGCCAGCGGCATGTCGCCGATCTCGTCGAGGAACAGCGTGCCGCCATGGGCCTGCTGCAGCCGGCCGACCATGCCGCCACGCCGCGAGCCGGTGAAGGCGCCATCGCGGTAGCCGAACAGCTCGGACTCGATCAGGCCTTCGGGAATCGCCGCGCAGTTCACCGCGACAAAGGGTTTGTCACTGCGCGCACTGGCCTGGTGCAGGGCGCGGGCGACGACTTCCTTGCCGCTGCCGGTTTCGCCCAGCAGCAGTACCGGCAGTTCATTCACCAGCCCCTGGCGCGCCATGCGCAGGGCGCGGGCGTAACGCGGGTGATTGCCGGCAAGGGCTTCGAGTTCCTGGCCGGCGGCCGGGCGCGGCGCACGGGCGCTGACCGGCACGGCATGGCTGCGCAGCGGCGCCTGCAGGGTCTTGTAGAACAGCTCGCCCTTGGGCGTCTGCAGGCTGCCCACGCCGCCCTGGTAAAGCCGCGCGATAAGCTGCTCGCCGCGCAGGCCGAGGAAGTCTTCGCTGCGGCGGCCGACGAGTGCTTCACGGTTGGCGCCGAGCAACTGGCAAGCCTGGCCGCTGACGGCCAGCACCTTGCCGTCCAGCCCCAGCGCCAGCAGGCCCTGCCAGGCGGAATCCAGGTACTGGCGGCGGTAATGGAAAGCGATCACCACCTGCCCCGGATGGCTGACAGCGAACAGCCGCGCCTCGATCTGGAACACCGCCAGGCTGAGCAGCGAGAGGCTTTCCCGCGGGCCGGAGAGCGGCCCTTCGCGGGTCATGTCGAGCACGCCGAGCAACGTGCCCTGCGGCCCTTCGATGGGCACCGAAGTGCAGGAGAAGCGGCTCAGGCGGTCGAGGAAGTGCTCGCCGCAGTCGATCTGTGTGGCGCGCTTTTCCACCAGCGCGGTGCCCAGGGCGTTGGTGCCACGCGAGGCCTCGCTCCAGCAGGCGCCCTGGACGATATCGGCCAGGCCCTTGCTCTGCATGCGCTCGCGCGCGCCTTCGACGGACAGGATGGTGGCGTCGGCGTTGGCCAGGATGATCACGCCATCGTGACCCTGGCGCTGGTGCAGATAATCGAGTTCGGGGGTGGCGGCGTCGAGCAGCAGGCGATTGCCGGCCAGCAGCACGTCAGGTTTGACCCGCGTCTCGAGGCCGTGTTCGGTGCCGCTGGCGCAGTCCAGGCCGTGACCGAGGCTGCGCCGCCAGGAGGCGTCGATTTCCTCGCGGAGCACGCCGCTGGGGACCTCGCCTTCCTGTTGCAGGCGTTCACGGGCCAAGTGGGCTTCACGCAGCAGATCGCTGCTTATTGTTCTTGTAGTCATGCATCGCTCCGGTAGGTTCGGCGCCCCTGTTCAGGGAGGCAGGGACACAGAACTCGCAGGCTGGTCAGGGCTGTGTACACCCGCAGGCGGCGTCCGTAAAGGGGAAGTCCCCAGCAGGAAGATTCGTAGCGAGCACGAGGCAATTCCCGCGCCAACAAACCTTTCCAGAACCTTCCTACGCCGCCTTGGCGTTGTATTGACAGTGACCCCAGGCAGGTTTACGTTAACGTAAAGGTAAACAACCGAGCAAGAAGATTCCCATGCCCACGACCTACACCATCTCCGAGCTGGCCCGCGAACTGGACGTCACCACCCGCGCCATCCGCTTCTACGAGGAGCAGGGCATGCTCAGCCCCGAGCGTCGTGGCCAGGAGCGCATCTACAGCCCCAAGGACCTGGTAGCGCTGAAGCTGATCCTGCGCGGCAAGCGCATCGGCTTCTCGCTGGCCGAGTGCAAGGAGCTGATCGACCTCTACGACCCCAGCAGCGGCAACACCCGGCAGCTGCAGACCTTCCTCGACAAGATCACCGCGCGCCGCGCGCAGCTGGAACAGCAACTGCTCGACATCGAGCAGATGAAACTGGAACTGGACACGGCCGAGGAGCGCTGCCTGGCGGCCATGGCCGAGACCGACAAACCCCGCAAGCAGCGCGCCACGAGCTGATCTCGCCGCCCTGCCCGCTCTCTCATCCGATTACAAATACAAGTACAGGTGATTCCATGAGCTACCCCTCCCTCAACTTCGGCCTCGGCGAAACCATCGACATGCTGCGCGAGCAGGTGCAGGGCTTCGTCGCCAGCGAACTCGCCCCGCGCGCCGCGCAGATCGATGCGGACAACCTGTTCCCCATGGACATGTGGAAGAAGTTCGGCGACATGGGCCTGCTCGGCATCACCGTCGCGGAGGAATACGGCGGCGCCAACATGGGCTACCTGGCCCACGTCATCGCCATCGAGGAGATCAGCCGCGGCTCGGCGTCGGTCGGCCTGTCCTACGGCGCGCACTCCAACCTGTGCGTCAACCAGATCAAGCGCAACGGCAATGCCGAGCAGAAAGCCAAGTATCTGCCCAAGCTGATCAGCGGCGAGCACATCGGCGCCCTGGCCATGAGCGAGCCCAACGCCGGCTCCGACGTGGTATCGATGAAGCTGCGCGCCGAGAAGCGCGGCGACCGTTTCGTGCTGAACGGCAGCAAGACCTGGATCACCAACGGCCCGGACGCCAACACCTATGTGATCTACGCCAAGACCGAGCCGGAAAAAGGCGCCCACGGCATCACCGCATTCATCGTCGAGCGCGACTGGAAAGGCTTCAGCCGTGGCAGCAAGTTCGACAAGCTGGGCATGCGCGGCTCGAACACCTGCGAGCTGTTCTTCGATGATGTGGAAGTGCCGGAAGAGAACGTGCTGGGCGCGGTCAACGGCGGCGTGAAGGTGCTGATGAGCGGCCTGGACTACGAGCGTGTAGTCCTCGCCGGCGGCCCGATCGGCATCATGCAGGCCTGCATGGACGTGATCGTCCCCTACATCCACGACCGCAAGCAGTTCGGCCAGAGCATCGGCGAGTTCCAGCTGATCCAGGGCAAGGTCGCCGACATGTACACCCAGCTCAACGCCAGCCGCGCCTACCTGTACGCGGTGGCCCAGGCCTGCGACCGTGGCGAGACCACCCGCAAGGACGCCGCCGGGGTGATCCTCTACACCGCCGAACGCGCGACCCAGATGGCCCTGGACGCCATCCAGATTCTCGGCGGCAACGGCTACATCAACGAGTTCCCCACCGGCCGCCTGCTGCGCGACGCCAAGCTCTACGAGATCGGCGCCGGCACCAGCGAAATCCGCCGCATGCTGATCGGCCGCGAGCTGTTCAACGAAACGAAATAACAGCGGCTATAGGCGGCAGGCCATAGGCTCCAGGCCTGCCTGCCGCCTGCAGCATGAAGCCTGCAGCTCGGACGGAGTCCGCCATGACCATTCTTAGCACCCAGATCAATACGCGCTCCCCGGAATACGCCGCCAACGCCGCGACCATGCTGGAGAACGTCCAGGACCTGCGCGCCGTCCTCGGCCGCGTCCATGAAGGCGGCGGCGCCGCCGCCCAGGCCAAGCACACCGCGCGAGGCAAGCTGCTGGTGCGCGAGCGCATCAACCGCCTGCTCGACGCCGGCTCGCCCTTCCTCGAAGTCTCCGCCCTCGCCGCCCATGAGGTGTACGGCGAAGACGTCGCTGCCGCCGGCGTGGTCGCCGGCATCGGCCGGGTGGAAGGCGTGGAATGCATGATCGTCGGCAACGACGCCACGGTGAAAGGCGGCAGCTACTACCCGCTGACCGTGAAGAAGCACCTGCGCGCCCAGACCATCGCCCAGCAGAACCGCCTGCCGTGCATCTACCTGGTGGACTCGGGCGGCGCCAACCTGCCGCGCCAGGACGAAGTCTTCCCCGACCGCGAACACTTCGGCCGGATCTTCTTCAACCAGGCCAACATGAGCGCCCAGGGCATCCCGCAGATCGCCGTGGTGATGGGCTCCTGCACCGCCGGCGGCGCCTACGTGCCGGCGATGAGCGACGAGACCATCATGGTGCGCAACCAGGCCACCATCTTCCTCGCCGGCCCGCCGCTGGTGAAGGCCGCCACCGGTGAAGTGGTGAGCGCCGAGGACCTCGGCGGCGCCGATGTACACTGCAAGACTTCCGGCGTCGCCGACCACTACGCCGAGGACGACGAACACGCGCTGGCCATCGCCCGCCGCTGCATCGCCAACCTCAACTGGAGCAAGCAGGGCAAGCTCAACACCCGCACCCCGCGTGCCCCGCTGTACGCCAGCGACGAGCTGTACGGCGTGATCCCAGTGGACAGCAAGCAACCCTTCGACGTGCGCGAGATCATCGCGCGGCTGGTCGACGGCAGCGAATTCGACGAGTTCAAGGCGCTGTTCGGCACCACCCTGGTGTGCGGCTTCGCCCACCTGCACGGCTACCCGGTGGCGATCCTCGCCAACAACGGCATCCTCTTCGCCGAGGCCGCGCAGAAAGGCGCGCACTTCATCGAACTGGCCTGCCAGCGCGGCATCCCGCTGGTGTTCCTGCAGAACATCACCGGCTTCATGGTCGGCCAGAAGTACGAGGCCGGCGGCATCGCCAAGCACGGCGCCAAGCTGGTCACCGCGGTGGCCTGCGCCCAGGTGCCGAAGTTCACCGTGATCATCGGCGGCAGCTTCGGCGCCGGTAACTACGGCATGTGCGGCCGCGCCTACGACCCGCGCTTCCTGTGGATGTGGCCCAACGCGCGGATCGGCGTGATGGGTGGCGAACAGGCCGCCGGCGTGCTGGCCCAGGTCAAGCGCGAGCAGGCCGAACGCGCAGGCTCTGCGCTGTCCGCCGAAGACGAAGCGAAGATCAAGGCGCCGATCCTCGAACAGTACGAGCGCCAGGGTCACCCCTACTACTCCAGCGCGCGCCTGTGGGACGACGGCGTGATCGACCCGGCACAGACCCGCGACGTGCTCGGCCTCGCCCTCTCCGCCTCGCTCAACGCGCCTGTCGAAGCGACCCGCTTCGGCGTATTCAGGATGTAAGCGGCGGCAGGCAGCAGGCTTCAGGCGGCAGGCAAGAGAGTTCTCGCCTGCAGCTTGTGGCCTGCAGCCTGCGGCCCAGGAGTCCCTAATGACTACTTTCGAAAACATCGAGCTCGATATCGACCCGCGCGGCGTCGCCAGCCTGTGGCTGAACCGCCCGGAAAAGAACAACGCCTTCAACGCCCGGACCATCGCCGAGCTGATCCAGGCACTGGACGCCGTGGCCAACGATGAGCGCGTACGCCTGCTGGTACTGCGCGGACGCGGCAAGCACTTCTGCGGCGGCGCGGACCTGGCGTGGATGCAGGAATCGGTGAAGCTGGACTACCAGGGCAATCTGAACGACGCCCAGCAACTGGCCGAGCTGCTCTACAACCTGCACCAGCTGAGCAAGCCGACCCTCGCCATCGTCCAGGGCGCGGCCTTCGGCGGTGGCGTCGGCCTGACCGCCTGCTGCGATATGGTGCTGGCCGCCGAGGACGCGCAGTTCTGCCTGTCGGAAGTGCGCATCGGGCTGATCCCGGCCACCATCGGCCCCTTCGTCACCAAGGCCATCGGCCAGCGCGCCGCGACTCGCTACGCCATGACCGCCGAGCGCTTCAGCGGCATCCGTGCCCGCGAGCTGGGCCTGGTCGATGAACACTATCCGGCTGCCGAACTGGACGATGAGGCCGAAGCCTGGATCGCCAACCTGCTGAACAACAGCCCGGCGGCCCTGGTCGCCTGCAAGGCGCTGTTCCACGAAATCGGCGCCGGCGAACTCACTCCCGAACGCCGCCGCTACACCGAAGCCGCCATCGCCCGCATCCGCATCAGCCCCGAGGGGCAGGAAGGCCTGCGCGCCTTTCTGGAGAAACGCAAACCGGCCTGGCAGGAGCAAGTCTGATGAAGAAGATCGATACCCTGCTGGTGGCCAACCGCGGCGAAATCGCCTGCCGCGTGATGCGCACCGCCAAGGCCCTGGGCCTGACCACCGTGGCCGTGCACAGCGCCACCGACCGCAACGCCCGCCACGTCGAAGAGGCGGACATCGCCATCGACCTGGGCGGCGCCAAGCCCGCTGAAAGCTACCTGCGCGCCGACGCTGTGCTGGCCGCCGCGAAAGCTGCCGGCGCCCAGGCCATCCACCCCGGCTACGGCTTCCTCTCGGAGAACGCCGGCTTCGCCCGCGCCTGCGAAGAGGCCGGGCTGGTGTTCCTTGGTCCGCCGGCCAGCGCCATCGACGCCATGGGCAGCAAGTCCGCGGCCAAGGCCCTGATGGAAACCGCCGGCGTACCGCTGGTGCCCGGCTACCATGGCGAGGCTCAGGACTACGCCACCTTCCAGCGCGAAGCGCAGCGCATCGGCTACCCGGTGCTGCTCAAGGCCGCTGCCGGCGGTGGCGGCAAGGGCATGAAAGTGGTCGAGCGCGAGGCCGAACTGGCCGAGGCGCTGGAATCCGCCCAGCGTGAAGCGCAGTCCGGTTTCGGCGACTCGCGCATGCTGGTGGAGAAGTACCTGACCAAGCCGCGCCACGTGGAAATCCAGGTGTTTGCCGACCAGCACGGCCACTGCCTGTACCTCAACGAGCGCGATTGCTCGATCCAGCGTCGCCACCAGAAAGTCGTCGAGGAAGCGCCGGCTCCGGGCCTCTCCGCCGAACTGCGCGCCGCCATGGGCGAGTCCGCTGTACGCGCAGCCCAGGCCATCGGCTACGTCGGTGCCGGCACCGTCGAATTCCTCTACGACGAAGGCAGCGGCCAGTTCTTCTTCATGGAAATGAACACCCGCCTGCAGGTCGAGCACCCGGTCACCGAAGCCATCACCGGCCTCGACCTGGTCGCCTGGCAGATCCGCGTCGCCCGTGGCGAGCCGCTGCCGATCACCCAGGAACAGGTGCCGCTGAACGGCCACGCTATCGAAGTGCGCCTCTACGCCGAAGACCCTGAAGGCGGCTTCCTGCCTGCCAGCGGTCACCTCGCGCTGTACCGCGAACCCGCTGCCGGCCCCGGCCGCCGGACCGACAGCGGCATCCGCGAGGGCGACGACATCTCACCGTTCTACGACCCGATGCTGGCCAAGCTGATCGCCTGGGGCGAAAACCGCGAGGAAGCGCGCCAGCGCCTGCTGTCGATGCTGGCGGAAACCGCCGTTGGCGGCTTCAAGACCAACCTGGCGTTCCTGCGCCGCGTACTGGCCCACCCGGCCTTCGCCGACGGCGAACTGGATACCGGCTTCATCGCCCGCTACCAGGATGCCCTGCTGCCCGCTCCGACCGCCCTGCCCGAGCGTTTCTGGCAACTGGCCGGCGAAGCCTGGGTGCAGAGCGAAGCCGCCCGCGTACGCGGCGACGACGCCCACTCGCCCTGGTCCGCCCAGAGCGGCTGGCGCAGCGGCCTGCCCGGCGAAACCGACCTGCACCTGACTGCCAAGGGCGAATCGCAGGTCGTGCGCCTGCGCCATGCCGACGGCCAGTGCATCGCCAAGCTCGATGGCCAGTGGCTCGACGTGAAGGACGGCGAACTGCGCCGCCGCCACCAGGTGATCCGCCGCGGCGACAGCCTCTACCTGGAGTGGAACGGTGAGCTGGTCAACGTGCAGCGTTTCGACGCCATCGCCGAGGCCGAAGCCGCCCACTCGCACCAGGGCGGCCTGGGCGCGCCGATGAATGGCAGCATCGTGCGCATCCTGGTGGAACCAGGCCAGAGCGTCGAAGCCGGCGCCGCGCTGGTGGTGCTCGAAGCGATGAAAATGGAACACAGCATTCGCGCGCCGCACGCCGGCGTGGTGAAATCGCTGTATTGCAGCGAAGGCGAACTGGTGTCGGAAGGCACGGCGCTGGTGGAACTGGAAGAAGCGCCGGCCTGACGCCGGCTTTGTAGGGCGCAAAACGCGCCAGCGTTATCCGCCGCGAGACTACGGCGGATAAAGCGTTCCGCTTTATGCGCCCTGCTTGGCTGATTGATGCCGAAACAACTTTTGTAGGAGCGAGCTTGCTCGCGAACCCGCTTCACTCCGATCCCTTCGGGTGCAATGCGTTCGCGAGCAAGCTCGCTCCTACAGGAAGAGCCGCCCTTCGCACGAATCCAACGAGGACAAGTCATGACCCTGCCCCAATCCGTCCGTTTGGTCGAAGTCGGCCCGCGCGACGGCCTGCAGAACGAGAAGCAACCCATCGCCGTGGCCGACAAGGTTCGCCTGGTCGATGACCTCACCGCCGCCGGCCTCGGCTACATCGAAGTCGGCAGCTTCGTCTCGCCCAAGTGGGTGCCGCAGATGGCCGGCTCGGCGGAAGTCTTCGCCGGCATCCAGCAGAAGGCCGGCGTCACCTACGCCGCCCTGGCGCCAAACCTGAAGGGCTTCGAAGCCGCGCTGGAATCCCGGGTGAAGGAAGTCGCGGTATTCGCCGCCGCCTCCGAAGCCTTCTCGCAGAAGAACATCAACTGCTCGATCAAGGAGAGCCTGGAGCGCTTCGTCCCGGTGATGGAGGCGGCGCGCCAGCACGGCGTGCGCGTGCGCGGCTACGTCTCCTGCGTGCTCGGCTGCCCCTACCAGGGCGAGGTCGACGCAGCGCAGGTGGCAGCCGTCGCCGAGGAACTGCACGCCATGGGCTGCTACGAAGTCTCGCTGGGCGACACCATCGGCGTCGGCACCGCCGGCGCCACCCGGCACATGTTCGAAGTCGTCGGCCAACGCGTACCGCGCGCGCAACTGGCCGGGCACTTCCACGACACCTACGGCCAGGCCACGGCGAACATCTACGCCAGCCTGCTGGAAGGCATCGCGGTGTTCGACAGCTCGGTCGCCGGCCTCGGCGGCTGCCCCTACGCCAAGGGCGCCACCGGCAACGTCGCCACCGAAGACGTGCTCTACCTGCTCAACGGCCTGGGCATCCACACCGGCATCAACCTGGACAAGCTGATCGACGCCGGCGCGCGCATCTGCGCCGTGCTCGACAAGCCCAACGGCTCGCGGGTGGCCAAGGCGCAGTTGTCCAAACGCTAAGGCGCCTGCCTGAACCTGTAGGAGCGAGCTTGCTCGCGAACAAACCCCGCTGCGGGCACGGTTCACGAGCAAGGACTAGGCGTCCCCTCGCTCCTACAAAAGCCTTCCTCGTCTCCTACATCTCGGCGTCCCGTGCCACACTGGTTCGAAAGAAAAACCGGACGGACGCCCAAGATGACCCCATTGTGGACCCCCTCCCCCGAACGCATCGCCGCCACCCGCATGGACGCCTTCCGCCGCAAGGTGGCGCAGCAGCACGGGCTCGACCTGCCCGACTATGCCGCCCTGCACGCCTGGAGCATCGCCGAGCGCGAGGCCTTCTGGCTGGCCATCGTCGACAGCTTCGCCGTGCAATTCCACGAGGCGCCCACGGCGGTCCTCGAGGAAGGCCCGGAAATGCCCGACGCGCGCTGGTTCCCCGGCGCCACCCTGAATTTCGCCGAGCACCTGCTGCGCCGCCGCGACCATCAGCCGGCGCTGATCGCCATCAGCGAGGACGAACGCCGCGAGGTGCTCAGCCACGCCGAACTGGCCGCACAGGTCGCCGGCCTGCAACGCGCGCTGCGTGAAGCCGGGGTGGGCGTCGGCGACCGGGTCGCGGCCTTCATGCCCAACACCTGGCAGACGGTGGTCGGCATGCTCGCCACCAGCAGCCTCGGCGCCACCTGGTCGAGTTGCTCGCCGGACTTCGGCACCCAGGGCGTGATCGACCGCTTCGGCCAGATCGAACCCAAGGTGCTGATCGCCTGCGCCGGCTATCGCTACGCCGGCAAGCTGCTGGACCTGACCGCCAAGCTCAACGAAATCCTTGCCCAGCTGCCAAGCCTGGAACAGTTGCTGATCGTGCCCTACGCCAATGGCCACGCTCGCCGCAGCGACTTCCAGACACAAGCGCACGTCAGCCTCTGGCAGGACTTCTTCCGCAGCGGCGGCGAGCCCGTGTTCACCCCGGTGCCTTTCGACCACCCGCTGTACATCCTCTACTCCTCCGGCACCACCGGCGTGCCCAAGTGCATCGTCCACGGCACCGGCGGCGTGCTGCTGCAGCACCTCAAGGAACATGGCCTGCACGTCGACCTGGGCCAGGACGACACGCTGTTCTACTACACCACCTGCGGCTGGATGATGTGGAACTGGCTGGTCTCCGGCCTGGCCGTCGGCGCCACGCTGGTGCTCTACGACGGCTCGCCCTTCCACCCCGGCCCGGAACGGCTGATGGACCTGATCGACGCCGAGCGCATCAGCGTCTTCGGTACCAGCGCCAAGTACATTGCTGCGCTGGAAAAGGCCAATGTGCGGCCGCGCCTGACCCACTCGCTGGAGCGCCTGAAGGCGCTCCTCTCCACCGGCTCACCGCTGGCCCATGAAAGCTTCGACTACATCTACCGCGATGTGAAAGCCGACCTCTGCCTGTCGTCGATTTCCGGCGGCACCGACATCGTCTCCTGCTTCGCCCTGGGCAATCCGACCGCGCCGGTGTGGCGCGGCGAGCTGCAATGCAAAGGGCTGGGCATGGCCGTGGAAGTCTGGGGCGAGGCCGGCAAGCCGGTGCGCGGCGAGAAAGGCGAACTGGTCTGCGTGCGGCACTTCCCGTCGATCCCGGTGGGCTTCTGGAACGACGAGAACAACGAGAAATTCCTCGACGCCTATTTCGCCACCTTCCCCGGCGTCTGGGCCCACGGCGACTACGCCGAAGAGACCGAACACGGTGGCCTGGTGATCCACGGTCGCTCGGATGCCGTGCTCAACCCCGGCGGCGTGCGCATCGGCACAGCGGAAATCTACCGCCAGGTGGAAAAGATCGAGCAGGTGCTGGAATCCATCGCCATCGGCCAGGACTGGCAGGGCGACGTGCGCGTGGTGCTGTTCGTGCGCCTGCGCGACGGCGTTGATCTCGACGAAACGCTGCAGGAACGCATCCGCCAGACCATCCGCAGCAACACCACCCCGCGCCATGTACCGGCGAAGATCCTCGCGGTGACCGATATCCCCCGCACCATCAGCGGCAAGATCGTCGAACTGGCCGTGCGCAATGTGGTGCACGGGCAACCGGTGAAGAACACCGACGCACTGGCCAACCCGCAGGCGCTGGAGCTGTTCAGGGATCGGAAGGAGCTGGAGAGCTGAGATTCTGGGGAGCGCAGTGACTACGCATGTCCCTCACCCCAGCCCTCTCCCGCTTGCAGGAGAGGGTTAGGGTGGGGGCTCTTGCTCGCGTAGGAGCGGACTCCGTCCGCGATGGTTTCCGGCGCGATGCAGACCTATCGTGGACGGAGTCCGCTCCTGCAAGAGCTAGATGCTCGTCATACACAATGCCCGTGCAGGTTCGCGAGCAAGCTCGCTCCTACAAAAAAACATGTCGGCGAACCTGTAGGAGCGAGCTTGCTCGCGAACCCTATCGGCAAAATCAGGCGCCGCCCGGATGCGTGGTCCGGGCAGCGCCTGCGCTGGCGATCAGGCGTCGTCCAGCGACTCGGTGCCCAGCTCGTCCCACACCGCTTCGGCGAGGTGGAAGGTGGCGTTGGCGGCGGGGATGCCACAGTAGATTGCGCTCTGCAGCAGCACTTCCTTGATCTCCTCGCGGGTCACGCCGTTGTTGCGCGCGGCGCGCAGATGCAGCTTGAGTTCACCCTCGCGGTTCATGCCGATCAGCATGGCGATGGTGATCAGGCTGCGGGTGTGGCGCGGCAGGCCTGGGCGGGTCCAGATGTCACCCCAGGCGTGGCGGGTGATCATTTCCTGGAACTCTTCATTGAAGTCCGTGCGCTTCTCCAGGCTGCGGTCGACATGGGCATCGCCCAGCACCGCGCGACGCACCTGCATGCCGGCTTCGTAACGCTCTTTCTCGTCCATTTCAAACTCCAAATCGGAACCTTGTAGGACCGAGGGGGGCGCCTAGCCTTTGCTCGCGAACAATCTCCGCTGCGAAGGCCCAGGTTCGCGAGCAAGCTCGCTCCTACGAAAAGCAAAAGCCGTTATGCACGCAGGAAGGAAAGCACGCGCTGGCTGAAGGCATCGCCGGCCTGCACGTTGGACAGGTGCGCAGCGCGGAACTCCACCAACTCGGCAGCGGGAATGCGCGCCTGCAGGAAGCGCCCGTCCTCGGTGGTGGTCACCGGGTCGGCGGCGCCGCAGACCACCAGGGTCGGCGCGCTGATGGCGCCGATCTCGCCACGGAAATCGGCGTCGCGCACGGCGGCGCAGTTGGCCGCATAACCTTCCGGCGAGGTTTGCGCCAGCATGCCGACGATGGCCTCGACCTTGCCCGGCTCGGCCGCGGCAAAGTCAGCGGTGAACCAGCGCGAAATCGACGCATCGCGCAGGTTGCGCATCGCCTCGGCACCGCCGCTGAGCACGCTGTCGATGCGCGGATTCCAGACCTCTGGTGTGCCGATCTTGGCGGCGGTGTTGCACAGCACCAGCCGCTCGATGCGTTCCGGCGCATGGACGCCCAGCCACTGGCCGATCAGGCCGCCCATGGACAGGCCGCAGAAGTGCGCGCGCGGAATGTCCAGTGCGTCCAGCAGCGCCAGCACATCGCGGCCGTTCTGCTCGATGCTGTAGGGGCCAGGCGTGACCAGCGAGGCGCCGTGGCCACGGGTGTCATAGCGCAACACGCGGAAGTGTTCGGCGAAGGTCGCGAGCTGCGCATCCCACATGTGCAGGTCGGTACCCAGGGAGTTGGACAGCACCAGCACCGGCGCGCCAGCCGGGCCTTCCAGTTGATAGTTGAGGTCGCCATCGGCGAGACGTACGGCAGGCATGCAAGGCTCCTATCGGGATTCTTTGCGCAAGGAAAGTGCTTGGTGTTCGGCCAGCGCGCGTTCGACCCAGCAGCGCGCCTGGCCCAGGTAATGGGCCGGATCGAGCAGGCGATCCAGCTCATCGGCATTCAATTGTTCGGCAACCTCGGCATTGGCGCCGAGCACGGTGCGCAGGTGCGCATCCTCCTTCACCGCCTGCTTGCAGCATTGCTCCACCAGGTGGTGGGCGGCATCGCGGCCGATGCGCTGGGCCAGGGCAATGCTCACGGCTTCGGCGAGCACCAGGCCGCGGGTCAGGTCGAGATTCGTCAGCATGCGCTCGGCGTCGACTTCCAGGCCCGGCACCAGGAGCAGCGCCTGCTGCAACGCGCCGGAAACCAGGCAGCACAACTCCGGCAGGCTCTCCCATTCGGCGTGCCACAGGCCGAGGCTGCGTTCGTGTTCCTGCGGCATAGCCGAGAACAGCGTCGAGACCAATCCCGGCGCGCGGGTGGCCGCGCCGATCAGCACGGCAGCGCCCACCGGATTGCGCTTGTGCGGCATGGTGGACGAACCACCCTTGCCCGGCGCGGATGGCTCGAAGACTTCGCCGGCCTCGGTCTGCATCAGCAGGCTGAGGTCGCGACCGAGCTTGCCGAGGCTGCCGGCGATCAGGCCGAGCAGGCTGGCGAACTCCACCAGGCGGTCGCGCTGGGTATGCCAGGGCTGCTCGGGCAATTGCAGGTGCAGTTCCTCAGCCAGCGCTTCGGCCACGGCAAAGCCCTGTTCGCCCAACGCGGCGAGGCTGCCGGAGGCGCCGCCGAACTGCAGGCACAGCAGGCGTGGCTTGAGTTCGTTCAGACGCTGGCGATGGCGGCTGATCGCCCCCAGCCAGCCGGCGATCTTCATGCCAAGGGTGACCGGCGTGGCGTGCTGCAGCCAGGTACGGCCAACCATGGGCGTGCCGGCGTGGGCCTGTGCTTGAACGGCGAGTGCGCCGGCCAGTTGGGCAAGGTCGCTTTCCAGCAGCTCGATGGCGGCGCGCAGTTGCAGGACCAGACCGGAGTCCATGGCGTCCTGGCTGGTGGCGCCCAGGTGCACATGGCGTTCGGCTTCGGCATCCTCGGCGGCGATGCGCTTGCCCAGCGCCTTCACCAGCGGGATGGCGGAGTTGCCGGCGCTGCAGATGGCCTGGGCCAGCGCAGCGAAGTCGTAGAGTTCGGCACGACAGGCAGCGGCGATGGGCGCCACGGCGCTCTCCGGGATCACGCCCACGCGAGCCTCGGCACGGGCCAGTGCGGCCTCGAAGTCGAGCATGCCCTGCACCCGGCCGTGGTCGCTGAAGATGGCGCGCATGGCAGGCTGGGTGAAGTAGGCGTCGAACAGAAGATTGGTGCTCACGGGTTGGCTCCGGAGATCAGCGGGCGTGGTCGGGACAGTATGACCGGAGAGTTGCTAGTTGTAGGAGCGAGCTTGCTCGCGAACAAACCTCGCTGCGGGGCTGGGTTCGCGAGCAAGCTCGCTCCTACAAGGGGGCGTCACACGCGCTCGACGACCAGCGCCACACCCTGCCCTACGCCCACGCACATGGTGCACAGGCCCAGCTTGCCGCCGGACTTCTGCAGCTGATGCACCGCCGTCAGCACCAGACGCGCACCACTGGCCCCCAGCGGATGCCCAAGGGCGATGGCGCCGCCGTTGGGGTTCACTCGTGCATCGTCATCGGCGATGCCGAGATCACGAGTGACTGCCAGGCCCTGTGCAGCAAAGGCTTCGTTCAGCTCGATGACATCGAACTGCTCCATCGACAGGTTCAGGCGCTCCAGCAGCTTGCGCACCGCCGGCACCGGGCCGATGCCCATTACCCGCGGGGCGACGCCGGCGCTGGCCATGCCGAGCACTTTCGCACGCGGTGTCAGGCCGTGCTTCTTCACCGCTTCGGCGCTGGCGAGGATCAGTGCCACGGCGCCGTCGTTGACGCCCGAGGCGTTGCCGGCGGTGACGGTCTTGCCTTCGCCGTTGACCGGCTTGAGCTTGGCCAGCGCTTCCAGCGTGGTATCCGGGCGCGGGTGCTCGTCGCTGTCGACGACGGTCTCGCCCTTGCGGCCCTTGATCACCACCGGGACGATTTCCTCGGCGAAGTAGCCGTTGGCCTGGGCGACGCCGGCACGCTGCTGGCTGCGCAGGGAGAAGGCGTCCTGGTCGGCGCGGTTGACCTTGTAGTCGTCGGCCACGTTGTCGGCGGTCTGCGGCATGGCATCCACGCCGTACTGTGCCTTCATCAGCGGGTTGATGAAGCGCCAGCCGATGGTGGTGTCCTCGATCTTCTGCCCGCGACCGAAGGCGCTGTCGGCCTTGCCCATCACATAGGGCGCGCGGGACATGGACTCGACGCCGCCGGCGATGACCAGCTCGGCCTCGCCGCTGGCGATGGCGCGGAAGGCGGTGCCCACCGCGTCCAGGCCCGAGGCGCAGAGGCGGTTGAGGGTCACGCCCGGCACGCTCTCCGGCAGGCCGGCGAGCAGCAGCGCCATGCGCGCGACGTTGCGGTTGTCCTCGCCGGCCTGGTTGGCGCAGCCGAGGTACACCTCGTCCAGCGTGGCCCAGTCGACCTGAGGATTGCGCTCCACCAGCGCCTTCACCGGCACGGCGGCAAGGTCGTCGGCGCGCACACCAGCCAGCGCACCGCCGAAGCGGCCGATGGGCGTACGCACGGCATCGCAGATGAAGACGTCGCGGCTCATTCCTCACCTCCCAGTTGGCCGTGGGCGGCGGCGGTGCGAGCTTCCAGGGCGCGCAGGGCTTCGAGTTCGACGTCGGTCGGGGCGACGGTTTCCTTCACCTCTTCGGCGAAGCGGATCGCCCAGCCGGTGTTCTCGACCACCTGCTCGCGGCTCACGCCCGGGTGCAGCGAGGTGACGATGAATTCGTTGCTGCCGGCTTCCGGTTCCATGATGCACAGGTCGGTGATGATCGCCACCGGGCCCTTGCCGGGCAGGCCGAGTTGCTGGCGATGGTCGCCGCCCTCGCCGAAGCCGACCGAGGTGACGAAGGCCAGCTTGTCGACGAAGGTGCGGTGCGATTGCTTGAGGATGATCAGCACCTCCTTGGCCGAACCGGCGATCTCCGGCGCGCCGCCGGCGCCGGGCAGGCGCACCTTCGGCTTGTGGTAGTCGCCGATGACGGTGGTGTTGATGTTGCCGAAGCGATCGACCTGGGCCGCGCCGAGGAAGCCGACGTCAATACGCCCGCCCTGCAGCCAGTAGCGGAAGATCTCGCCGGTGGGCACCACGGTGTCGGCGGTCTCGGCCAGCTCGCCGTCGCCGATGGACAGCGGCAGCACGCTGGGCTTGGCGCCGATGGGGCCGGATTCGTAGATCAGGACCACGTCAGGGGACGCAGTCAGGCGCGCGAGGTTGGCGGCCTTGGACGGCAGGCCGATGCCGACGAAGCAGACGGCGCCGTTGTTCAGGCGGCGGGCGGCGGCCACGGTCATCATTTCATTGGTGCTGTAGGCGCTCATTACTTGGCCTCCGCGAGTTTGGCTTTGAACTCAGAGAAATCCTGGGTGCCGCGGATGTAGCTATCGATCCAGGCGTTGAAGGTGTCGCGGTCGCGGGCGATAGGGTCCCAGGCCTGGTAGAAGCGGTTGTCACGCTCGGAGTAGCCGTGGGCGTAGGACGGGTGCGAGCCGCCGGGCACCAGGCAGACGGCGGACAGCGCCCAGGTCGGCAGCACGCAGGAGTTCATCGGCGCGTTCAGGTCGTCGACGATTTCTTCCACGGTGACGATGCAGCGTTTGGCAGCCAGGGCGGCTTCCTTCTGCACGCCGAGAATGCCCCACAGCAGCACGTTGCCCTTGCGGTCGGCCTTCTGCGCGTGGATCACGGTCACGTCCGGGCGTACCGACGGTACGGCGGCCAGTTGCTCGCCGGTAAACGGGCACTCGATGAACTTGATGTTCGGGTTGACCTTCGGCAGGTCGGAGCCGGCGTAGGCGCGCAACACGGCGAACGGCAGGCCCGAGGCACCGGCAACGTAGGAGTTGGCCAGATCGGCGTGGCTGTGCTCGTCGATCTCCAGTTCACGCGGCCAACCCTTCTCCACCGCATCACGCAGGCGATGCAGCGAACCGACACCGGGGTTGCCGCCCCAGGAGAAGGTCAGCTTGCGCACGCAGCCGGCGCCGATCAGCAGGTCATAGACCAGGTCGGGCGTCATGCGCACCAGGTGCAGGTCTTTCTTGCCCTGGCGGATCAGCTCGTGGGAAGCGGCGGTCGGAATCAGGTGGGTGAAGCCTTCGAGGGCGACGGTATCGCCGTCGTTGACGAAGCGCTCGACCGCTTCGCGGAGAGTCAGGAGTTCAGCCATGGTCGGTCTCGTTGTAGGGGGTGGTGCGGGTGGGAAAAAGGTACCGCCGGGGGAATGGTCAAACAATGCGATAATCGACTATTGGTGCGAATATCGAACACTTCTCTTAGGGGGCTAACGGACGTCATATCGCTCGGCCGTCAACGTTCGTGTGCCCACTCGAAGGCAGGTGCAGCGACGAAACGATCGCGGACGAAGTCCGCTCCTACGCTCCTGGCGAGAAAGGTTCCGAGGGCGTAGGAGCGGACTCCGTCCGCGATTGCTCCCCCGGCCACACCGAGGTCAGCAGCGAGCTGGGTAGGATGGGTGGAGCGCAGCGATACCCATGCTGCCGGTGCACGAATTGATGGGTATCGCTTCGCTCCACGCCATCCTACGGCGAGGTTACCGGCAAGGCCGGACTCTGCCGGCAATCGCAGGATTCCCTTGCAGGACCGAGGGGGACGCCCAGTCCTTGCTCGAGAACCGCACGCCTCTGATGCTTCGGCATGGATGGAAAGCCATCGCGGACGAAGTCCGCTCCTACACGCCTGGCGAGAAAGATCCCGGGGCGTAGGAGCGGACTCCGTCCGCGATTGCTCCCCGGCCACACCGAGGTCCGCAGCGAGCTGGGTAGGATGGGTGGAGCGCAGCGATACCCATGCTGCCGGTGCACGGATTGATGGGTATCGCTTCGCTCCGCGCCATCCTACGGCGAGGTCATCGGCAGGGTCAGAGCGGTTGGGGAATCAGGCTTCCTGCAGGGCGCGAGGGCGGTTGCTGCGGTCTTCGGCGCCAGCGGAAACCGCCTGCTGCAGCTGGAAATCGAACTCGATCTCGGCGAAGCGCCCTTCCACTCCGCGTGCCTGGGCGGCGGCTGCGTCCTCGACGAAACGCACCTCGCCGATCAGCCCGTCACGGGTGGCGTAGGCAAAGTCGTCCCACAGGTACTGGTCGCCGGCCAGGTTGATCTGGGTGGTCAGGTGGCGATGCCCCGGCGCGGAGATGAAGAAGTGGATGTGCGCCGGGCGCTGGCCGTGGCGGCCGAGCTGGTCCAGCAGCTCCTGGGTCGGGCCGTCCGGCGGGCAGCCGTAGCCGCTGGGCACGATGCTGCGCGCCCGGTAGCGGCCTTCGGCGTCGGTGACGATGCGCCGGCGCAGGTTGTACTCGGACTGGGTGCTGTCGAAGTAGGAGTACGTGCCCTTGGTGTTGGCGTGCCAGAGGTCGACCACGGCGCCGGCCAGCGGCTTGCCGTCGAGGTCGAACACGCGGCCGGAGAGGAACATCACGGTGCCCGCGTCTTTTCCGTCATCCATCCGCGCCTCGCCTTCGGACAGCGGCGCACCGGCCACGTACAGCGGGCCTTCGATGGTGCGCGGGGTGCCGCCTTCGATGCCGACGGCGGCGTCCTGGGCGTCCAGCAGCAGGTCGAGGTAGTGCTCGATGCCCAGACCAGCGACCACCAGACCCGCCTCCTGGCGAGCGCCGAGGCGGTTGAGGTAGTCCACGGCTTTCCAGAACTCGTCCGGGGTGACGCTCATGTCCTCGATGAGCTTCGCGGTGTCCTGCAGGATGCGCAGGACCAGGTTCTTCACCCGCGGGTTACCGGCATCGTTCAGGGCGCCGCTGGCCTCTTCGAAGAAGCTCTGGATATCGGCAGTCTGGGAAATCTTCACGGTCATGGTGCGATCCTCAAATCTTGTTCTTGTTGAGTCGTACGGAACGGAAATCAGCGGTCGTCGGAATGGATCGAGGACGGATGGCGGCAGAGCCCGTCGACCTCGATGTCCATGTAGGGGAACAGCGGCAACTGCATCAGGGTGTCGTGCAGTTCCTCGACGCTGGCGAGGTCGAACACGCTGTAGTTGGCGTAGTGCCCGGCGATGCGCCACAGGTGGCGCCACTTGCCCTCACGCTGCAGGCGCTGGGCCAGTTCCTTTTCGTCGGCCTTGAGCTGGGCGGCCTTGGCCGGGTCCATGTCGACCGGCAATTTCACGGTCATCTTCACGTGGAACAGCATCGGCTTTTCTCCTCTATCTCAATCGAAAAAATCAGGTACGGCGGAAGCGCGCCAGGCGCTCTTCGTCCAGGGTCAGGCCCAGGCCGGGCGTGCGCGGCACGTGCAGCTGGAAGTCGCGATACACCGGCGGCTCGGTGACGATCTCTTCGGTGAGCAGCAACGGTCCGAACAGCTCGGTGGCCCAGGTGAGTTTTTCCAGGGTGATGAAGGCGTGGGCCGAGGCCAGGGTGCCGACCGCGCCTTCGAGCATGGTCCCGCCATACAGGGCGATACCGGCCGCTTCGGCGATCTGCGCAGTGCGCAACACGGCGCGCGGGCCGCCGTTCTTGGCGATCTTCAAGGCGAAGATGCTCGCCGCGCCGTCGGCGGCGAGGCTGAAGGCGTCGGCCACGCTCTCGATGGATTCGTCGGCCATGATCGGCGCCGGGCTGCGCTGGTTCAGGCGCACCTGGCCGCTGCGGTTGATGCGCGAGATGGGCTGTTCGATGAGGTCGATGCCGTTCTCGCCGAGCACCTGGCAGCCGCGGATGGCCTGGGATTCATCCCAACCCTGGTTGACGTCGACGCGCACGCTGGCGCGCTCGCCCAGGGCCTTCTTGATCGCCACCACGTGCTTGAGGTCCTGCTCCAGCGGGTTGGCGCCGATCTTCAGCTTGAAGATGCGGTGGCGGCGAATGTCCAGCATCTGCTCGGCTTCGGCGATGTCGCGGGCGGTGTCGCCGGAGGCCAGGGTCCAGGCCACTTCGAGACTGTCGCGCACGCGGCCGCCGAGCAGCTCGCTGACCGGCAGGCCGAGGCGCTTGCCCTGGGCGTCGAGCAGCGCGCTCTCGATGCCGGAGCGGGCGAAGGTATTACCCTTGATCGACTTGTCCAGGCGCTGCATGCAGGCGTTGATGTTGCTCGCGTCCTGCCCATGCAGCAGCGGCGCGAAGTGCGCATCGATGTTGGCCTTGATGCTTTCCGGGCTCTCGTTGCCATAGGCCAGGCCGCCGATGGTGGTGGCTTCGCCGATGCCCTCGACGCCGTCGGAGCAGCGCAGGCGGATGATCACCAGCGTCTGCCGCTGCATGGTGTGCATGGCCAGCTTGTGCGGGCGGATGGTCGGCAGGTCGACGATGATCGACTCGATGCGATCGATGACAGGGCTACTCATGGACGGCGTTCCGGTGTTGGATTTCTGGGGTGGCCGGGCAGTCAATTAGCGATACCCGGAAGGTCTTTTCGCGATTGACGAAGGATTGCGCCGGGGCCTGTAGCCAGTCCAATATCGATGCCGTCTTGTTGCATACCCTGGAGGTATCATGGAGCTGCGACACCTGCGCTACTTCCGCGAAGTGGCCGGCACCCTCAACTTCACCCGCGCCGCCGAGCGCCTGCACATCGCCCAGCCGCCGCTGAGCCGGCAGATCCAGCAGCTCGAGGAGCTGCTCGGCGTGCCCTTGCTGGAACGCGGCCGGCCGCTACGGCTGACCGACGCCGGACGCTACTTCCACGAGCAGACCGTCACCCTGCTGGCGCAGTTGGAAAGCATCTGTGAGAGCACCCGGCGCATCGGCCGTGGCGAGCGCCAGTGGTTCGGCATCGGCTTCGCCCCGTCGACGCTGTACGACGGCCTGCCCGAGCTGATCCGCGAGTTGCGCGGCGACGCCGGGCTGGAATTGGGGCTGCAGGAAATGACCACGGTGCAGCAGGTCGAGGCATTGAAAAGCGGGCGCATCGACATCGGCTTCGGGCGCATCCGCATCGACGACCCGGCGATCAGCCAGATCGTCCTGCGTGAGGAGCCGATAGTCGCCGTGCTGCCCGCCGGGCACCGTCTGTTGGGCCACCCAGTGAGCCTGGAGCAGCTGGCCGGCGAGGACTTCGTGCTCTACCCCGCCAACCCACGCCCCAGCTACGCCGACCATGTGCTGGCGCTGTTCGCCAACCATGGCCTGAGCGTGCGCGTGGCGCAGTGGACCAACGAGTTGCAGACCGCCATCGGCCTGGTCGCCGCCGGCCTTGGCGTGGCGCTGGTGCCGGCGTCGGTGCAGCAACAGCACCGCGCCGACATCGGCTACGCCACGCTGACCGATGCCGAGGCAGTCTCGCCGATCATCCTCAGCCTGCGCCGCGGCGATGTCAGCGCGCCGTTGCAGCGCTGCCTGCAACTGATCGGCGCGCCGCTGCCGTGAGGATCAGGTAGCGTCGGCGTGGCTCACCAGCCCCTTGATCAGCACCGCCGCAGTGGCAATCGCAGCCGGCAGCATCAGCGCAGTCAGTACCTGCTCGAAGTTCCAGCCCAGGCCCAGCAGGGTTGCGCCGATCCAGGCGCCGAGAATGGCGCCGAAGCGGCCGATGCCAAGCATCCAGGACACCCCGGTGGCGCGTCCCTGGGTCGGGTAGAAGCGCGCGGCGAGAGACGGCATGGCCGACTGCGCGCCGTTCACGCACATCCCGGCAGCCAGCACCAGGGTCGCCAGCAGCGTGACGGTGCCCAGGCTCTGCCCGACGAAGTAGGCGAACACACCTGCCAGGCAGTAGAAGATGCCGATGACCTTGTGCGGGTTGAAGCGGTCCATGGCCCAGCCCACTGCCACCGAACTGAGCACCCCGCCGAGCTGGAACAGCGCGCCGATGAAGGCGGCCTGCTCCATGCTCGCGCCGGCGTCACGCATCAGCGTCGGCAGCCAGCTGGTGAGCAGGTAAACGATCACCAGGCCCATGAAGTAGGTCAGCCACAACAGCAGGGTTCCCGCGCTGTAGGTGCCGGAGAAGATCACCTTGAACACATTGCGGCTCTGCACCGTCTTCTGTTCCGGCACGCTGAATTCGCGAGCCGTGACCACTTCGCCCGGAGCAATCGGCGCCAGTACCCGCTTGACCCTGTCCGCCCCGCGATTGCGCACCACCAGGAAACGCGCGGACTCCGGTAGCCATACCAGCAGCACCACCGCCAGCAGCAGCGGCAGTACGCCGCCGAGCAACAGCAGGCTGTGCCAGCCATACGCCGGGATCAGCTTGGCAGAGACGAACCCGCCCGCCGCCATGCCGAGGTTGAAACCGCAGAACATGCTGGTCACCAGCAGCGACTTGAGGCGCTCGGGGGTGTACTCCGAGAGCAGCGTGGTGGCGTTGGGCATTGCCGCGCCCAGGCCGATGCCGGTCAGCAGGCGCAGCGCCATCAGCTGGTCGAGGTTGCTGCTGTAGGCCGAGAGCAGGCTGAACAGGCCGAACAGGAATACCGCTACCACCAGCACACCCTTGCGCCCGAAGCGGTCGGCCAGCGGGCCGGAGCCCAGGGCGCCAAAGACCATGCCGATCAGCGCGGCGCTCATCACCGGGCCAAGGCTGGCGCGGTCGATGCCCCAGTCCTGGGTCAGCGCCGGGGCGATGAAGCCCATGGCGGCGGTATCCAGGCCGTCGAGGAAGACGATGAGGAAGCACAGCAGGACGATGCGGCACTGGTACAGCGACAACGGCTGGGCATTGATGAAGGACTGGACGTCGAGGGTGCCGGCAGCGGGCACGTGGGCGGAACTGGTCATGCGAAGACTTCCTGCGAAGGCGTCGTCGCGGGAAAGCCGGCTGGATCGCCCTGCACTCCCGCAAGCTGGACAGGAATGAGGCGCGAGCCGGTGGACGCACGGACCGGCGGATGGGGCAGGCACACAGGGGCCATGGCTGACGCTCATTGTTGTTATTGCCCGTCCGGCTGAACGGGTCGAGCAACAGTACGAAGAGACGTTCAGCCGATCAATTCGATAATCGCCACTGTGGGCGGTTAGCGAACGGGATTACGGCCCGCAGCGCGTCACTGGTTAGAATGGCCGCGCACCCGGGAGATTCAGAGGAAGAAATGAACGACAACGAACGGAAATCGATCAGCAAATGGCTGTCACTGATCCTGCGCCACAGTCCGGAAACGGCAGGTTTGACGCTGGACGCCAATGGCTGGGTGGCGGTCGAGGAGCTCCTGCGCAAATCAGCCGACAAGGGGCATCGCTTCAATCGCGGAATGCTCGAAGAGGTCGTTGTCACCAACGACAAGCAGCGCTTCGCCTTCAGCGACGACGGCCTGCGCATCCGCGCCAACCAGGGCCATTCGGTCAGCGTCGATCTGCAGCTGGAGCCCTGCGAGCCGCCGGAAGTGCTCTACCACGGCACGATTCCCGCCTCACTGGCGGCGATCCTGCGTGACGGTCTGAAACCCATGAGCCGCCAGCACGTCCACTTGAGCGCCGACCGCGAGACGGCCGAGCGCGTCGGCTCGCGCCGAGGCAAGCCGACCATCCTCGTGGTCCGCAGCGGCCAGATGTGGCGTGACGGCCAGCGCTTCTATCGCTCGGCCAATGGCGTGTGGCTGGCGGAGGCCGTAGCCCCCTCCTACCTGGAACAGCGCTGAGCAAAACTCAGTGGAACAGCCGCGTGCCCAGCTCGCGGCTGGCTTCCAGCAACACTGGCAGGAAGCGCGTTTCCAGCTCCTGGCGCGACACCCGGCCGGCGTGGGTGCCGACGTTCAGCGCGGCCAGCACCTGGCCGGCGGAGTCCTTCAGCGGCACGGCGATGGAGCGCAGGCCGACTTCCAGTTCCTGGTCGATGATCACCCAGCCCTGCTGGCGGATCTCGGCGATGCTCGCGCGGAGCATCTCCGGGGTGTGCACGGTGCGGCTGGTCTTCACCTGCAGGTCGGCGTGGGCCAGGTAGTCTTCCAGTGCTTCGTCATTCAGCCCGGCAAGCAGGATGCGGCCCATGGACGTGCAGTAGGCCGGCAGCCGGCTGCCGACGCTCAGGTCCACCGAGATCAGGCGCTGCGGCGTGGCCGAACGGGCGATATAAAGAATCTCGTCGCCCTCCAGCGTGGCCATCGAGCAGGCCTCGTGGAGTTGCTCACTGAGGCGGTCGAGGATCGGCTGCGCGGTGACTGCCAGCGGCGTGGACGACAGGTAGGCGTGGCCTAGCGTCAGCACCTTGGGCAACAACGAGTAGGTACGCCCGTCGGAGGTGACGTAGCCCAGCTTCATCAGCGTGTGCAGGCAGCGGCGCACGGCGGCGCGGGGGATCTCGGTGCGGTGGCTGATCTGCGCGATGGTCAGGTGGCGTTTGCGCTCCTGGAAGGCATGGATCACCGCCAGGCCGCGGGCCAGCGAGGTCATGAAGTTCGGGTCGCCGGTGAAGGCCTCGATGCGCTTGGCGGGCGAAGCGATGATCGGCGGCGCAAGAGGCGGCAGGCTGGCACGGGGGGCGTCGGTCATTGTTGTTGTCCTGGCAGGCGAATGCCGGGCGATTATCGACACCCGCGGGCGATTATCGCAACACGGACGGCCGATTATCGAACAGAGCTTATCGCCACCCCGCGCCACCAGCGTAGGGCGCATAACGCGCCAGCGTTATCCGCCGTCCGGAGGCCGGTGCATCTGTGTCGACCTGGGTTCGCGAGCAAGCTCGCTCCTACAGGTGGGATCGGAGCGATCTTCGTAGGAGCGAGCTTGCTCGCGAACCAAAATAAACAGCCGCACAAAGGCCTAAAGCGGCTCCAGCTTCAACTGCCGCAACCGGCTCAGCGTTCGCGAAAAGTCCAGCGCCGCGCCGCCCGCCGCCAACTCGTCCAGCGACACCGTGGCGAACAATTGCAGCCTCAGCTGCCGGTCGTAGGCGATATCGATGAAGTTGAGGAAGCGCATGCTCACGTCCGGCGGGTAGTCCGCCAGCGGGCCAAGGCCGCTCACCGCCATACGCGGGTAATGCTCGATCAGCCACAGATAGTCGCTGGCCGAGCGCGGGCGTTCGAACATTTCGCTGAAGTCCATCCACGCGCAGTGATCGTCATGGGCATGCACCTTCAGCGGGTGGTGATTGACGCTCAAGACCTCGTCGAACTTCGCATCTGCAGCCAGCCCCAGGCGCGAGCCGATCAGCTCCCGATCATCGGCGCGGGCCGGCCAGAGGAAGCTGCCCCACTCCTCCAGCGACGTGCTGTGCTCGCGGTAATCCTGGCCGGCATCCACCGAGATCACGTCGAAGCGTTTTTCGATCAGCTCGATGGCCGGACGGAAGCGCTCGCGATACAGCGGATTCGGACAGAGGTTTTCCGGCTCGTAGTTGGACGTACAGACCAGGCCTACGCCTTCGTCCACCAGCACCTTCAGCATCCGCCCCAGGAGCATGGCATCGCCGATGTCGTGCACGTGGAATTCGTCGAAGCACAGCAGCCTGGTTTCTTCGGCGATGGCGCGGGCTACGCGCACCAGCGGGTCAGACTGCCCGGTGATCGCCAGCATGCGGCTCTGCAATTCCTGCAGGAAGGCGTGGAAGTGCACGCGGCGCTTGGCCTGTGTCGGCGCGGCGGCAAAGAACTGGTCCATGACGAAGCTCTTGCCGCGCCCGACGCCGCCCCACAGGTAGACGCCCGCCACCGGCTTGCGCAGGAAGCCATGGCGACCGGCGAGGAAGTCGTCGAGCCAGGTGGCGAGGTGGTCCACCGCCGTCACCTGGGCTTCGTCCGCCCGGTAGCCGCGCTCGTCGAGCGCGGCCGCGAAGTGCCGCCGAACGCGGTCGGCGACCGGCTCGGCGGATGTCTCATGTAGTCGTGTGTCAGAAGTCAAAGAACACCGTTTCCGCATTTCCCTGGACGCGGATATCAAACCGGTAAGCGAGCCTCCCGTCCACCTCGCAACGCTTTGCAATGAGGGTTTGCCGACGTTCGGGCTGCTCGATCAGGTTCAGCACCGGGTCCACGGTGTTCGCTTGCGCCTCGTCTTCGAAGTACAGGCGCGTCTGCAAATGCAGGTTGATGCCACGGGCGAACAACGAGATGTTGATGTGCGGCGCCATGGGCACGCCGGCGGCATTCTTCACCACACCGGGCTTGATGGTCTGCACCTGCCACTCGCCGGCATCGAAGGTCGTTGCCGTGCGTCCGAAGCCATTGAAAGGCTTTTCCAGATCGTAGGCAGTGTCATACACGCCTTCGTGATTCGCCTGCCACAGCTCCAGGAAGGAATCGCGGATCAGGTGGCCGTTGCCGTCATACACATGGCCGATCAGCAGGATGTGTTCGCCGGGCGCGTCGGGCTTGGCCATCTCGCTCCAGATTTCCTGGTCACGGGCCGGATTGCCGGCGGCGGCCAGCGCCAGGCCGATGTGCACGTAGGGGCCGGCGGTCTGCGAGGGGGTTTCCGGCAGCAGTTCGATAGGCATGGTCGGTCCTCCTCACTTGTTCTCGAAATGGGTCTTGCGCTGGCCACGCAGCACGATATCGAAGCGGTAGGCCAGGCAATCCATGGGGTTGGCGTTGCTCATGTCGAGCTTGGCGATCAGCGATTCCACCGCGTCCGGGTTGGCGATGGATTTGACGATGGGGCACATCGGGATCAGCGGGTCGCCCTCGAAATACAGTTGGGTAATCAGCCGCGTGGAAATCGACGGGCCGCTGATGGAGAAGTGGATGTGCGCTGGGCGCCAGTCGTTGGGGCCGTTACGCCAGGGGTACGGGCCGGGCTTGATGGTGCGGAAGATGTAGCGTCCTTCGCTGTCGGTCAGCGCACGGCCGACGCCGCCGAAGTTCGGGTCCAGCGGTGCGAGGTAACGGTCGTTCTTGTGCCGATAGCGGCCGCCGGCGTTGGCCTGCCACATCTCTACCAGGGTATGCGGCACAGGCTTGCCATACTGGTCCATGACCCGGCCGGACACGATGATGCGCTCGCCGATAGGCAGGCCACCGTGGTCGAAGTTGAGCAGCAGGTCGTTGTCGTGCTCGCCCATCTTCAGGTGCGAAAAGTCCGGGCCACTGGTTTCGGAAACCGATTGCGGAATGCTCACCAGCGCCTGGCGCGGGGAGCGGGCGATGGAAGTCTTGTAGTCGGGCGTCAGGGCTTTGGGGTGCCAGTTTCGGTCACGAATGACGAAGCGGCTGTTCTCCGCGTCGGACATGTCGGTCTCCTCTTGTTGGATTTATAGGAGCCTGGTGCATCAGGCAGTGCGACGGAGTGTCGCCTGCTGATCCGACATGGAAAACTGAAAAAAAGCCCTCAATCCATAACCATATGGTTATGGATAACTTCCCTCGCGGTATGCCTCCCCCACCTCGCGCAGCACCTCCAGGCACCAGTGCGCACCGAGGGAAACCGGCAGTGTCGAGTTGCTGCAAACCCCCACCGAACCGCCCGGTTCCTGCACGTCCAGCGGCAGTTCGAACATCTCGCCGGAGCGCAGGTCCAGGCGTACCGAATCCAGCGGGGCGATCCACAGCGCATCACTGGTCAATACATAACGGCGGCTGAGCACCGTGGACAGGGTTTCCAGCCTCTGGCGCGGCTGGCCGAGGCCGCTCTGCAGCAGCAGGCTGTCGGCGAATTTGCGGATGGTGGTACCCGCCAGCGGCAGCACCAGCGGCCAGTCGTCCAGCGCCGAGGGCGGCAACGGGCGGCCCAGCAGCGGGTGCCCGGCACGGGCCACCAGGGTCATGGATTCGCTGTACAGGTGCTCGAAGGTCAGGCCCTGGATTTGCGGGCTCTCGGTCATCCGACCGACTACCAGGTCCAGCTCGCCCACGCGCAGTTGCGAGAGCAGGTGCGCACTCGGGCCGGTGACCACACTGACCACCAGCGCCGGGTGACGCTCGTGCAGTCGGCGCACCACCTCCGGCATCAGCAGGCTCTCCACGGTGGAGAGCACGCCCAGGCGCACCGCACTGGAGGCGTACTCGCCGCCGCGCAGGCTGTTCACCCCATCGCGCAACGCCTGCACGCAGGGGCCGGCGTAACGCAGAAAGGCCACGCCCGCCTCGGTCAGGCTGGCGCCGCTCTTGCCGCGCTCGAACAGGCTGGCTTCGAGCAGGTCCTCCAGCTCCTTGAGCGTCTTCGAGATGGCCGGCTGGCTCACCGCCAGGGCATCCGCCGCGCGGGCCAGGCTGCCCTGGCGGGCCACTTCGAGGAAGCACACGAGATGGCGGAACTTGATACGCGAATCGATATTCATGGCAGCTCAACGCAGCTCGCGAAACGCGCGGGGCGAGACCCCGGCGTAGCGCTTGAAGAATCGGGAGAAGTACGCAGGTTCGGAGAAGCCCAGGCTGTCCGACACCTGCTGGATGGTCATGGCGGTGTACACCAGGTTGCGCTTGGCCTCCAGCAGCAGGCGCTGGTGGATCAGCTGCAGCGCCGACTGCCCGGCCAGGCGCCGGCACAGCGCATTGAGGTGTGCAGCGCTGATGCCCAGCGCCGCCGCGTAGCGTTCGATGGGCCGATGTAGTCGGAAATCCTGCTCCAGCAGGCGGGAAAACGCCTGCACATGCTCGACGCCGCGATCCTGCTGGCTCGCCTGGGCGCGCGCCTGTTCCAGCGCGCGGCGACTGAGCCAGACCAGCAGCAGGTTGAGCAGCGACTGCAGCACCAGGTCGCGGCCCGGCGCCTGCCCGGCGTACTCGCGCTCGATGGATTCGAACAACCCATCCAGGTGACGCTTGCCCTCGCCCACGGTGAAGCATGCCGGCTGCTCCAGCACCGGGCTTTGCAGCAGGCCACCGAGCTGCTCGGCCAGCGGCAGACCCATGCTCAGCACCCGGCCCTGCACGTCCTCGGCGAAGCGAAAACCATGCACAGCCAGCGCTGGCGTGACCTGCAACGACGCCTCGCGGACAGGCATCACCTGCCCCTCCACTTCCAGCTCCGCCGCGCCGGACTGCACATACAGCAATTGCACCAGGTCGCCATGGCGATGCGGGCGGATTTCCCAGTCATGCAGGCGACTGCGTGAGGCGATCGACTCGCAGTGGATCAGGTCCGGCGTCGGCCAAACCGTCGTTTCGCCATACAGGCGGAACACCGGGACCGGATTGTCAGCACGTTGTTCGATCACCGCCCGCATCCATGAAAAGTCCAAGAAGACTATTGGAAATTACCTTCAAAGGCCGATCTCATCCACAAAAAATGCAGGGGACAAAAACAACAGCGCTCTCCAAGGAGCCACTCCATGAAGACTCAAGTCGCCATCATCGGCGCCGGTCCTGCCGGCCTCCTGCTGGGCCAGTTGCTGCACAAGGCTGGCATCGAAAACGTCATCCTCGAACGCCAGACACCCGACTATGTGCTCGGCCGCATCCGCGCCGGCGTTCTCGAACAGGGCACCACCGATCTGCTGCGCGAAGCCGGTGCCAGTGCACGGATGGACGCCGAAGGCCTGCTCCACGATGGCTTCGAACTGGTCCTGAATGGCCGTCGCGAACGCATCGACCTCAAGGCCCTCACCGGTGGCAAGCAGGTGATGGTCTACGGCCAGACCGAAGTCACCCGCGACCTGATGCACGCCCGCGCGGCCAGCGGCGCGATGAGCGTGTACGAAGCGGCCGATGTGGGGCTGCATGACGTGACCAGCGAAAAGCCCTACGTCACCTTCACTCACCAGGGCGAAACCGTACGTCTGGACTGCGACTACATCGCCGGCTGCGACGGCTTCCATGGCATAGCCCGGCGCAGCATCCCCGACGAACGCCTGAAGACTTTCGAGCGCGTCTACCCCTTCGGCTGGCTCGGCCTGCTCAGCGATACCCCGCCGGTCAACCACGAACTCATCTACGCCAGCAGCGAACGCGGCTTCAGCCTGTGCAGCCAACGCAGCGCCACCCGCAGCCGCTACTACCTGCAGGTGGGGCTGGAGGAAAAGGTCGAGGAGTGGTCTGACGGGCGTTTCTGGGACGAGCTCAAACGCCGTATTCCCGAAGACGTTGCGCGCCAGTTGGTCACCGGGCCGTCGCTGGAAAAGAGCATCGCCCCGCTGCGCAGCTTCGTGGTGGAGCCGCTGCAGTACGGCCGCCTGTTCCTCGTCGGCGACGCCGGCCACATCGTCCCGCCCACCGGCGCCAAGGGCCTGAACCTGGCCGCCAGCGACGTGAACACGCTGTACCGCATCCTGCTCGGGGTCTACGGCGAAGGCCGAGTCGATCTGCTGGAACGCTACTCGCCCATCGCCCTGCGGCGCATCTGGAAGGCCGAGCGCTTCTCCTGGTGGATGACCTCGATGCTGCACCGCTTCCCCGACAACGACGCCTTCACCCAGCGCATGCTCGAGACCGAACTGGACTACTTCCTCGGCTCCGCGGCGGGCCGCACGAGCATTGCCGAGAACTATGTCGGGTTGCCGTTCGAGGACGTCGCCTGACGGCGCTTTCCCAGGCATGTAGGGCGCATAACGCGCCAGCGTTATCCGCCGCTCAAGTGCAGGCGGATAACCTGTTCCAGGTTATTCGCCCTACGACGCTGGAGCACCCAAGTATGTGACCAGCTACAACAGGTGAATTCTGGGCTCGGGCCGGCCCTCACCCTCTCCCAAAGGGTGAGGGTGCCGTCCGTGCCGGCTGGCGTCGAGGTTTCATCCTGCACCGAACGGTCCCCTCTCCCGCTCGCGGGAGAGGGTTAGGGTGAGGGGCTCTTGATCTGGTAGGAGCGAGCTCGCGAACAGAGGCTCGCTGGGAGCTCCCCTGCGGGGCGGTTCGCGAGCAAGCTCGCTCCTACAGAAGGCATCGCGATCTATCCTTACCCTCCAGCCACATCGCTCGCCGCGACACCGCCGGAGGCCGCCATCGACCCGGACGAAGCCAACTTCCTCAGCTACCTGCTCGCCGAAAGCGGTGACGGCGACGCGCGCGCCTTCGCCACGTTGTACCGCTGCACCGCCCCGCGCCTCTACCCCTTGGCGCTGAAGCTGAAGGACGATCAGACGCAGGCCGACATCCTGCTGGTCGACACCTTCCTCCACGTCTGGACCGACGCCGACCGCTACCACCCCACGCGCATTGCCGCGCTGGACTGGATGATCGCCCTGCTCTACCAGCTCGCCGGCCACCCTTCCCCGCCACCCAGCGATGAACCCTGGCCGGAACTGCCGCCACCAGACGAACTCTGGCCAGCCATCCAGATGCGGATTCCCGACGACGAGAACGACAGCCCCGGGCTGCGCTGGCCGCTGATCATCGCCAGCGTGGTCGGCGTGCTGATCGGCGCGGCGATCTGCCTGAGTCTGCTGCTGGAGCTGCGCCCCGCGACTTAGGCGTTCGGCTGAAAGACGATGGCTGCCACCGCACATCCGCTCTCCGTAAATCCGGAAACTCCCCGCCACACCGCGTAACACGCCATAAAAACCCTGAATTCCGTACGGCATCACCTTGCCAAGCCGCCGCGTACTTGGCATAAACGTCCGATTCTTTTTCGCACATATAACAAGGAAGTTTCGATGCGCATTCTTGGACGCGTCCTACTTGCAGTTCTGCTGCTGCTCTTGCTCGTCGGCGGCGTCATCGCCTGGTACACCGCGCATCCCAATCTGCCGGAATACACCCCGCCGCAGAAGATGATCCACCTCGAGGAACAGTGGTCGAAACAGGACCGCGAAACCTACTACTACACGCCCCAGGGCACCCAGGTGAAAGGCCTGCGCTACGACTGGTTCACCCACCTCGAGCAGCCCTTCTCCAAGGACAAGTTCGCCAGCCCGGAAAACCTCGCGCGCTTCGGCTTCCTCATCGAGCCCGAGCAGATCGGCCGCGCTGCCGACGACACGCTGGCTGCCACCGCAAAGAATCCCGGCAACCTCCCCGTGGGCTTCGCCCGCCACCAGGACGGCGAGACCGGCGCCTGGTACCTGGACATCACCTGCTCCGCCTGCCACACCGGCGAACTGCGCTACAAAGGCACCGCCATCCGCATCGACGGCGGCGCGGCCATGCACTCCATCGCCTCCACCGTGCCCACCCTGCGCGGCGGCGCGTTCGGCCAGGCGCTGGGCGCCAGCCTCGCGTCCACCTACTACGTACCGTGGAAGTTCGACCGCTTCGCCCAGGGCGTACTCGGCGATCGCTATCCCAAGGGCAAGGCCGCCCTCAAGCGCGACGTGCGCAACGTGCTCGGCACCCTCGTCTCCACCGCCTGGAACGACACCCACCGCGGCCTCTACCCGACCCTGGAAGGCCCCGGCCGCGCCGACGCCTTCGGGCGCATCGCCAACAGCGTGTTCGGCGATGGCATCGACGCCTCCAACTACCGCGTCGCCAACGCCCCGGTGAACTACCCGCAGGTGTGGGACATCTGGAAATTCGACTGGGTGCAGTGGAACGGCTCGGCCATGCAACCCATGGCGCGCAACATCGGCGAAGCCCTCGGCGTCGGCGCCACCCTGCGCATGTTCGAGAGCGACGGCAAGCCGGTGATGGGCGATGAGCGTTACGCCTCCAGCGTGCGCCTGCGCGACCTCTACACCCTGGAAGAAACCCTCAAGCACCTGAAGCCGCCGGCCTGGCCGAAGGAAGTCTTCGGCGAAATCGACCTGAAGAAGGCCTCCCAGGGCCGCGCCCTGTTCCAGGCCAACTGCGTGTACTGCCACGGCCCGCACATCAAGGCTCTGGGCTCCGCCGACACCATCGCCGAGAAGCGCGTCCCCGAATGGGCGATGAAGATGGTCCCCACCAGCGAAATCGGCACCGACCCGACCACCGCCGACAACATCGCCGACCACACCTTCGACGTGCGCCCGCTGAAGCTCAAAGTGGAAGAGCTGCAGAACATGAACGTCGTGCTGATCCCCAAACCCGACGCAGCGCTGGACCTGTCGAAGATCTCCGCCGCCAAGGGCCTGGCCTACGTCACCGCCTTCGTCGAGCAGCGCGCTTACCGTGACGCGCACATCGGCCCGGAACAGCAGCAGGAAATGAACGGCTACGGCCTGCCCATCGGCGTGCGCGAACTGCGCGCCTACAAGGCCCGCCCGCTGGACGGCATCTGGGCTACCCCGCCGTTCCTGCACAACGGCTCGGTGCCCAACCTGTTCCAGATGCTCTCCCCGGTGGCCGAGCGCGACGCGCAGTTCTGGGTCGGCAGCTTCGAGTACGACCCCAAGTTCGCCGGCTACCGCACCGAGCGCTTCCCCGGCGGCTTCCTCTACAAGACCAGCGTCACCGGCAACAGCAACCGCGGCCACGAATTCCGCGACGGCTGCCGGAAGGACGGCGTCATCGGCCGCGCCCTGTCGCCGGAAGAACGCTGGGCGCTGGTGGAATACCTGAAGGTGCTGGGCAACGCCGAATACGAGAACAAACTCGACCCGAACGTCCCCACCCCACCGTGGACGCCCGGGCCGAAGTGCGAATGACCGGCCCGAGCCGAACTGCTCTTCGTTTTTTTGTAGGAGCGAGCTTGCTCGCGAACCCACCCAGCGCCAACTCCGCCGGGTAACCCGTTCGCGAGCAAGCTCGCTCCTACAAGTGAAGCCAACTCCTCACACCGATCCGCCCCCTCTCCCTCTGGGAGAGGGCTGGGGTGAGGGCCAGCCGCCCGCTCCCAAGCACCACCGAATCACCGAACCCATCCCCTCTCCCCTCAGGGAGCGGGCCAGGGAGAGGGAAACGCCCCACAGCAAGCCCCCACGGGCCAGGGAACGGAATCCCCTCCAGAAAAAGAAAACATCAAAGGACCCCGTGCCATGCGCTCCCTGCTCACCCGAATCTGGCTCTTCCTCGGCAAATGGCTCGGCCGTCTGCTGCTCGCCGTCGCCGCCATCGGCCTGCTCGGCTGGGGCATCGGCAGCCTCTACTACGCCTGGAAATTCTCCGGCCCCGTTTCCGCCCAGGAAGAAATCCCGCCGGGCGAAGCCCAGCTCACCCAGGCCATCATCGAAGACGCCGTGCGCATCGTCGAACAGCACCGCGACAACACCCGTGTGCTGCGTGACGCCCACGCCAAGGCCCATGGCTGCTTGAAGGCCGAGGTCACGGTCGCCAGCGACCTTGCCCCCGGCCTGCGCCAGGGCGTGTTTGCCGAACCGGGGCACAAGTGGGAGGCCATGGTCCGCTTCTCCAACGGCAACGCCTACCCGCAGTTCGACAGCGCCCGCGACGCCCGCGGCATGGCCATCAAACTGCTCGACGTGCCCGGCGCCAAGCTGATGCCCGGCAAGGGCCACGACACCGAACAGGACTTCGTCATGTTCAACCACCCGGTGTTCTTCGTCCGCGACGTCGCCGAATACCGGCAGAACTTCGCCGCCCAGGCCAGCGGCCAGAAGGTCGCCGCCTTCTTCCCCAGCTGGAAGCCCAGCACCTGGGAAATCCGCCACCTGGTCATCGCCCTGCAGACCCTCGCCCCCGCGCCCGACAGCCCCTTCGAAACCGGCTACAACGGCATCGCGCCGTACAAACTGGGCGAGGCGAACAACATCAAGTTCCGCGTCATCCCGCAGACCGAAGGCTGCCCGGCCTACCAGCTACCCAAGCTCAACGAAAAGCTGCCCAACTTCCTGCGTACCGCCATGTACCAGCAGCTCTCGGTCGACCGCGTCCCCGCCTGCTTCGCCCTGCAAGTGCAGAAACAGGACCCGAGCAAATACATGCCCATCGAAGACACCAGCGTCGAATGGAGCGAATCCGACGCCCCCTTCCAGACCGTCGCCACCGTCAACATCCCGCCCCAGGACTTCGACAGCCGCGAGCAGAACATCGCCTGCGACAACATCTCCTACAACCCGTGGCATGCCCTGCCGGAGCACCAGCCGATTGGCGGTATCAACCGGTTGAGGAAGGCGGTTTATGAAGCGGTGAGTGCTTATCGGCATCAGCGCAATGGGGTAGGCGGGGAATAGTCCCGTCCAACTCACAGAGACGCAGTAACTGAAATTCAGCGGCAAAAAGTTGGCGATAGATGACGTTTCACGATTGGTTGATTGCCCAAGGCAAAAGCCCCAAGACCATCAAGCATTACACCGGAGCCATCGACGGGCGCCTACAAGGGATGGCTACGCATTTCAATAACGGCGACTTCTCGCTGGGCGATATCAAGACCAGCAAAGCATTCGCCGAAACTTGCCAGATGTTCGATCCAACTGAGCAAATCCTGCCGCTCAACAAACGCGGGAAGGACATGTATCGCCGCGCTCTGGTGATGTACGCGGAATATCGGCACAGCTCGCTGAACGAAGCCGCGCTCGCCCAAGATGACTTCCTGCAATCCGTGCAGAAAGCACTTCAAGACTCAACCGAGCAGCGACGGGGCCGTCTGGCAAAAGCCCCAAAGAAACCGAGCAAGAAAACCGTCCGTACGGTGGTGTTTAACCGCAACCCTGATGTAGTCGCCGAGGTATTGCTACGTGCAGAAGGGCATTGCGAGAACTGTAAGGAGCCTGCCCCCTTCAAGCGAAAATCGGACAGTTCACCCTATCTAGAAGTACACCACCGAATACCGCTCGCCCAGCACGGGGACGACACGGTTGAGAACGCCATTGCGCTTTGCCCCAACTGTCACCGAGAAAGGCATTTCGGCTAAAGCCCTCGCAAACTCACTGCCCAATAGTGCATCTATCGAATGACCAAGGACCGTTCATGAACAGCCTCCTACGCACCTCTCTCCTACCCTTGACTACTGCTCTGCTACTCCCGATTGCTAACGCCCACGCAGCCCAGGAGTACTTGGTGATGGCTCCGTTGGAGGAAGTGCGGCACAAATGCGATAACGACCTGCCCCGCCTCGGAGTCGGATGCACCCTCGACGGCAGCCCAATCGGTGGCGAGGCACAGTGGATCAAGGTCACCGAGAATCTCTCGCAGGACGAGTGGGCCGCTGGGGTGACCGTTAGCGCCGTGCTTCAACTCACAACACGCACTACTGCCAACGGAATCCCGTACCTCACCGCCACCAGCTACCAGATGACCAACCAGGCGCCAAAACAGAAGGAAACTCGCTTTGGCAGCACTTTCTGGAAGGCCATCCGCGCCCAGGTGTATAGCAAACCGATCGAAGACCCAGTCTCCGTGCAATACCTGAAGGATGCCAACGACAATCCCACCTCGGAACAACTGGCTGCCCGCGACTTCGCCGCGAAGGACGCCGAAGCGCGCCAGTACGCCGCGTCCCCCGAAGCACAGCGCAATATCTCCGCCGACTTGATCCTTGATTGCGATCTACGGATCAAGGAAGCGCGCGAAACCATTACTTACGAGAAGAAGGTGGGCGCGACTTCCGGCTTCGTGAACAAGTTGAATCTGCGCCAGGCGGGCGAACAGATCGTGCAGTGCCAGGAGGACATGAAAGAGTACTGGAGTGACTACAAGAGCAACGGCGGCAAGTCGCGCAACATCGAACAACTAAGGGCTGAGCGCGCGAATTGAACGTGAGACTGGAGCAAGCCCCACAACTTTCACGAACGAAATGGCTGCAGCATCGACTGCAATACTGAGACAGGCAATGCAGTTTCGCCCCGAGGTGGACTGTGCCCATCGCGTTTCTTGTTTGCGTCAGTTTCTTCCCTCTATCGTTCACCCGCCCCGTGATAAAGCGGGGCCGGGATTAGCAGCCCGAAACCCTAGAGACAATCGCCGATCTGTATCGGCGGCCCAGCCAATTGGGCCGTCCACCGGAACGCGGCGTGTTGGTTCATGTGGCTGCTGATCCAACATCGTCCGTAGGTGGTCTGCTCGTACTAGAGATGCAACTGAAATGGACGATTCATCCCTGCCCACCCCACTCCCCTTCCTCCGCAATCGCCGCACTCTACGCGCCCTGTTGATCGACGATCAGGTCTGGTTCCTCCTCTCCGATTTCTGCCACGTGACCGGCTATACGCACGAAGACCGCCTGGCCATGCGTATGGCCGACGACCAGATTCGCCAGGAACGGCTGCTGACCGAGGACGGCCTGGAACTCGACCAGGTGCTGATCAGCGAATCCGCCGTGTACCAGGCGCTGGTGCTGTTCAACGTGCCGGACTACGGCTCGCTGCGGCGCTGGATCAGCGGCACGGTGGTGCCGCAGGTGCGCAGCCAGTTCAAGGCCAGCGGCCCACGCCATATGCAGCTGCAGTTCGAACGGCAGTGCCTGCGGGTGCTGGATTGGCAGGACGATCTCTGGGTGAGCTTCGGCGATCTACCGCGCGTGCTGGGCGGGCGTTCGCCGATTGCCGGGCGCACGGGTTGGCGCGGTTGGGCAAAGCGGTTGCGGATGTAGGGCGTATAAGGCTCGACGCTATACGCATTGGCCTGAGGCCAAAGGCCGCGTCGAACTTGGCAATGACGAGCGCGGTGCAGGGCGTACAACAGCGAACGGTTATACGCCCTGCAAAGCTGCTGGCCTGCACCTGGCCCGGAGCGCTCTTTCCGAAAGAGCAACATGGCCTAGACTTTCCGGGGTTGAAAACGAAGCGCTGGCAGTTGTCTATTTCCCGGTGCTACCAGGTGGATATCTTTTCCAAGGAACTGGATATGCCCGTACCACTGCAGGACAAAGCACTCTTTGATCGCATAACGCTTGCAAATCGAGTTATTGCAGTTGTTCAAGCACTGCTGGGTAATACGCCGCTGAACCGCCGAGGCAGGCTTAATAATATTGACAAGCTGACCGTTGATGTTCTCGGCGACATGCAGGTCTTTTATCAAGTCATAGAAGTCCGAAATTATTTATATGGCCGCAGCAATACCAATCGAACCCAGGCTGCGCGCCAGCGACATGAGCAACGTGTCCAGAATGGTCAGATACGAAGGACGTACGACCCAAGCAATCCGGCGCACCGACCCAATGTAGTCATGGGCTCGCTGTCCGTTGAGGGGCGCAAGGGGATGTGCCAGGAGTATGCATCCCTGACGTATGCTCTTTTACGGCACCTGCTGCCGGCGACAGACCAGGTCTGCTATGTCTATGAAGCGGATATCAAGCACTTCTTCTGCACGATAGGAGATCACGACCAACGCGCAGCCAATCCACTGGGCCTGATCGTGGTGGACTCGTGGTACACCTGGGCAGAGGCGGTACTCTGGGAACATAGTAGTCACAAGGCTAGCCAGTACGGAGGCTCAGCTATTTACTGCAAACCCGGCAAAGGTGATGACAATTTTCTCAACAAGGAAGTGAATACCGCACTGGCTCTCCGCCTGATCGCCGAATCGCGTCATGGTTATGTTGGGCGCAAGGCAGAAGTGAACTTCAACGCAGAAATACAAGGCTTGGTAAATTCGGTTGACCGACTTCCGAAAAGTAATGAGACACTGCATATTCACGATCGAAACCAATACCCAGGACATATGTCAACTTTTGCGAAATCAGATACCTATGTGGGATATACCTATATCAAGCCGACACAGTAACTTGGACATTATTTAATTCACCAATCGCGGCGGCGGGTGAACGATGGGTATCGCTTCGCTCCACGCCATCCTACGTAGCAGCAAGGCGTTGCCCCGATGTAAGGCGAATGCAGAGCCCGTTGGCGAGGACGTAGGGCGCATAACGCGGCACGCGTTATCCGCCGCTCGGAGTGGCGGCAAGCGGTTCGCGAGCAATAACGATGGCGTCCCCCTCGCTCCTACAGGGAAACGTTGTTCGTAGGATGGGTGGAGCTTGCGATACCCATCAGCCTTGATGACGGGTGAACGATGGGTATCGCTTCGCTCCACGCCATCCTACGCAGCAGCAAGGCGTTGCCCCGATGTAAGGCGAATGCAGAGCCCGCCGGCGAGGACGTAGGGCGCATAACGCGGCACGCGTTATCCGCCGCTCGGAGTGGCGGCAAGCGGTTCGCGAGCAATAACGATGGCGTCCCTCTCGCTCCTACAGGGAAACGTTGTTCGTAGGATGGGTGGAGCTTGCGATACCCATCGGCCGTGGTGACAGGTGAGCGATGGGTATCGCTTCGCTCCACGCCATCCTACGGGGCGGCCAAGGCGCTGCCCCGAAGCATGGTGAACTCAGAGCCGGCCAGTCAGTTTGAGGACGCTGAAAACCAGTCCGCCGATGGTCATCGCGGCCGAAAGGATGGTGCCGAGGATCAGCGGGACGAAGGTGGCTGGCGAGACGTAGGGCGAGACTTCCAGCTGGAAGCCGGGGCGGATGTGTTCCGGGGTCAGGCAGGTGATCTGGTAGTCGCCGGGCTCGCTGCAGTTGAACTCGCCCAGAGGGTTGCTGGAGTTGCCGCCCATGTCGCTGCGCCGCACGCTGAACAGCTTGAAGCGGCTGTAGCACTGGTACGGCACAAGCTGGCCAGTGGCGCACGCGGTGATAGCGAAGTCGGCGGAGAAATAGGCGCTGCCGGTGACCACGGTGAAGGCCGGGAAGACGATGTTGATGACGTAGCGCCCGGCGCGGGGCAAGGCGACCGTTTGCGGGCGCGTGGCGTCGGCCCAGCGCTGGCGCACGTCGGGGAAGATGATGCGACGCAACCGACCGATGCAGCGGATCAGCCCGTAGCCGCCCAGCAGCATCAGCAAGGGGGCGCCCCATAACAGGCTGGTGGGTTCGAAGGTCATGGTCGCCCTGTGCGGTCAGGTGGATTGAAGGCGTGCGAAAACTATAAGCCACGCCGCTCCCCGAGCTTGCAATCTGCGGCGCCACGCGGGGCCTATCCTGCAATCTGCATGACCGGCAGCCGATGCCGCTTTTCAAGCCATTGATAATCCAGAACTTATTATTTTGTTACAACTGGCACAACCGCTGCACTGAAGTGATTGGGGTTTCCACCTCTCTGACACGGAGCAGCCAACAATGATTACAACGACCGATGCCTACGCCACTGCCGCCGTGGACACCTCCGATCACTCGGGAGTGTCCTGGGCGGCGGTGTTCGCCGGAGCCGCCGGGGCGGCGGCGCTGTCCCTGATCCTGATCATCCTGGGTTTCGGCCTGGGCTTTTCCGCGGTGTCGCCCTGGCCGGGCGATGGCGCGACGTTCAAGCAGATAGGTGTTTCCACCATTGTCTGGCTGATGCTGACGCAGGTCCTGGCCTCGGGCCTGGGCGGTTATATCGCCGGGCGCCTGCGGGCGCGCTGGGCGACGCTGCATGACGATGAGGTGTACTTCCGCGACACTGCCCACGGCTTCCTCGCCTGGGCCGTGGCGACGCTGGTGACCGCCACGCTGGTGGTGGGCTCGGTGAGCAGTATCGTCGGCGGTGGCCTGCAGGCCGGGGCTTCTGCGGCAACCACCGCCGCCGCTGCCGCGGGTTCGAACGCCAGCGCCAGCCGCACGGACGATGGCTCGGCGTACTTCATCGACATGCTGTTCCGCGATAACCGCCCGGTGGCTGTCAGTGACGACGCCGCCCATGCCATCGCCACGCGCATCTTCCTGCGCGGCCTGGCCGACGGGCAGCTGAGCGCGGACGATCGCAGCTATCTGGCCCGCGTGGTGGCCCAGCGCACGGAGATCAGCCAGGCGGAAGCCGAGCAGCGCATCGACCAGGTGTTCGCCGCGGCGCAGCAGGCCAAGCTGAAAGCACAGCAAGCAGCCGATACCGCCCGCAAGGTGGCCGCCGCCTCGGCGCTGTGGATGTTCGTCGCCCTGCTCTGCGGCGCCTTCTTCGCCAGCTTCCTGGCCATCCACGGCGGCCGTCGCCGCGATGCGGTGGTGCTGCTGACCAATACCCGCACCCTGCACTCCACGCAATCCCGTCCTGCCCACTGACCGGAGGCACACCATGCGGTCGATCCTTCTGTATTTCCTCGGCGTTCCAATCCCGATCATCATCCTGATCGCGCTGTTCTGGCACTGATTGCGGCCCGATGGCGCCCAAGCAAAAGCCGCCCTCCCGGGCGGCTTTTTCGTGGGGCAACCCCAGGGTCGGTTCGGGTTCGCGGGCAGGCGCGCTCCTACAGCCCAAACCTATCCGTCTGGCGAAGGCGGGAGTGGTATCGCGATACGCCACGCCGTTCTACTGCGCTCAGCCGCAGGAGCCGTCCATGGTCTGCTGGCTTTCACGGATGATGCGCTGGCCTTCGTCGCGCAATTGCGTCCAGGTGGGGATTTCGTGGCAGAGCTCGGCGACGCGCACGGTCATCTCGCCCACCTTGTGCATCGCCTTCGCCGAACCACAGATGCCGAGGTCCTGGCTATTGGCCTCCTGGCCGAGCCGCTCCATGTAGGCCTGGCCCTTCTGCTGCGCGGCCTGGCAGCCGCCGGAGAGGTCGACCGCCGCGACTTCGGCGGAAACCGCCGCGCCGTCCGCACCCTGGCCGGCGACGGCTGACGCGGCCGGAGCGTCGGCCTGCACCAGTTGGCTGTTGTTGAACACGCCGCTGGCGGTGGTGCCATCGGGGTAGCGGTATTTGCCGTGACCGCTGAGCGCGCCGTTCTGCAACTCGCCTTCATAGCGATCGCCTTTGGCCCACTGGATCACCGCCGGGCCGTTGAAGCTGCCCTTGCGCATGGTGCCTTCGGTGGTGGAGAACACCTGCCCGTCCACCAGCGACAGGAGGATGCCCTTGCCGTCGGCGAAGCCTCCGGTGCACTGGCCGGACCAGATGTAGCTCGGGTTGGCGCGCTGGCTGTTCCAGTCCTGCACCTGGCAACCCTTGTCAGTCCTGGCGAACTCGCCGGCCAGGCACGCTGTACTGACCTGCACGGCGAGCAGGCTCGCCAGTCCGATGCGCTTCATTCGATCACCCGCTGAAAGAGTCCGGGGCCTGATGGCTTCCCTGCGGGCGAAAGAATAGTGGCGTACCGATATCGCCGCTAGGGAGAGGCGGCAGGCGGTACGGGAGAGACTTCATACTTATCGCCGCCATACGCGGGAATTTTCCGATAGAGCCCTCTCTCCCGGCTCCCTAGCCTTGCGCTCCATGCGATCGAAGGCGTGCGAGCTGCTCATCCCGTGCAGGAACCACCGCCGCCCACCTGCCCTGGAGAGCCCCTGCATGTCTGCCGTCGAGAAGAAGTTCAACAAGCTGGCCGCCACCTTCCGCGCCGCCCTGGCGGCGGGCAATTATCGCCAGGGCCGCGATGCGGCGCGCCAGGCGCTGCAAATCTCGCCGAAGAATCCCACTTTGCTGGCGGACTACGCCCTGTGCCTGATGCGGACCAAGGACTACGAACAGGCCTACAAGACCTACCTCAAGCTGCTGCACACCCTGGGGGAGGACAAGATGCCCGGCACCGCGCTGGATGGGCTGACCGAAGCCTGCGGCTGGCTGAAGCGCGACGATCTGGTACGCCGCTACGGCAACCTGTCGCTGAGCGTGGCGGACCGCAAGTACAGCCAGTTCCCCGCCTACCCGCTGCCCGATGCCCCACCCCCGGCATTCGATGGTGCGCACCCGGAGCGCAACCTGATCGTCTTCTCGCTGTTCGGCGCGCGCCCGCGCTATTGCGAGAGCGCGCTGGAGAACGTGGTGGCCGCGCGTGATCTGTTCCCCCAATGGCGCTGCCGCTTCTACGTGGACGACTCGGTACCGGCGGCGGTACAGGCCCGCCTGCGCGAGGCCGGCGCACAGGTAGTGCAGGTGGACGAGGCGACGCGCGCGGCGGTCCCGCCGACCATGTGGCGCTTCCTGGTGATGGCGGACAGCGACGTAGCGCGCTTCCAGGTACGCGACGCCGATGCGCTGCTTTCCGAACGCGACCGCGCAGCGGTGGAAGCTTGGCTTGAGAGCGGCTTCTGGTATCACCACATGCGCGATTACTTCAGCCACACCGAGCTGCTGCTGGCGGGTATGTGGGCCGGCTGCCACAACCCGAACCTGCCGGGCATCCGCGAGTTGATCGCCCAGTACCTGAAAGAGGAAGAAGCACACCAGCGCTTCGCCGATCAGTATTTCCTGCGGCGCAGCCTGTGGTCGACCATCCGCCAGAGCCTGCTGAGCCACGATGACCTGTTCGGCTTCCTCGATGCGCAGCCCTTCCCGCCGCACGAGCCGGTGCGCTGGCGGACGGAGTCGTTCCATGTGGGCTGCAATGCCAGCTACCAGGGCATCAAGGTGCGCAGCCAGTTGAAGGATGGCGAGTTGCAGCCCTGGGGCCTGTTCGATGACCAGGGCTCGCTGCTCTGCCGTTACGAATCACCGGTGGCCAGGGGGCATTGGGACGAGTTTCTGCCGTACTTCCTCTGCGAGGCCATTACGGCCGGCCGCTATACGGTGCGCAGTCTGGCGAAGTGAGGTGTTCTCGGCGCGAGCGCGTCGCGTGCAGATCGCGGGCATGGCCAGTTCCTGCAACGAGGTCGGACACCCGCAGGATGGGTGGGGCCAACGCGATTCTCATGCTGCCCGTGCACCGGATAGACGGGTATCGCTGTGCTCGGCGCCATCCTGCGCTTGCGCTCAGTAGACTTCCGGCACCTGCAATTCCAGCGGCGTGGGGTGCCGGCGGTAACCCTCATGGCGCTGCCGCTCGGGCAGGCTGACGGAGGGTTGCTGCACTTCCTGGTAGGGAATCTGGCTCAGCAGGTGGCTGATGCAATTCAGCCGCGCACGCTTCTTGTCATCGGCCTGGACGATCCACCAGGGTGCCTCGGGGATGTGCGTGCGCTCGAGCATCACTTCCTTGGCCTTGGTGTATGACTCCCAGCGTCGGCGCGACTCCAGGTCCATGGGGCTGAGCTTCCACTGCTTGAGCGGGTCGTGGATGCGGCTGAGGAAGCGGTAGTGCTGCTCCTCGTCGGAGATGGAAAACCAGTACTTGATGACCTGGATGCCGGAACGCACGAGCATGCGCTCGAATTCCGGCACGCTGCGGAAGAACTCCTCGTACTGGCCGTCGGTGCAGAAGCCCATGACCCGCTCGACGCCGGCGCGGTTGTACCAGCTGCGGTCGAACAGGACGATCTCTCCCGCCGCCGGCAGGTGCGAGACGTAACGCTGGAAGTACCACTGGGTCTGCTCGCGGTCGTTCGGCGCGGGCAGCGCGGCGACCCGACAGACGCGCGGGTTGAGGCGCTGGGTAATGCGCTTGATCACCCCGCCCTTGCCGGCTGCATCGCGACCTTCGAAGAGGATGAGCACCTTGTGGCCGGTCTTCACCACCCAGTTCTGCAGCTTGACCAGCTCGGCCTGCAGGCTGAACAGAGTGTGGAAGTAGCGCTGGCGCGCCAGACGTTCTTCATGAGTCTGCAGACTGCCCTGGCGCAGCCCTTCGAAGTCGTAGAGTTCGTCGAACAGTTCGAGTTCGAGCTCTTCGTCGCGGTCATCCTGCAGGTCGCGGCGGACGCGGCGTGGGAAGTTCTTGTCATCGAGCAGCATGGTGGATTGCCTTGTGCCGTCACTGGCTCAGTCACATCGAGTGACACTTTCATGACAGAAAAATGTAGTCACGCTTTATGACGAATTCATTACAGCCAATGAAAGATATTTCTTACAAAGCCCGTGCTAGAGCGTTCTTCGATGGGACCGTCAATGAACCGCGAAGGTCTTGATGATGTAGACGAGCCGCCGAGCGGCACTGCAGTCGAGGCGTTATCGGCGCAGGCGAGCAGCCGCAAACTGCCGTTTGCGGCTGTCGAGACAAGCCAGGAAGGGGAAGGCTCAGGCGTCGGCCAGCGGGCGCGGCCGGTTGACGTACTTGAAGGTGCCGGAGGCGGACGCCACGACCACGCCGGCGCTATTGCGCAGCTCGGCCTCGCAGAAGGCGATGGAGCGCGTGTGATGCCGCACGCTGCCGAGGGCTTCCAGCACCTCGCCCACCTCTCCGCCCGGACGCAGGAAATTGGTCTTCATTTCCACCGTCACCACGCCACGGCCGGCTTCGTCGGCATCGCTGGCACTCAGGGCCATGGCAACGTCGAGCAGGGTCATGATCAAGCCGCCATGGGCGTTGGCCCAGCCGTTCACATGCTGCGGCTCGACGCGCACGACCAGACGGCCCGGCCCGTTTCCATCCTCCGCCGGGGCGTGGCGGAATTGCAGGAAGTCGAGCATGGGAATGGCAATGCCACGGTGGGCGGTGTAGAGCTTGAGCTGTTCGATATCGAGGGGCATGGTGCTTCCTGAAGCAACGAGTGGGGCCCGGCGATATTCCCTGCTCCAGCCCGCCGCTCGCAAGCGATGCGCTACGCCATGCACGACGGGAATACCCCTCGATTGCGCCACTCGGGCGCCTTGCCGTGGATGATCAGCGCGAACGGCGGGTACCGTTCTTCTTTTCGCTCTGGCGTTCGACGGCCTGGACGAAGAGCTCCTCGACCAGCAGCGACTGGATGGGCGAGCGCGTTTCCAGCGACAGGCTCATCGACTCCAGCTTCTGGTTCACTCCCAGGCGGGCGATGCCACAGAGCAGGATGCGCTGGGCACCGAAGATGCTGCCCTTGTCGACCAGCACTTCCCGGGGCTTTTCGCCATCCAGATAACTGACCTTGAGGGCAATGGCGGTGTCGTCGCGCACGGCGAGGTTGAGCCAGGTGGCGATATTGAACTCGACTACCCAGCCGAGTCCGGTCTTCTTGGCCACGGCTTCGCGGACCAGATGAGCAGGGACCGGACCCAGGGGGGTACTGTGGTTTTCCATGGGGCTACTTCTGACTGCTGCGGGTAGAGCGAAATGCACTAACGGAAGACCCGAGTTTATGTGAAGCAGTTCAAGTTTACAGTCGGTTTTTTGTAAGACTTCGGCTACTGAACGAGCCTGAAGTTACAGATACGCACCGCTCTGGAATGCCGCTTTCGGGATGGAAAGAGATGACGGAAGGGAAACAGCGTCGCACAACACCCAGTGCCGTCCGACGAAATGAGCGACGCCAGGCATAGCGTCGCACAAAGCCGGTCCGGCGCGCTGCCGAATCGACCTTGCCGAGCCTTGTGTGCTGACCGGGCCTTGCGGCCCTACTCGCTCAGGCCGCGCCAGCGTAGAGGTGAGGCCTGTGATCGCCCGCGCGGTTCTTGCGCACTTCGCGGCGCTCCCTGAAGTCCAGTTCCTCCAGGGCGTCCATGCGCTCCTGCAGATAATCGATTTCCTGCGGGGTCAACAGCTTGCGGTGTCGAGTCATACCTGCCTCCTGAATGCGTATGCCTCACTCTTGGGATTAGCACGCGAGGAGGAAGATTCAACAGCCAGGCTGGACGGATTGACCGAATGGTCAGGCGGGCGAGGTGTAGGAATGGCGCAGAAAAGCGCCGCAGCCCGATGCGAACCTGTAGGAGCGAGCTTGCTCGCGAACGGCATTTTCCGGCAGACCCGGAGGCATGCGGTTCGCGAGCAAGGACTAGGCGTCCCCCTCGGTCCTACAAAGAGCAGGTGCGGCGGCGTATCCGAAAATCAGCGCAACTCGTCGACCAGACTGGCAACGGTGACTAGCACCGCCGCCGCCAGCGCCTTCGAGCGCGCCCCACTCCAGCCGGTGCGCACGTTGGGCGACAGGTTGTGATCCTTGAAGGGCATCTCCAGGGTCAGCGACAGGCAGTCATAGGTGCGACCGACATGGTTACAGGCCAGGGTCAGGTTGGCCTGGCCGGGGGCGTCCTTCGGGTAGCCGTGCACGCTCTGGAATTCGCCGTTGGCTTCCAGCCGCTCGCGGAACAGGCTTTCCAGGCGATCCAGGCGTGGCGTGAACTCCGGGTTGCCTTCGCAACCGGCGGCAAACACGAAGGGGATTTCCTCGTCGCCGTGCACGTCAAGGAACAGGTCCACTCCGTACTTCGCCATCTGCTGCTGGACGAAAAGCACTTCCGGGCTTTCTTCGGCGCTGGGCGCGGCCCAGGCGCGGTTCAGGTCCTTGCCGGCGGCATTGGTGCGCAGGTGGCCATGGAAGGCACCATCCGGATTCATGTTCGGCACCAGGTAGAAGTCGGCGCGCTCCAGCAGGCGCTGGATATCGCTGTCAGCGGCTTGCAGGCGGTCGATCAGGCCTTCCATGAACCACTCGGCCATGTGTTCGCCGGGGTGCTGCTGGGCAATCAGCCAGATCTTGCGCGCACCTGCCGCGCCCTTGCCGATGCGCAGCAGGGGCAGTTCACGGCCTTCGAGGCTGTGACCGCTGGCGAGCAGTTCGGCGCCGTTGGCCTGGGCGCGTTTCACCAGTTCGGCATGGCGAGCGCGGCTGTAGGGTTCGAAGTAGGCGAACCAGGCCTGGGGCTGTTCGGCATCCAGGCTGAAGTGCAGGCCGTTGGAGTCGTAGGTACTGGGCACGCGGAACCAGTCGCACTGGTCGTACGAAGCTACCGCGTTGTAGCCCGGCCAGCCGCCGGTGTAGCTGGAGCCGGGAGTGTTGGTCAGGCTGAACCGGTACTGCTGGCCGGGTTGCAGGCCCTCGGCTTTGAAGTGGAACCACTGGAAGTGCGGGCTTTTCGTGTCCGGGCGCAGCGCCAGGCGCACGTGGTGCGGGTCGCTGGCGTCGATCACCTGGATGTTGCCACTGTCGAAATCGCAGTCGATCTTCATGAATTCTCCGTAGGCGCACGAACCTGAGGCGCCAAAGCCCTGCATTTTCGCCCTCCCCGGCGCGTCTGTCATGTCTGTGTGACTTGCGCAGAATAATATATTATGTTCGTAATATAAATCGAGTAACGCTTATCCCAGGCCCTGCGCTGGTGATCCAGCGAGCGCGGGCTAACCTCGATTCACCTGTTTTTCAACGGCGGAGAACACTGCATGAGCGCATACGATGTGATCGTCATTGGCGGCGGCCCCGGCGGCTACAACGCGGCCATCCGCGCCGGCCAGCTGGGCCTCAAGGTCGCCTGCGTGGAGGGCCGCGAAACCCTTGGCGGCACCTGCCTGAACGTCGGCTGCATGCCGTCCAAGGCGCTGCTGCACGCGTCGGAACTGTACGAAGCGGCGGCCGGCGGCGAGTTCGCCAACCTCGGCATCCAGGTCAAGCCCAAGCTGGACCTGGCGCAGATGATGAAGCAGAAGGCCGAGAGCGTGACCGCGCTGACCAAGGGCGTGGAATTCCTCTTCCGCAAGAACAAGGTGGACTGGGTGAAGGGCTGGGGCCGCATCGACGGGCCGGGCAAGGTCGAAGTGACCGCCGCCGACGGCAGCAAGACTGCACTGACCGCCAAGGACATCATCATCGCCACCGGCTCCGAGCCCTCCCCGCTGCCGGGCGTGGAGGTCGACAACAAGCGCATCCTCGACTCCACTGGCGCGCTGTCCATTCCCGAGGTGCCCAAGCACCTGGTGGTGATAGGTGCCGGCGTCATCGGCCTGGAGCTGGGCTCGGTCTGGCGCCGCCTGGGTTCGCAGGTCACGGTGATCGAATATCTCGACCGCATCTGCCCCGGCATGGACCTGGAAACCGCCAAGACCTTCCAGCGCGCCCTGACCAAGCAGGGCATGAGCTTCAAGCTGGGCTCCAAGGTCACCCAGGCCAAGGTCAGCGGCAAGCAGGTGACCCTGAGCGTGGAACCGGCTGCTGGCGGCGCGGCGGAATCGATCGAGGCGGACTACGTATTGCTCGCCATCGGCCGCCGCCCTTATACGCAAGGGCTGGGGCTGGAGAGCGTGGGGCTGAGCACCGACAAGCGCGGCATGCTGGAGAACCACGAACACCGCAGCAGCGTGCCGGGCATCTGGGTGATCGGCGACGTGACCTCCGGCCCGATGCTCGCGCACAAGGCCGAGGACGAGGCCATCGCCTGCGTCGAGCTGATTGCCGGCAAGGCCGGGGAAGTGAACTACGACGTGATCCCCAGCGTGATCTACACCCACCCGGAAGTGGCCACCGTGGGCAGGACCGAGGAACAGCTCAAAGCCGAGGGCCGCGCCTACAAGGTGGGCAAGTTCCCCTTCACCGCCAACAGCCGGGCGAAGATCAACCACGAGACCGAGGGCTTCGTGAAGGTGCTGGCGGACGAGCGCAGCGACGAAATCCTCGGCGTGCACATGATCGGCCCGAACGTCGGCGACATGATCGCGGAGTATTGCGTGGCCATGGAATTCCGCGGCGCCGCGGAGGACATCGCGCGCACCTGCCACCCGCACCCGACGCGATCCGAGGCGCTGCGTCAGGCGGCGATGAACGTGGATGGCTGGGCCATGCAGGCATGACCGGCGGTCACTTCTGACGAACGGTACATGCGGCGCGATGGCGCACCCTGCATAGCGCTACAGGCCCCGGCTGGCGGGGCCTGCAGCGTTTCACTCGGATTAATTTGCGACTACTTTGTGTACAAACGCGACATGCCCTGTGACTTTCTTCGACTCTGAAACCATCAATTGCGTGAACGAACACGAAAGTGGATGACCCGCTTTCACCACCTTCGCAATGGATTACCACGCAGAGAGATCACAACCATGCATGCGACTCTTCGTTTCAACGAGGCTCTGCTGATCACTGGACGAGCCTTCCAACCCTTCAATTGTGTGACCTGGGTTGACCAAGGGGGCGACGGCAGCCTCGACCTGTCCGTCCTTGATCGCACCGGTACCCGTCTGCTGGGCCTCACCCGCATTCCCAGCTCCGCCTACTCCGACCCGGAGCAGCTCGAAGGCCTGCTGAACCAGGCCCGCGACGAGCTGAACCGCGAAGGCCACCGCCTGCAGGAATGGCACATGCCCGCCTGACCCACAGACAGGACCACACAGAAGCCCGGCCCCAAGCCGGGCTTCTGCGTTTGCGCTGCCAGCCGTCGGCAAACGCTCAATTTTCCGCTTCACCCGCCGATAGCGCGTTATCGGTCGCCGCTCCTGCTGCATCGTTTCAGCTTCGATTCCGAACCTTGGCCTCCCGCTCGTCCGATTCCGCCGCCATGGCGCGGTTTTCGCGGGTACAGCGACCGACAATGATGGCAATTTGCATCCATCCTGTGTTCTGCTCACTCCAGTCTCGTCTTCCACCGGGCCTTCGGCACGCAGTACGGTCTTCGTTCAATGCTCGATCTGCAGCGATATTTCTATAGCGGCGATACCCCTTCGCTGCTGGTTTTCGGCGAGCACAACACGGCGCTGGTGCTGCTCTCCATCCTCATTGCGATCTTCACCTCGGCCATGGCCCTGCAGTTGTCGGGCGTTGCGCGGCTGGCCCGCAGCCCGTTCTACCGGCAACTCGCCCTCGGTACCGGCGCGGTAGCGCTGGGCGGCGGCGTGTGGGCGATGCACTTCATCGGCATGCTGTCCTTCCAGCTTTGCGCGGCAGTGCGCTATGACCCGCTGATCACTCTGCTTTCCGGCCTGCCGAGCCTGTTCGCCTCATGGATCGCGCTCAACCTGCTGGCCCAGCGCAACGTCAGCAAACTGCAATTCATCGGCGGCGGCGTGCTGGTCGGCGCCGGTATCGGCGCCATGCACTACAGCGGCATGGCAGCCATGCAGATGGCCCCGCTGCTGCGCTACAACCCCTGGATGTTCGCGCTATCGATCCTGGTCGCCGTGGTGCTGGCGGTGATCGCCCTGTGGGTGCGTTTCGGCCTGCGCGGGCGGATGCGGCCGAATCTGGCGATTCTCGTCAGCGGCGTGGTCATGGGGCTGGCGATCGCCGGCATGCACTACACCGGCATGGCCGCGGCGCGCTTCGTCGGGCGGGAGGAGTTCGGCGTGCCGCAAGGCGTGCAAGGCAGCTTCTACCTCGCCATGGCGATCTCCATGGCCACCATCAGTTTGAGCATCTGCGTCGCCGCGGTGAACGGCCTGCTGCGCTACCGCCAGCTGTTCCAGGAACTGCAGCGCCGGCGCAAGCACCTGGATTCGCTGCTCGACGCCGCCGTCGAGGCCATCCTCACCATCGACCACAGCGGCGTGATCCGCTCGGTCAACCACGCCGTGCTGCGCCTGTTCGGCTGGCACCCGCACGAGCTGGTCGGCCAGCCCATGCAGGTGCTGCTGAACGAGGCTTACGGCCATCAGTTCCGCATGGCGTTGGAGAACTACAAGAGCAGCGGCAAGCGCCAGTTCAGCAACTCCGAACTGGAACTGGAAGGCCTGACCCGCGACGGCCGGGAAATCCCGGTGCGCGTCAGCCTCGGCGTCACCGATCACAACGGCAAGCCCTGGTTCGTCGTGTTCGTCGCCGATATCAGCGAACGCCGGGTGATGGAGCAGGCCCTGCGCAGCAGCGAGGAGCAGTACCGCTCGCTGATCCGCAACATGCCCGGCATCGCCTTCCGCGTCCTCCCGGACGAGGCCTGGAGCACCCTGTTCGTCAGCGATGCGGTGGAGGCCGTGACCGGCTGGTCGGCGCAGGACTTCAGCGCCCGGCGCATCACCTTCGGCCAGCTCTACCACCCCGACGACCAGCAAGCGGTGAACGAAGAAGTCCGCCGCGCCATCGCCGAGCGCCGCAGCTACGTCGTCGAATACCGGCTGTTCGACCGCAGCGGCACGGAACGCTGGATCTGGGAAGGCGGCAGCGCCTGCTACGACGACGCCGGCAATCCCCAGTGGATCGACGGCGTGCTGCTTGACCAGACCGATACCAAGCTGCTGAGCAACGAGTACGAAGGCAAGGTCACCGCCATCGGCCGCGCCATGGCGCTGATCGAGTTCGACCTCGATGGACGTGTGCTGGCCGCCAACGAGAACATCCTCGAGCTGTTCGGCTATACCGAGGCCGAGGTGCTGGGCCAGCACCACAGCCTGTTCTGCCCGCCGGACATCGCCGCCAGCGCCCGCTACCAGGCGTTCTGGCAAGGGCTGCGCGAGGGCGAGTACAGCGCCGGCGAGTACCGCCGCCTGGCCAAGGACGGTCGCGAGGTGTGGATCCACGCCACCTACAACCCGATCCTCGATTTCGACGGCAAGCCGGTGAAGGTAGTGAAGCTTGCCACCGACCTCACCCCGCGCCGGGTCATGGAACAGGAACTGCGCAGCGCCCGTGACCGCGCCGAGCAGGCCGCCGCTGCACGCAGCAGCTTCCTGGCCAACATGAGCCACGAAATCCGCACACCGATGAACGCCATCATGGGCTTCACCGAACTGCTGCTGGATTCGCCGCTGGAAGAGAACCAGCGGCGCTACCTGAGCACCGTGCAGAACGCCTCGCGCTCGCTGCTGGGCCTGCTCAATGACATCCTCGACACCGCCAAGCTGGACCGCGGCGCCATCGAACTGGAGGCCCTCGACTTCTCCCTGCCGGAGCTGTGCGAGCAGGTCTGCGCGGCGCTGCGGCTGTCCGCCGAGCGCAAGGGTCTGAGCCTGCAGATCGACTACGGCCAGCGCGCCGGCGAGTACTTCCAGGGCGACCCGCTGCGCCTGCAGCAGGTGTTGACCAACCTGCTGGGCAACGCGGTGAAGTTTACCGAGCGCGGCGAAGTGCGGCTGGTCATCAGCGGCGAACCGGGTGCCCTGCGCCTGGCCATCCGCGATACCGGCATCGGCATCGCCGCCGACCGCCTGGAGCGCATCTTCGACCCCTTCGCCCAGGCCGACGCCTCCATGAGCCGGCGCTTCGGCGGCACCGGGCTGGGCACTACCATCTCGCGCCAGTTGGTGGAGCTGATGGGCGGCCGCATCACCGTGGAAAGCCAGGTGGGCCGCGGCAGCGTGTTCACCGTCGACCTGCCATTGCCGGCCGGTCGCAGCGTGCAGCCGATAACCCGCAGCCACGCGCCGAGCCTGCCACCACTGCGCATCCTGATAGCCGACGACGTACCGCAGAACGTCGAGCTGCTGGAGTTGAACCTGCGCCGCCTGGGCCACCATCCGCACAGCGTTGGCGACGGCCAGGCCGCCGTTGATGCCTACAGCGCGCAGGACTTCGACCTGGTCCTGATGGACGTGCAGATGCCCGGCATGGACGGCCTGGAAGCTACCCGGCGCATCCGTACCAGCGAGCAGCAGCGCGGCGTGCAGGCCGTGCCGATCATCGCCCTCACCGCCAGCGTGCTCGACCGCGACCGGCAGAACGCCCTGGACGCCGGCATGAACGGTTTCGCCAGCAAGCCGCTCGAGCTTGCCGGCCTGCTCGACGAAATCGCCCGGTTGCTGGGCGCCGCGCCCAGCGTGCGCCGCACGCCAACTGCCGAACCAGCGCCGCTGGCGACCCTGGACTGGGCCGCCGGCGCACATCTCTGGGGCGGCCCGCTGCCCATGGCGCGGGCCATCGTGCGCTTCCTCGACGAGCAGGAAAGCAGTCTGGCCACCCTGGAAAGCGCGGTGAACCAAGGCGATCGCGCCAGCATCAGCGCCCTCGCCCACCGCTTGCGCGGCGCCGCCGCCAACCTCGCCCTGCCGCGCCTGGCCGGCGCCATCGGCGCGCTGGAGGGCGCCGCCGAGCATGGCCCGGCCGAACAACTGGTCTCCACGCTGCAGCGGGTCCGCGCCGAGTTCGCCACGGTCCGCGAATCGGTGCCAGTGGTGCCGGAAGCCGTCGCCGAAGCGGTCGGTTCGGCCGTGGGCGAAGCCGCCTCGCAGGACCTGCGCGCGGCGTTACAGGCCCTGCAACTGGCGCTCTCCCGTGGCGGCCTCGACGACCAGGCGCTGGAGCGCCTGCGCCTGGGTACCGCCAAGGGCGAACACCGCGAGGCCTTCGAAGCCCTGCGCTATGCCATCGACGACTTCGACTTCGACCAGGCCCTGGAATGGGTCCGGACTCTCGACGCCCGCCTGGAGCAAGCATGACCCTGACCGCCCAAGATCATCGGCCCTGCCTGCTGCTGGTGGACGACGAAGCCACCAACCTCCAGGTGCTGCGCCACATCCTGCAGGACGACTACCGCCTGCTGTTCGCCAAGGATGGCGAGAAGGCGCTGGAACTGGCCAACCGCGAACGTCCGGAGCTGGTCCTGCTGGATGTGATGATGCCCGGCATGACCGGCTTCGAAGTCTGCCAGCGACTCAAGGCCGAGCAGGCCACCTGCGCCATCCCGGTGATCTTCGTCACCGCGCTGGCCGATGTGCCCGACGAGGCGCGGGGCTTCGAGGTCGGCGCGGTGGACTACATCACCAAGCCGGTCAGCCCGCCCATCGTCAAGGCCCGCGTGCGCACCCACCTGTCGCTGGTACGGGTGGAAGAGTTGCGCGAGACGCGCCTGCAGATCGTCCAGCGTCTGGGCAAGGCGTCGGAGTACAAGGACAACGAGACCGGCCTGCACGTCATCCGCATGAGCCACTACGCGCATATCCTGGCGCGCGCCGCCGGCTACTCGGAGAAAGCCGCCGACGACCTGCTCAACGCCGCCCCCATGCATGACGTGGGCAAGATCGGCATTCCCGATGCCATCCTGCAGAAACCCGGCCGCCTCGACGAGCAGGAATGGGCGGTGATGCGCCAGCACCCGGAGATCGGCGCGCGGATCATCGGCGAACACGACTCCAGCCTGCTCACCCTGGCCCGCAGCATCGCCCTCACCCACCACGAACGCTGGGATGGCACCGGCTACCCCAATGCCCTGCGCGGTGAGGAAATCCCCCTGGAAGGCCGCATCGTTGCCATCGCCGACGTGTTCGATGCACTGACCAGCGTGCGCCCATACAAGCCGGCCTGGAGCATTGAGGAAGCACTGGAACTGCTGCGCCGGGAGAAAGGCAGCCAGTTCGATCCGCAACTGGTGGAGCTGTTCCTCGGCTGCCTGCCCGATATCCTCGTCGTGCGCGAGCGCTGGGCCGACGCCGGCTGAGCCGCAGGCTGCGCAAATCCTGCTTTACTCTCTGACCTTCAACCCCTGCCGAGAGTAAGCAAGATGAATGCGAAGCAACGCGACGCCCTGCTGGCGACACTGCAGGCCCGCTTCGAGCAGCATCCGGAACGCCACCAGGGCATCGCCTGGGCGGACGTTGAGGCGCGCCTGGAAGCCGCCCCGGCCAAGCTCAAGGCGCTGCAGCAGATGGAGGAAACCGGCGGCGAGCCCGACGTGGTCGGTCGCGAAAACGCCAGCGGCGCCCTGCTGTTCTTCGATTGCTCTGCCGAGACGCCCGCCGGCCGCCGCAGCCTCTGCTACGACCGCGAAGCACTGGATGCGCGCAAGAAGGACAAGCCCGCCGGCTGCGCCACCGAGCTGGCCGCGCAGATCGGCATCGAGCTGCTTGACGAGGCGCAGTACCGCCAATTGCAGGAGCTGGGCAGCTTCGACCAGAAGACTTCAAGTTGGCTGCGCACGCCCGGCTCCATGCGCAAGCTGGACGGCGCGCTGTTCGGCGACCGCCGCTACGAGCGGGTCTTCACCTACCACAATGGCGTGCAGTCCTATTACGCCGCACGCGGGTTTCGCGGCGTGCTGAAGGTCTGAAGGCTATCTCCTGCGCGGAGGTCGATCCTTCCCGGGGCCGCCCGGCGGCTCCGGGTGTTTGCCCGGCAGGCTACGGCCTCGCTCTACCCGCTCAGCGCAACCGCACGTCCGTGTGCGCATGCCCTCTGCTCGCAGGCACCGCTTCGGCTCCATGACGCCGCCCCGCAAGCCGCCGCTGCCGACCGTGCTTGCGCCCCTAGCTGGGCAATGGCCAATAGATTGGCAAGATTCGTGGGCTGACTGACGTTGCCGCCAGCATCGGTCGTCGCCACACTCGTGGCATCCAATGAACGAGGCCCGCCATGGATTCGCCGCGCCGCATCGCCTGCCTGCTCTATCCCGACGTCATGAGCCTGGACATCACCGGGCCGCTGCAGGTGTTCGCTTCCGCCAACGTCGAACGCCAGCGCCAGGGCCTGGCGCCGGTCTACGAACTGCTGGTGCTGGGTGAGCAGCCCGGGCCGGTGGCGACCTCCGCCGGCATACGGATCTGTGCCGACCAGACCTGGCGCGAAGTCGATCCCGCCAGCCTGGATACGCTGCTGGTGCCCGGCGGGCTGGGCGTCCCCAGGCAATGTGAAAACACCGACCTGCTGCACTGGCTGGCGGCTACGGAACCCCAGGTGCGTCGGCTCGGCTCGGTGTGCTCCGAGGCGCTGATCCTCGCCGCCGCCGGGGTGCTGAATGGCCGCCCGGCCACCACGCACTGGGCGGATGTCGATGAACTGTGCGCCGGTTTCCCGGAAGTCCTGGTCCAGGGTGACCGCCTGCACACCTACGATCCGCAACGCCGCGATGGCGACGACCACGTGTTCACTTCCGCAGGCGTCACCGCCGGTATCGACCTTGCCCTGGCGCTGGTGGAGGCCGACCTCGGTCGCGCACTGGCCTTGGCGGTGGCGCGGCGCCTGGTGATGTTCCTCAAGCGCCCGGGCGGCCAGGCGCAGTTCAGCCACTGGCTGACTCCGGAGCCCAGCCGCACGCCGCGCCTGGCTGCGCTGCTGGAATGGATCCCGGCCAACCTGGGCAGCGACCTGTCGCTGGAAGCCCTGGCCGGGCAGGCCTGCATGAGCCCGCGCACGCTCTCGCGAGTGTTCATCAACGAACTGGGCATGGGCCCCGGCCGCTACGTCGAACGGGTACGCCTGGAGGCTGCCCGCGCGCTGCTGCAGGACGCCCAGGCGTCGATCAGTACGGTGTCGCGGCTGTGCGGCTTCGGCCACCCGGAGAACCTGCGCCGTACCTTCCACAAGCACCTGGCGATCAGCCCGCAGGAGTACGCCGAGCGCTTCGGCCAGTTGCACTGACTTCAATCCACAGCAAAGGACTTTGCCATGCTCGAACTCCGCCCCGGCTGCGAATGCTGCGACCGCGACCTCCCCGGCGACAGCGCCGACGCACGCATCTGCAGCTTCGAATGCACCTTCTGCACCGACTGCGCCGAGCAGGTGCTGCACGGGCAGTGCCCGAACTGCGGCGGCGAACTGCTGCCGCGCCCGCGCCGGCCGCTGGAGAAGCTGGCGGCCAACCCGGCCTCGACCCAGCGCGTACTCAAGCCTGCGGGCTGCCAGGGCTGAGGGCGGAGCATGCTGCTGCGCACTCCGGCGATCCGCCTGCTGTTCAGCAGCCAGGCGCTGTACTGGTCCTGCTCGCTGATCGGCATCACCCTCACTTCGCTGGTCGGCGCGCAGCTCACGCCGATCAACGGCCTGGCGACGCTGCCGCTGGCAGTCCTGGTGCTGGGCAACCTGCTGGCGGTGCAACCCTTGTCGCTGTTCATGCAACGCCATGGACGGCGACGCGGATTGCTGCTCGGCGCCGCCTGCGGGGTATTGGGTGGCCTGCTCTGTGCGCTGGGCGTGTGGCTGGCGGATTTCCTGCTGTTCTGCCTCGGTGCCCTGCCCATCGGCGCGTACCAGGCGTCAGCGATGTACTACCGCTTCGCCGCGCTGGAAGCGGTGGATGAGGCGCACAAGGGCCGCGCCACCGCCTACGTGATCGGCGGCGGTGTCCTGGCGGCAGTGCTCGCGCCGAGCCTGGCACTGTGGTCGCGCAGCGCCCTGCCCGCGCCCTTCGTCGGCTCCTACCTGGCGATTGCCGCGCTGGCACTGGTTGCCATCGCGGTGCTCAGCCGCCTGCCGGAAGGCGCAGCGCCCGCGCCATCCAGCGGCGGCTGGAAGGTGATGCGCGAGCTGCTGTCCCGTCCGCCGGTCCGCGCGGCGATGGCCTGCACCGCCGCCGGCCACGGGCTGATGATCCTGATCATGAACGCCACGCCACTGGCCATGAGCTTCTGCGGGCTGCCGCTGGAGCGCTCGGTGAGCGTGATCCAATGGCACGTGCTGGGCATGTTCCTCCCCGCCTTCGTCGCCGGCCCGCTGGTGGACCGCCTCGGCGGCCGCCGCGTGGCCTGGATCGGCATGGCATTGCTGGCGGTAAGCGCGGCGGTGGCGTTGAGTGGGCAGAGCGTCGCGCAGTTCCTGGTCAGCTCGCTGCTGTTGGGCATGGGCTGGAACCTGATGCTGGTGGCCGGTACCACACTGCTCGCCCTGGGCCATTCGCCGCAGGAGCGCGGGCACGCGCAGGGCCTGATGGAACTGGGTAATGGCAGCCTGGCGGCGCTGATGTCGTTCAGCTCCGGCGCGCTGATCAGCAGCGTCGGCTGGAGCGCGGTCAATCTGCTGGTGTGGCCGGTGTTGCTGGTGGCGCTGGTGGTGCTCTGGGCGGGGCGGCGGGAAATGGCGCAGGCCTGAGGGTTTGGCTGCCAGTGCGGTTCGCGAGCAAGCTCGCTCCTGCAAGGAGCACCACTGCGTAGGGCGCATAACCCGGAACGGGTTATGCGCCGCAATGGCGGATAACGCCTGAGGCGTTATTCGCCCTACGTTTCCGAGCAGGCCCGGGCCCGGCTCCAAACGAAAAAGGCGACCCGGAGGTCGCCTTTTCTCTGCTCGATCGCCTGCCTTCAGTAGTAGGCGTTCTCGCGGTTGCTGTGGTCGGTGACGTCACGCACGCCCTTCAGCTCCGGGATGCGTTCGATCAGGGTCTTCTCGACGCCATCCTTCAGCGTCATCTCGACCGCGCCGCAGCCCTGGCAACCACCGCCGAAACGCAGCACGGCGATGTTGTCCTCGACCACGTCCACCAGGCTCACCTGGCCGCCATGGCTGGCCAGGCCGGGGTTGATCTCGGTCTGCAGGTAGTAGTTGATGCGCTCGGTGAGCGGGCTGTCCTCGTTGACCATCGGTACCTTGGCGTTGGGCGCCTTGATGGTCAGCTGGCCGCCCATGCGGTCGGTGGCGTAATCGACCACGGCGTCGTCCAGGAACGGCTCGCTGATGGCGTCGATGTAGGCGGTGAAGGCCTTCAGGCCGACCGGGGTGTCTTCCGGCTTCTGCTCGCCCGGCTTGCAGTAGGCGATACAGGTCTCGGCATACTGGGTGCCCGGCTGGGTGATGAAGATGCGAATGCCGATGCCGGGGGTGTCCTGCTTGGACAGCAGCTCGGCCAGGTAATCCTGTGCGGCTTCGGTAATGGTGATAGCGCTCATGGCAACTCCTCGCAAACGTGGCGCCAGTTTACGCCAAACGGGGGGAACGGATAAAGCCCTACTGATTTAGTAGGAATAATTCGCAGGTAGGCTAAGCACTTTCCTGCAGGAGCGAGCTTGCTCGCTCCTGCAGGTTCAGGCCCGGTCCGCGACCTGGTTTACAGGTTCTCGTAGCGATTCATGTCCAGCACGCCCGCCTCCACCGGCTCGGTTTCGCGCAGGTAGGCATCCAGGTCGTGGAAGTAGAACCAGAACTGCGGGTTGCTGCGGCGAACGCCCCAGCGGTCGGCGACCTTCTCGAAGTCCAACGCGCTCTTCACCTGTTCCAACGCCCTGACGAAATCGCCCACTTCTCCGGCCTTCAGGTTGAACAGGAAGTTCGGATAGCTCGACAGCACACCCGGGTAGATGGTCAGGGTATCCAGGCCCGGCTGGTAGCGCAGCGACTCGCCCGTCATGAAGGCGACGTTGCTGTGCGCGCGGTTGCGCAGCACGGTGTAGATCTCGCGCTGGCCGTCCGGCAGTTCCACCCGCAGCATGGTCGCCTCGGGGAACTGGTCGATCACCGGCAGGCCGGCGGCCGGGCGGCTGACCAGGCGGCTGAAGGCCTGCTCGGCGTCCTGCAGCGGCGCGGCCACGGTGTTGCGGTAGCAGGCGCCGTTTTCGCACAGGTTGATCGGGTCGGGCCGCGCGTTGAGCGCCACGTAGTGCTTGAGCAACTGTTTGGCGAAGGCCAGCTTGGCGCCCTTCTCCGGCAGGAACAGGCCGGTCGGCGCGTCGCTGTCGGAGTTGTAGTAGTCGGCCCACATCTTCAGCTTGCCGCTGCTCTGGTACCAGTCGTCGAGCAGCTTCTTGCGCGCGCCGACGGGCATCAGGCGCAGGAAGTTCTGCTCGGCGCCGTTGCGGATCAGGTCGAAGTACAGCCGCGTCTGCGCCTGGTGGGCAACGTTGCCGAATACGTCGAAGTTCACCACCAGCCCGTAGTAGGTGCGCTCCAGCAGCGGGTAGTCCATCCACCAGATAGTCTGCGGCACGCCGCCGATCAGGCCCTTGCGCACCGAGGCGCTGTCGTACTGGCGGAAGATGCTCAGCACGGCGTTGTCGTTGCCAGCCCAGATGTCCGCCCAGGTCGGTGCGGGCGCCTCGTCATAGACGTCCTGGCGCAGCTCTTCGTATTTATTGCGCTTGTCGCGGTAGGAACGCCATTGCGACAGCATCGCCCCCACGTCGTCGATCTGCCCCGGCAGCGCCAGCAGCGGCGAGGCCTGACGCTGGAATTTCGGATCGGTGACATAGAGGTCGTGGTCCGGGTCCTGGAACACCGCCCAGAAGTTGTCGCGGATCACATCGGTGGCGATCTGCCCGCGGCACACCGGCCCACGGATGAAGGTACGGACAAAGTACTCGGCGTTATCCAGCATGAACTGGTAACGCGCCCGCGCTGGGATCGCCTCGAAGGTCACGAAGGGGTTGGCGCGGTGCTGCAGGCCGTAACCCGGCACCTTGTCGGTATTCCAGGCGGTGCCGTAGAACAGCTCCTGGTTGCGCTTGAGGCGGGCCTCGTTGAGCGGATAGGTGATGTGCGTCTTGTGCACGATCACCCCCTGGATAGGCCACAGGCGGTAGTAGAAGGTATTGCCCGGATCGTCGTTGGGACGCCGCGTGGCGATGGGGTCGATGGGCTGGCCGCTGGGCGTACGCGAACGCACCAGCTGGAAGAAGTGCCCCGGCTCGCCGCGCTCGGTGAAGTACAGGTGGGCGAGGAACAGGTGCTCGTAGATCCAGCGCGACACCAGGCTCTGGCGGGCGCCGGGCTGGTTGAGGAAGCTTTCCCAGTCGGCAATCTGCGAGGCCTCGCCGCTGCCCGGCTGCCAGGCCTTCTCATCCACTGGAGCGCCCTGGGCCAGCCAGGTCCTGATGGTCTTCAGCTGCTTGTCGGTCAGGCCGGTGACGGCGAACGGCATGCCGCTACGTGGGTTCTTGGCCACGAAATCATCGATGCTCTGCGGCGTCGGGCACTGGTTGGTGCGGTTGATCGACAGATCCAGTCCGTCGGGAATCTTTGCATTGGGCACCAGCGGGTGCTCGTGGCCCAGGTCGATCATCCGCGCCATCAGCGCCGCCTGGCTGCCACGGCCGTCAAGCACCGACCAGAAATCCTTGCGCCGCCAGGCGTCCGCGCCGTTGGCGTCGAGGAACAACCGGGTCGGATCTTGCGCCTTCGTGCGCGCACCGTCGTAGACCGGCAGCTTGTTCGCCCCGCGCTGGGCGCCTTCGGCGGCCGTCAGGTTGAGCTGGCACGGCGAGTCGTAGCAGGCGTGGCAGGCCACGCATTTCTCGGTGAAGATCGGCTGGATATCGCGGGTATAGGACATCGATTCGGCACGCAGGCCCAGGCTGGCCATGAGCAGGGCCAGCAGCACGAGGATCCGGGGGAGCATGGAGACGTTCCTTGACCATTAACAGCGGAAGTCTACCAACTCATGGGCCTGCCGACAGCGCGCCTTTCGGCTAGCCCGCCTCGTTGCGTAGCGCGGCCAGCTCGTGGCGCACCAGCAAGGGCAGCTCGCCCGCCTCGAACTGGCCGGCGAACAACGGCACGGCAAACTCGTAGCCTTCGCCGTTGCGCTTGAGGACGAAAGCCAGTTGCAGGCGTGCCAGGGACTCCTTGAGCGCCACGGCATCGATGGACGCTCCGACCACTGCGATCAGCCCCGCGAGGCTAGTGCTGCCGTGCTGCGCGGTGTGATAGACGAGGATGCGGTCCAGGCGGCAGGCCGCCTCGTCCTGGCTCAGGCGGCCCCAGCCGGCGAGCGCGTCCTGCACTGCCTGGGAGGCCAGGGCGGCGCCGAGCTGCTGGCGCTCGATCACCCGCACGCCAGGGGGCAAGGCTTCCAGGCATTCCTGGCAGAGGATCGCGACCAGGTTGGCGCGCTGCCCGCTGGCATCCACCAGGTCATCCAGCAGGGTATCGCTGGCAAAACCCAGGCGCAGGCGCGCCAGCGGCACGCTGGCCAGTTCGCGGCAGGCCTGGCGCTCCAGCGCGCCGATGGTCAGCACCTCGCCGAAGTTGCGCAGTGGCGACTGGTAGTCCAGCACGGCGGTGGCATAGAGGTCCCAGAAACCGGCCAGCATGAACCAGCACCGACCCTCCTCGCTCAGCGCGCGCAGAGTCGAAAGCTGCGGGTAGCCGTGGGCGGCTTCGTCGCGGAAGAACAGGTCGGCCTCGTCGATCAGCAGGAACAGGCGCTTGCCCGCTTGGTGCGTAGCGATGTGCTGGATGACCGACTCCAGCGGGCTTTCCGCGGGCAGGCCGAACTGCAGCGCCAGGCGCGGGGCGAGCCGGTGATCGCGCAGCGAGATGTAGTGACAGCTCAACTGCGGGTGGTCCTCGAGGCGCCGCTGCACAGCCTTCAACAGGCTGCTCTTGCCCAGTTGCCGACCACCAACCACCAGGTAGTTGGCCGGCTCGCGGTTGAGCACCCGCGCGAGCAGTTGGTCACGGCCGAAGAAAGAACCGGCACGCACCACGCCGCCGCGTGTCTGGTAGGGAGATATCCGGGTCAGGCGCAACTGCGCCGCCAGCAGGCGCAGCAGCACCTCGCCGGCATTGCGAGCGAGCAGCCATTCGCTTTGCTGGCGGCTGCCGATGGCGACGAACAGGTTGCTGTGCTCGCCGCAGTAGGCCTGCAGCTCCTCCTGGTCATCGGTGGTCAGTACCAGCATGACATCCAGCCCCAGCTGCAAGGCCCGCAGGTGCTGCACGACCTGCTCCGCATCAAGCTCCGGCGCTGGCAGGTAGACCAGGCAGCGATCGAGGGAAATCGGCACGTCCGCATTCAGCTTCCATTCGCACAACACGCCGGGCAGCACCCAGCCGCCGCTGGGCTGGCACGCGGCACCGAGCCTCAGCGCAAGCGCCCGGATGCGCTCGGAGCCGTCGCCACGGGCGCAGGCCAATGCCTGTTGCCAGCGCGTCTGCGTGACTCCGGCGGCGCGCAAGGTCGCCTCCCGGCGCCCGAGCAGGCGGAGCAGGCGGTCCACTCGCGGCAGGTCCTGCAAGGGCGTGTTCAGCAGGCGTGCAGGACTTAGCTGGATCGGCGCCAGCAACGGGTGGCGGAGCAACTGCATCAGGCCGAAACAGAGGAACAACAGTGCGCATCCGGTCACGATGGCGCGCAGGGAAGTCACCAACGGGCTGTCATCATCAGCCGGCTCCCCGCGATAGCCGGTGCTGCAGCCCGGTGGCAGGAATCGTTCGTCCAGCGGTGGATTGCCGGCGCTGCAGGTCCAGTCGTTGCTGCGCGGCCGCAGGTCGATGATCACCTGCCGCCCGGCGAGGCTGCCCAGTTCGGCGCGATCGACCACGGTTGCGATCAGCCGGTAGGGCTGGGGCGACACGACCTTGAGCAGCGGGTCGCGGTTCACCGGGGCATGTGCCTGGATGTCCGCCGGCCAGCCGGCGCCGCTCAACTGAGCCTTGAGCAGCGCCGTGCGCCAGTTCAGCAGTTCGGACCACAGATCGTAGGTTGCCTCCGCCGCCAGCGCAGCATCGCGGGAGAACGGATTGAGGCGCGGCACCAGCACGGCACTGCCCAGCAGGAACGTGATCAGCGCAACTATCAGCAGGCGCTTGTAGCTGAGCGCACCACGCTGCCGGTTCAGGCCTCGACGCATGCGTCCAGCACCTGCCGACCAGTCTGGCGAATGACCTCACAGCGCCAGACCAGCCTGGCCGAGTCGCCCTGGCCACGCACGGTGATCAGGTTGTTCCAGAACAGCCGGCGCAGCTCGCCATCGGCCAAGTACGGGCTGGCGCGCCCCAGGTCAGCCGCCTCCAGGCGCTGACGCAGGCGTTCGCGTGAACTGTCGGTTTCCGCCAGCGGCAGGAAGGCTTGCCAGAGGCGTGCGCTGCGTGACAACAGCTCATGCAGCGCGCGGCGCGATTCGCTGCTGAGGCCGTCATGCTGCACCAGCCACTCCAGCCCTTCTTCCGCCAGCGCCGGGTGGCCGCCGCAGCTTTCCAGCAACTCACCCAGCATGGCCTGGTCGAAACGCCGCTCAGGCCAGCGACGCTGGGCCAGCAGGCCGAGGTCGGCGAGGGTCAGCTCCGACCAATGGCTGACCTGGGCGATGTTCAGCAGCGACAGGTCGCCGCTGCGGTACTTCAGGTCGGCCAGCCCTTCGCCGCCGCACAGCAGCAGGTGCAGGCGACCGCTGTGCATCTCGCTGAGGCTGCGCAGGATACCGGCAAGCATCTCGCGCAACTGCGGGGTGCCCTGCTCGAAGCGGCTGACCAGGCAGAACAGCCGCTCACCGGCCAGCAGGCGACGCTCCAGCGCGGCTTCGAACTCATAATCCGAGGTAACGTCGGCAAAACCGCACTGGCGGCCGATAGCGGCAAAATAGTCGCCGCTGGCGGTGCTGGCACTGTAAGGCGGCTGGATGTGCAGCACCGACTGCTCGCCGTAAAGCGCGCGGGCGCGGCCCAGCAGCTCCTGGCGGAACGGCGGCTGGCCCCAGTGCGCCTGGGACAGCAGCAGGACGATGGGATACGGCGTGAGCCTGCGCAACTGGTCGAACAGCGACTCGATATAGGGAGCGAAAGGCACGCTGCCGGCGGTTTCGGTCTGCAGCGGAAACTCCTGCTCGAACCCCGCGGCGCTGAACAGCCGATTGGTTTCCAGCTCGGTGAGGCGCAGGTAGCGGGCGCAGGCGATGAGCTTGTCGCGGGATTTGGGATTGGGTAGCGACAGGCCATTGCGCCAGTTGTTCACGGCTTCGCGGCTCAGGCCGATTTCCGTCGCCACGCCCGAGGCACTGGCGCGGATACGCCGCATGTAGAGCGTCAACAGTTGCGAGAAAGCATCCGTGTCCAAAATCGCCAATCCGTAGCTTGCGTGGGGCGGCCAGCTGCGCCGCACGCTCCATCCCTGCCGGTCTTGCGATGCTGCCGGCTTCATGATCCGGCAGGCGATCATGAAGCCCTGCCGACAGCGAGCAGGCAGATAGCCACTACCTGTCGCCGCGCGCCAGCATACGCATGGCAAGGTTTTGCGCCTAGATGGGTGCGACAGCGTTTCGCTTTTGACTGCGACGGATTTCGCATTTCGCGGTAGCGGACCGACAGGCCGGAAGCTGGCGCATCAGTCCGCGCCATCGATGGCCTCGGGCTCCTCACGCTTTTCGCTGAGGTCGCTGTACTCGACCCAGCCATAGAGCAGCGGCAGGACGATGGCGAGCAACACCCCCAGGCCCAACCACATCCAGAACCCCTTGAAGAACACCAGGGCCAGCACGGTGAAGATCACCGCATGCAGCAGGCCCTTGGCCATCTGCCAGAGCACCAGCCCGGTCTTGATCACGCCGCCGGGGCCGACACCGGTCTGCCGCGCCACCTTGGCGATCTCGGCGATACCCTCCACCAGTGCCTTGGCTTTTTCCTCGTGCTCGCGCTCTTCTTCGATCAGCTTGCGCAGCGGCACCGGACGCGTCACACAGACGCTGGTGTCTTCCTCCCCGTCCTCGTGACGCGCGTCCAGTTGAGCGACGACAATGGGCTCGATGAAGGGTTCGCGGTGGTACAGGTCGGAGCGATTGACCAGCTTGCCGTCAAGGAAGTGATGGCGCTGGGTTTCGCCGACCTGGTCGTGGAATACCTCGATCACCGCCGCGCGCAGGCCACGCTCGAACAGGCTCTCGAGCAGTACCAGCGGCAGGTTGGCGCGCACCGACGTATCGAAATCCAGGCGGATGTACTCGGGCTGTGCGCTGAATTGCTGGTTGAACCACTCGTCCTGCCAGATCCCCGACAGGTCGACGCCCAGGCGCTGCTGATAGACGAGCGACTTCTCCTGGTCGCCACGCATCAGGTTGACCAGCGACAGCACGCACAACTCGTGCGGGCCCTGCTCCTTGAAGAACAGCATCAGGGTGTTGGCGTTCTGCGACATCAGTCTCTCCTTGCGTGCGGAATCCTTGGGCGAGCAGCCAGCGACGCGAAACTTCCTCATCCTTGCCACTCAGTGCCTTGAATTCTCCCAGCAAGGCCGGTGTCAGGCAGTTCCGGACTTGTCAGGTGCGGTCGGGGCGCGGTTGACACGACGTCAAGTCAGGCGCCCCGACAACATGAGCAGAATTCATGGAAAACCGCGAACCACCGGAAAGCTGTGCAGCTTTGCTATCATCAGCGACCTTTCGCCACGCCCTTTTCCCCCAGGTATTCCAATGATCGACCGTGCCGCACGCCTGCAAGCCCTCCAGCAAGCCCTCAAGGAGCGCATCCTGATCCTCGACGGCGGCATGGGCACCATGATCCAGAGCTACAAGCTGCAGGAAGAGGACTACCGTGGCGCGCGCTTCGCCGACTGGCCGAGCGACGTGAAGGGCAACAACGACCTGCTGCTGCTCAGCCGCCCGGACGTGATCCAGGCCATCGAGAAGGCCTACCTGGACGCAGGCGCCGACATCCTCGAGACCAACACCTTCAACGCCACCCGCGTGTCGCAGGCCGACTACGACATGCAGGAGCTGGCCTACGAGATGAACGTCGAGGGCGCGCGCCTGGCCCGTGAAGTGGCCGACGCCAAGACCGCCGAGACCCCGGACCGCCCGCGTTTCGTCGCCGGCGTCCTCGGCCCGACCAGCCGCACCTGCTCGATCTCCCCGGACGTCAACGACCCTGGCTTCCGCAACGTCACCTTCGACGAGCTGGTGGAGAACTACAGCGAATCCACCCGCGGCCTGATCGAGGGCGGCGCCGACCTGATCCTGATCGAGACCATCTTCGACACCCTCAACGCCAAGGCCGCGATCTTCGCCGTGCAGGGCGTCTACGAAGAGCTGGGCGTCGAGCTGCCGATCATGATCTCCGGCACCATTACCGACGCCTCCGGCCGCACCCTGTCCGGCCAGACCACCGAGGCCTTCTGGAACTCGGTGCGCCACGCCAACCCGATCTCCGTCGGCCTGAACTGCGCCCTCGGTGCGAAAGAGCTGCGCCCCTACCTGGAAGAGCTGGCAACCAAGGCGGATACCCACGTCTCTGCCCACCCCAACGCCGGCCTGCCCAACGCCTTCGGCGAATACGACGAGACCCCGGCGGAAATGGCGGTGGTCGTGGAAGAGTTCGCCGCCTCCGGCTTCCTCAACATCATCGGTGGTTGCTGCGGCACCACGCCGGGCCACATCGAGGCCATCGCCAAGGCCGTGGCCAAGTACGCCCCGCGCGCCATCCCGGAGATTCCCAAGGCCTGCCGCCTGTCCGGCCTGGAGCCCTTCACCATCGACCGCAACTCGCTGTTCGTGAACGTCGGCGAGCGCACCAACATCACCGGCTCGGCCAAGTTCGCCCGGCTGATCCGCGAGGAGAACTACGCCGAAGCGCTGGAAGTGGCGCAGCAGCAAGTGGAAGCCGGCGCCCAGGTGATCGACATCAACATGGACGAAGGCATGCTGGATTCACAGGCAGCCATGGTGCGGTTCCTCAACCTGATCGCTTCCGAGCCGGACATCTCCCGCGTGCCGATCATGATCGACTCCTCCAAGTGGGAGGTGATCGAAGCCGGCCTGAAGTGCATCCAGGGCAAGGGCATCGTCAACTCCATCTCCATGAAGGAAGGCGTCGAGCAGTTCAAGCACCACGCCCGCCTGTGCAAGCGTTACGGCGCCGCCGTGGTGGTGATGGCCTTCGACGAAGCCGGCCAGGCCGATACCCAGGCGCGCAAGGAAGAAATCTGCCGGCGCTCCTACGACATCCTGGTCAACGAAGTGGGCTTCCCACCGGAAGACATCATCTTCGACCCGAACATCTTCGCGGTCGCCACCGGCATCGAGGAGCACAACAACTACGCGGTCGACTTCATCGAGGCCTGCGCCTACATCCGCGACAACCTGCCCTACGCGCTGACGTCGGGCGGGGTGTCCAACGTGTCGTTCTCGTTCCGTGGCAACAACCCGGTGCGCGAGGCGATCCACTCGGTGTTCCTCTACTACGCGATCCAGAACGGCCTGACGATGGGCATCGTCAACGCCGGCCAGCTGGAGATCTACGACGAGATCCCCAAGGAACTGCGCGACAAGGTCGAGGACGTGGTGCTCAACCGCAGCTCGGACGCCACCGAGGCGCTGCTGGCCATCGCCGACAACTACAAGGGCGGCGGCGCGGTCAAGGAAGTCGAGAACGAGGAATGGCGCAGCCACAGCGTCGAGAAGCGCCTGGAGCATGCGCTGGTCAAGGGCATCACCACCTTCATCGTCGAAGACACCGAGGAATGCCGGCAGAAGTGCGCGCGCCCCATCGAGGTCATCGAAGGCCCGCTGATGTCCGGCATGAACGTGGTCGGCGATCTGTTCGGCGCCGGCAAGATGTTCCTCCCGCAGGTGGTGAAATCCGCCCGCGTGATGAAGCAGGCCGTGGCGCACCTGATTCCCTTCATCGAGGCAGAAAAAGGCGACAAGCCCGAGGCCAAGGGCAAGATCCTCATGGCCACGGTGAAGGGTGACGTCCACGACATCGGCAAGAACATCGTCGGCGTGGTGCTGGGCTGCAACGGCTACGACATCGTCGACCTGGGCGTGATGGTCCCGGCAGAGAAGATCCTGCAGACCGCCCGCGAGCAGAAGTGCGACATCATCGGCCTGTCCGGCCTGATCACCCCGTCGCTGGACGAGATGGTCCACGTGGCCAAGGAAATGCAGCGGCAGAACTTCAGCCTGCCGCTGCTGATCGGCGGCGCCACCACCTCCAAGGCGCACACCGCGGTGAAGATCGACCCGCAGTACAGCAACGACGCGGTGGTCTACGTCACCGACGCCTCCCGCGCGGTGGGCGTGGCGACCACCCTGCTGTCCAAGGAAATGAAGCCCGAGTACGCGCGCAAACTGCGCGAAGAGTACGCGGAAGTCCGCGAGCGCACCGCCAACCGCAGCGCACGCACCGAGCGCCTGAGCTACGAACAGGCGATCGCCGCCAAGCCGAAGTTCGACTGGGCCGGCTACCAGCCACCGGTGCCGAGCTTCACCGGCGTCAAGGTGCTGGATGACATCGACCTCAACGTACTGGCCGAATATATCGACTGGACGCCCTTCTTCATCTCCTGGGACCTGGCCGGCAAGTACCCGCGCATCCTCACCGACGAAGTCGTGGGCGAAGCGGCGACCAGCCTGTTCAACGACGCCCAGGCGATGCTGAAGAAGCTGATCGACGAGAAGCTCATTCGCGCCAAGGCCGTCTTCGGCTTCTGGCCGGCCAACCAGGTGCACCACGACGACCTGGAAGTCTATGGCGACGACGGCCACAAGCTGGCCACCCTGCACCACCTGCGCCAGCAGACCATCAAGCCCGACGGCAAGCCGAACTTCAGCCTGGCCGACTTCGTCGCGCCCAAGGACAGCGGCGTGAAGGACTACGTCGGTGGCTTCATCACCACCGCCGGCATCGGTGCCGAGGAAGTGGCCAAGGCCTACGAGGCCAAGGGCGACGACTACAGCGCGATCATGGTCAAGGCGCTGGCCGACCGCCTCGCCGAAGCCTGCGCCGAGTGGCTGCACGAGCGCGTGCGCAAGGAATACTGGGGTTACCAGCCCGAGGAGCACCTGGACAACGAGGCGCTGATCAAGGAGCAGTACGTCGGCATCCGCCCGGCGCCCGGCTACCCGGCCTGCCCGGACCACACCGAGAAGGGCACGCTGTTCCAGCTGCTCGATCCGCAGGGCCTGTCTGGCGTGACCCTGACCGAGCACTACGCGATGTTCCCCGCCGCCGCCGTCAGCGGCTGGTACTTCGCCCACCCGCAGGCGCAGTACTTCGCCGTCGGCAAGCTCGACAAGGACCAGATCGAACGCTACAGCGCGCGCAAGGACCAGGAGATCGGCACCAGCGAGCGCTGGCTGTCGCCGAACCTGGGCTACGACAACTGATCTGACGCCCCACGCCGCAGCCGGGCCTACCCGGCGCGGCGGTTTCGTCAGGCAGGTCCGCGGCCTGGGAAAAGCTTCGCTGCATATCCTGCGCAGATGCGGGATAATCCCGCCATCCTGGGCACCCCCAGGGCACAACGGATCGAAGCCGGCCACCCGCCAGGCTTCCGCTGAAGAGAGAATCACAGATGAAATACCTCACCCCCGAACAAATGGCCAAACCGCGCAAACGCCGCCTGCTGAAGAAGCTGCGCCTGGGCGAGTTCCAGGAGTTCGGCTTCAGCCTCGAAGTGAACTACAGCGGCGACCTGGATGACGTGCTCGACCAGTGGATCGCCTTTGTCGAAGCCGAAGGCTGGGTCTTCGTCGGCGGCGCCACCGAAGACGGCGAGTTCACCGGCTACCTGTGCCTGAACGACGTCGGCAGCCTGACCGAAGCCGACCGCGAAACCACCCGTCTGTGGCTGGAAAAGCAGTCCTGGGTGAAATCCTTCGAGCTGGGCGAGCTGAGCGACTGCTGGCACGGCCTGTTCGAATAAGTGGCACGCAAGGGCGGCTATTCTGGCCGCCCTTTCCGAATCGTCTGATACAACCTCGGCTGCTTCAGCGGCATCTTTCGACGCACGCCCTCACCGTCGAAATTTCCCATGCGCAATTTCCTGATAAGCCTGCTCATCGCCAGCGCAATCTCCGGCTGTGGCACCGTGATTACCCGCGTCGACAATAACCACTGGACGCACGACACCTACTACAAGGGCCTGCAGGCCGACGCCAAGCTGCTCACCGGCAACGTCAGCACGGGGTACGCTCCGGTCACGCTGTTCTGCTGGATGAGTATCGTCTGCCCGATCGTTACCGTGGTTTCAATGCCAGTGGATGCGCTCGTCGACACCCTGGCGCTGCCCTTCGATCACCCATAGCGGGCCTCGGCGCCTCGCGCCCCTGCATCTGATTGCCACGATTGCCAGCAAGCCTCTGCTCTGCGACCCTGCCCCGGTTCGAAACAAGGAGCGGGTTGCATGGAACACATCGCCATCATCGGTAGCGGATTCTGCGGCACGGCACTGGCCATCCAGTTGCTGCGCACGGCAAAAGGGCCGCTACGACTCAGTCTGATCAACCGCTCCGGCCGCCTGGCTCGCGGCCTGGCCTACGGCACCCGCTCTGCCAGCCACATCCTCAATGTGCCGGCCGAGCGCATGAGCCTGTTCCCCGACCAGCCGTCGGACTTCCTCGAATTCGCGCGCAAACAGATGCCCGAGGCGAAGCCCGGCGACTTCCTGCCGCGCCGTTTCTACGGCGACTACCTGCAGGACCGTCTCGGCCACGCCATCGCCGAAGCTTCGCCTGGCGTGCGTTTCAGCAGTCTCTGCCAGCAAGTGCTGGAGCTGACCGATCAGTGCGATCACCTGCGCCTGCTGCTCGATGACGGCCAGCCGCTGGATAGCCGCAAGGTCATCATCGCCACCGGCAACTTCGCCCCCGCCACCCCCGGCCCGCTCAAGCCCCTGGAAGGGTCACCGCGCTATCTCCGCGACCCCTGGGCGCCGGGTGCGCTGGAAAGCATTCCTGCTGCTGCCTCCGTCCTGCTGCTGGGCACCGGCCTGACCATGTACGACATGGCTCTCGCGCTGCAGGACCAGGGGCACGCCGGCCCGCTGCTCGCGCTGTCACGCCGCGCCCTCCTGCCACAGGCGCATCGCGACAACGCCAGCCATCCCCTGCTGCCGGAGCTGCCGGCAGCCTTCCTCCGGGACATGGGGCTGAACCAGCGGCTGCGCGAGCTGCGCCGCCTGATCCGCCAGGCCGCGGCGGACGGACACGACTGGCGTGACGTGATCGCCGCGCTGCGCCCCGCCACACCACAACTCTGGCAGGCACTGGACGACAACGAACGCAGTCGCTTCCTGCGCCATCTGCAAACCTACTGGGACGTCCATCGCCACCGTGCCGCGCCGCCAGTGGCCAAGCGCATCGATGACCTGCGTGGCAGCGCTCAGCTGCAGGTACAGGCTGGCCGGGTGCTTGCCGCCAGCGCATCAGCAAGTGGCATCGAACTGGAAGTCCGCCATCGCGGCGCGAAGCAATCGCAACGACAGCGCTTCGATTACCTGATCAACTGCACCGGCCCCTGCACCAACCTGCGTACCGTGAACGAGCCGCTGCTCAGCGGCTTGCTGGATCGCGGCGTGATCCGCCAGGACCGGCAAGGGTTGGGGCTGGAAACCGACAGCGGCTTCCGCCTGCTTGACGAGAACGGCGCGGCCAATCCGAACCTCTACCTGCTCAGCCCGATGCTGCGCGCCAGCCACTGGGAAGCGACCGCCGTGCCGGAGTTGCGCGGGCACGCCGCGCGCCTGGCCGAATTGCTGCTGGGCTGAAACGCAGCTGGCCCGCGAGGGGCCAGCCGAGCTCGACGATGGTGGGCGGACCTCCCCGTCCGCCCACCGCTGACGCAGGCTTCAGATCGCCATCTGCCCCTCCACCTCCTGCAACTTGCGTCGGGCCAGCGCCAGGTTGGCTTTGACCTTGTCCAGCACGTAGTACATGAATACGCCCTCGTGCTTGGTCATCGGGCGGATGATGTGGTACTGGCGGCCGAGGGTGATGAGGATGTCCTCGATCACATCGTTGAGCGCCAGGGATTTCATGGTCTTGAGCTTGGCACGAACCACCTCGGTATTGCCCGCCGCCGCCAGTTCCAGGTCCACGCCACCACCGGCCTGCCCGAGCAGCATGCCGCTCTTGGCATCCACCACGGCCGACGCCAGGGCACCATCCAGGTTCAGCAGTTCGTCCAGCGATTGTTGCAGTGCTGCCATAGCGATTACTCCTCGAGTGCGCGTCCTGTTGTAAGGGCCTCGTAGCCGCGCGCGCCACGAAGCCTTATGTCTCAGCCGAGCAGCGAGATATCCGCCAGTCGGGTTGCCGCCCTCTTGGCCTGGTAGAGCACCTGCCCGAGCATTTCCTCGCGATCGGCGACCAGGTTGAGGATCATCGGATAGCTTGGATGCGGGATATCGACGATGACGATGTAGCCCTCGCTGGCCTCGACTATCACGTTCTGGTGCGGCCCGACCTCACTTTCCTGGCCGACCATGGCGCCGAGCGCCGAGATCGAGCAGGCCATCGCCGCCAGCTTGGATACCTCCAGCCCCTTGCCAGCGCGGGAAGCCACTTCGAAGCCGTCGGTGGTGGCGATCACCGCTGCGCTCAGCCTGCCCAGGCTGGCGCCGAGCTCGTCCAGCGCCTGTTCGGCATCGTTGCGCAGTCTTTCCGGCAGGCTCATCAGGGCGTGTTCCATGGTCGACTCCAGTCGGTTGCGAACCTCGGACCTCAGGCCGCCGTGCATTCCAGTTGCAGCAGGAGCAGGTCGAGCAGCAGGCGCACCTGCTCCGCTTCGCGAACATCCACCTCCACCACCGGAAAGGCGTACCCGGCTTGCGCCAGGGCGGCGGCGTAATCGTCCAGGCCGGGATGGGAATTCTCCGGCAGACGGCCAACCCCCACGACGCAGGGCGCCTGGGCAATGCAGTCGGCGAAGCCGTCGAGATAGACGCGCAGGTCGCCCAGCGGATCGGGCCGCGAATTGTCGATCAGGATCACCAGCCCCAGCGCACCGCGCGCGAGGATTCCCCACATGAAGGCGAACCGCTCCTGGCCGGGGGTGCCATACAGACGCAAGCGCTCGTCGGGGCCGAGCAGCACTTCGCCGTAATCCAGGCCGACGGTGGTGCGCGCCTTGTCCACGCTCGGGTCGTTGTTCTGCACATCGGTACTGACCGGCTCGATATCACTGATCGCGGCGATGGCAGTGGTCTTGCCAGCGCCCATGGTGCCGGTAAAGAGAATCTTGTACTCCCTCATCGGCCAGCCTCCGCAGCACCGCCCAGGCCCAGGTGGCGGCGGATGCGCGCCAACAGGCCGACAGGCGCGGCAACCTGGCGGACGGGCGCCACGGGGAGGCTCTCAGCGTCTTCAAGCAGCTCCTGGGCGGCCATCAGGTGAACGAAACTCTCCGCCACCTGGCGCTGCACGCCAGAGCGCTCGCACAGTTCGTCGAGGCTCATCGCCCGGGCACACAGCAGCGTAGCCAGGCGCACGTAGCGATGATCGCCCTTGAGCAGGGAAGCCGCTGGCCAGTGCTTCAGGCGCAGCGCCGTACCGGGTAGCGCCGTTGGCCGCTGGCCAATGGCGCGGGCAGCACGCTCCAGGCAGTCGAAGACTTCGCTGGCGCGCAGCGGCCAGTGCACCCAGAAAGGCTCGCCCTCTGCCGTGCGCAACTGCACCCGCGGCTCGCCTTCATATCCTTCGACCAGCAGGTCGGGCGAGCCGTCGACGTAGGCCCAGGCCGCCAGCGTACGACCGCTGAGCAAGCCGACGATGGACTTGAACACCACCTGATCCCGCAACGCCATCCGGGCGAACCCGTAGGTGTATTGAACCTGATACGGCTGATTCATCGGCGCGCTCCCTTGGGCCAACAAACACCATCAACCTGCACGGGTTGATCAGGAGGCTCACCGGGACGTTGGCGGATGCCGAGCACAAGCTCGCAGAGGGCGCGGACGAACGTCCGGCCTGCTTGGCAACCCCGCGGTCATGGCCCTTGCGGGCGTTAGATCGGTGGCTTTGCGTCCCTGGCTTTCGCACAGGTTTGCCCTGGTCAATTGAATTTCAGCGTAGTACGCCGCTTTCGTTCGCCAAGCCGAAAAAACGTGACGCACCTCACACAAACATCGGAAATATCACCGGAACAACTTCGCAATGTTCGTAGGCATATTCCGCCCCAAAAGGGAGCAGGAAGCCTGCCCTTCGGCTAGGATTTCCCACAGCGGCGCCCCACCGGCACGGCCCGCCAGATGTCCACAACAAGCCGGAATTCACTGCCCCGAGACGCCATGCTAGAGCGCCAGCGGTTCCAGAACATTCTCAGCCTGGGCCTGCCGATCATCGGCGGCATGCTCAGCCAGAGCCTGCTCAACCTGGTGGATGCCGCCATGGTCGGCCACCTTGGGGAGAAGTCCCTGGCCGGGGTCGGCATCGGCAGCTACGCCAACTTCGTCGCCATTTCCCTGGTGATGGGCCTGGGCGCCGGCGTGCAGGCGCTGGTAGCGCGCCGCCGAGGCGAAGGCCGCAACGATGAACTGGCCGCGCCGTTGAACTGCGGGCTGCTGGTGGCGCTGGGCCTGTCGCTGCCGATCACACTGATCTGCCTGCTGTGCGCCGAGCCAATCATCCGGGCCCTGTCCAGCGATCCCGACGTGCTGGCAGTCGGCATCCCCTACTTCGAGTGGCGCGCGCTGTCGGTGCTCGCGGTCGGCCTGAACTTCTCCTTCCGTGGCTACTGGAACGGTACCCGGCGCTCCGGCATGTACATGCGCACCCTGGTGGTGATGCACCTGGCCAATGCGGCGATCAGCTACAGCCTGATCCACGGCCTGTTCGGCCTGCCGCGCATGGGCGCGGTAGGCAGCGGCCTGGGCACCACGCTGGCGTTGTACATCGGCTCACTGATCTACGCCTGGATCACCTGGCGCGATACCCGCTCCCAGGGCTGCCACCCGCGCCTGCCGAGCGAGCGGGATATCCGCACGCTGTTGCGCCTGTCGCTGCCCAACTCGCTGCAGCAGTTCTTCTTCGCCGCCGGCATCACCCTGCTGTTCTGGATCATCGCCCAGGTCGGCACCCGCGAACTGGCCGTGGCCCACGTGCTGATCAACCTGGCGCTGTTCCTGATCCTCCCCGGCGTCGGCCTGGGCATGGCGGCAACCACCCTGGTCAGCCAGAGCATGGGCGAGCGCGACTTCGACAGCGCGCACCGCTGGGGCTGGGACGTGGTGAAGGTGGCGGCCTGCGGGCTGGCGCTGCTGGGGGCGCCGTTCTGGATATTCCCCGAGGCCATCCTGCGGCTGTTCGTCAGCGACCCTGCGCTGATCGAACTGGGCCGGATGCCACTGATGCTGACCGGCATGGGCATGGTGATCGACGCCACGGCGCTGGTGCTGACTCAGGCGCTGCTGGGCGCGGGGGCCGTGCGCACGGTGATGGCGGTCAGCCTGGGCAATCAGTGGCTGTTCTTCCTGCCACTGGCCTACCTGGTCGGCCCGGTACTGGGCGGCGGCCTGCTGGCGATCTGGAGCATGCAGATTCTGCAGCGCGGGCTGGCCTCGGCGATCTTCGCGGTGATGTGGCAGAAGCGCCAGTGGACGCAGATCGAACTCTAGCGCCAGCTCCGTCAGGAGCTAGGCTTGCAGGCAAAAGGAGGATGAACGATGGACGAGCAACAGAACAAGCCGCCGACTTTCTGGCAGATGCTCCACAGCGTACTGGCCGCGGCCTTCGGCGTGCAGAGCGGGCGCAACCGCGCGCGCGACTTCACCCACGGCAAGCCGAGCCACTTCATCGCCATGGGCATTCTCTTCACGCTGATCTTCGTGCTGCTGCTCTACGGGCTGGTGCAACTGGTGCTGCATTTCGCCGGCCTGTAGAGGCCAGCCGAGGAAGGAGGTACCAGGCGGGCCGCAGGACGACCCGCCGGCACCGCTGTCACTGGTGGCTGACCCAGAACACGGCGGTCGCAACCACCAGCAGGATCAGGATGAATGCGGCGCGGGCATCGACGACGCTGTCGCTGGTCTTGTTGGACGTTTCTTCGCTCATGCTTCCCCCATCTTCTCGTTATTGGCTGAAGGACCACAGGCGAGAGTTAAGACCAGCCCAGCCCTCCTCTCAAGCAAGCCCGCCCTTTTCGCGTCCGGGCGAATGCCGTTAGGCTGCGTCCCCGACACGCAAAGATGACAAGAACAAGGAAGGGCCATGCAAATCGATTCACTGCCAACTCCCGATTCGCTGCAGGACCGGGTCGCACCGGAAGGCATCTGCTACGGCTGCGGCGGCAGCAACCCGCACGGGCTGCACATCAAGAGCCGCTGGCACGAGGACGGCATTCACGTCGTCGCCGAGCACCTGCCCGAAGCCAAGTACTGCGGCTGGCCGGAACTGGTCTACGGCGGCCTGATCGCCATGCTGGTGGACTGCCACTCGAACTGGACCGCCATGGCCTATCACTACCGCGCCGAGGGCCGCGAGCCGGGCAGCCTGCCGCGTATCGACTGCGTCACCGGCAACCTCGGCATCAAGTACATCAAGCCGACGCCCATGGGCGTGCCACTGACCCTCAAGGCCCATGTGGAAGGCGAGGTCGGCCGCAAGAGCCGGATCATCTGCGAGGTCTATGCCGGTGATGTGCTGACCTGCGTCGGCGACTCGATCTTCGTCCGCGTCGACACCTCGCAACTGCGCGACGCCGCCCACGGCCGCGACGCCTGATCGACAGACAACTGCGTCGCTGCCGTTTGAAATGGATATAAAGGGCAGCGCCGCAACGGCGACCCTACCTACCGGCGCAAGCCCCCGCCCCGCCTGAGCCTCAGGCCTGGCGCGGCTTAGATCCGAAAGTTCTCGCCATATACTCAAACATCACTTTTGCGCATATTCCCGAACTGGTATCGTGCGCCCCACTCCGCGTGGAGCGCGTTGCCGTGCGCGCTGGGAAACGCAGTACGCCCTGAGCGCTATAGCCTGACAGCAGGATGATTCATGTACGTATATGACGAATACGATCAGAGGATCGTAGAAGATCGCGTCAAGCAGTTCCGCGATCAGACCCACCGTTACCTGGCGGGCGAACTGACCGGCGAGGAATTCCGCCCGCTGCGTCTGCAGAATGGCCTGTACATCCAGCGCTACGCGCCCATGCTGCGAGTGGCTGTGCCTTACGGCCTGCTGTCCTCCCGGCAGGTTCGCAAGCTGGCGCAGATCGCCCGCGACTACGACAAGGGCTACGCCCACATCAGCACCCGCCAGAACGTCCAGTACAACTGGCCGGAACTGGAAGACGTGCCGGAAATCCTCGCCGAGCTGGCCACCGTGCAGATGCACGCGATCCAGACCAGCGGCAACTGCATCCGCAACACCACCACCGACCAGTTCGCCGGCGTCGCCCGTGACGAACTCGTCGATCCGCGCCCCTGGTGCGAGATCATCCGCCAGTGGTCGACCTTCCACCCCGAATTCGCCCACCTGCCGCGCAAGTTCAAGATCGCCGTCAACGGCGCCGTGAGCGACCGCGCCGCCATCGAGGTGCACGACATCGGCCTGGAAGCAGTGCAGAACGAAGCCGGCGAACTGGGCTTCCGCGTCTCCGTCGGCGGCGGCCTGGGCCGTACCCCGATCGTCGGCAGCTTCATCAATGAATTCCTGCCCTGGCAGCACCTGCTGTCCTACCTGGACGCCATCCTGCGCGTGTACAACCGCTATGGCCGTCGGGACAACAAGTACAAGGCGCGCATCAAGATCCTGGTCAAGGCGCTGACGCCGGAAGTCTTCGCCCAGAAGGTCGACGCCGAATGGGCGCACCTGAAGGACGGCCCGAGCACCCTGACCGACGCCGAACTGCAGCGCGTAGCCGCGCACTTCGTCGATCCGGCCTACCAGGCCCTGGAAGACCAGGACGCCGCCCTCGCCCAGCTGGACGCCGAGAATCCCGGCTTCGCCCGCTGGCGCAGCCGCAACACCTTCGCCCACAAGAAGCCCGGCTACGTCGCCGTGACCCTGTCGCTCAAGCCCACCGGCGTGGCGCCTGGCGACATCACCGACAAGCAACTGGACGCAGTCGCCGATCTCGCCGACCGCTACAGCTTCGGCGAAGTGCGCAACAGCCATAACCAGAACATCATCCTCGCCGACGTCGAGCAGGCGCAGCTGTTCACCCTCTGGGGCGAACTGCGCGAGAACGGTTTCGCTACCCCGAACGTGGGCCTGCTGACCGACCTGATCTGCTGCCCGGGCGGCGACTTCTGCTCCCTGGCCAACGCCAAGTCGCTGCCGGTGGCCGAAGCCATCCAGCGTCGTTTCGACGATCTCGACTACCTGTTCGACATCGGCGATCTCGACCTGAACATCTCCGGCTGCATGAACGCCTGCGGCCACCACCACGTGGGCCACATCGGCATCCTCGGCGTGGACAAGAAGGGCGAGGAGTTCTATCAGGTCTCCCTCGGCGGCAGCGCCAGCCGTGAGGCCAGCCTCGCGCAGATCCTCGGCCCGTCCTTCGCCCAGGAGCAGATGGCCGACGTGATCGAGAAGATCATCAACGTCTACGTGGAACAGCGCACCGAAGAGGAACGTTTCCTCGATACCTACCGTCGCATCGGCATCGACCCCTTCAAGGAGCGCGTATATGCAGCGAATCATTAAGCACCGCGAGGTCGTCGACGACCGCTGGCACCTGCTGCCCAAGGACGCGACCCTCGAGACAGTGCCCAACTGCGACGACGTGATCATCCCGCTGAACCTGTGGCTGGAACACGGCCCGGCCCTGCGCGGTCGCGACGGCGGCCTGGGCGTTTGGCTGGATGCGGACGAAGAGCCCGAAGCCATCGCCGGCGACCTGGACAAGTTCAAGGTCATCGCCGTGAACTTCCCCGCCTTCACCGACGGCCGCGGCTTCAGCACCGCGCGCCTGCTGCGCGAGCGCTACGGCTACAAGGGCGAAGTGCGCGCCATCGGCGATGTACTGCGCGACCAGTTGTTCTTCATGCAGAGCTGCGGCTTCGACGCCTACGCCATCCGCGCCGACCGCGACCCGCAAGCGGCGCTGGCTGGCCTGGACGACTTCAGCGAGGTCTACCAGACCTCGGTGACCCAGCCGCAACCGCTGTTCCGTCGCCGCCAGCTGGCCTGATCCGGCCGACTGCTTCAACGGCATGAAAAAGCCCCGCATCGCGGGGCTTTTTCAATTCTGCACGGCGCATTTCTCGTAGGGCGCATAACGCGCCAGCGTTATCCGCCAGCAGGGGGACGGCGGATAACCTGTTCCAGGTTATCCGCCCTACGGCCCTTCACAGGAGCGAGCTTGCTCGCGAACCGATCCAGCACCGCAGCTGCCGGGAACACCGTTCGCGAGCAAGCTCGCTCCTACAGGCTTCACGCCTCAGCTCCTGTGCACCCAACTCAGGCCCGCACGCTCTCCCAGGCAATCTGCGCCAGCTGATCCCGGCAATCGATCAGGTCCACCCGCGTGCGCCCGGCCAGCCAGTTGCGCGCGTAGTCCTGGCTTGGGCCAATCACCACCGAATTGAACAGCTCCGGCGCCAGCTCCTTGAAAGCGCCAGCCTTGCGGTGCTCGGCAAGCAGCCCGGCGATGCGCCGCCCCTGCTCGCGGTTGGCCTCGCGCAACGCCTCGCCCACCTCTCCCGCCTCGACACGGCCGCGGCTGTGCAGGATGAAACGCGCCCACTGCGGATTGGCCGCCACCCAGTCGACGTAGCAGGTGACGAACAGCTTCACACAGGCCTCCGCGCTCATGCCCTCCTCGATGCCGGCATCGAGCAGCGCCGCGTACTGGCCGACGCCGGTGAGGTACAGCGCGCCGATGATCCGTTCCTTGTTGCCGTAGTGGTGATACAGGCTGCCGATGCTGGCACCGGAGCGGTCGCGGATCATCTCGATGGTGGTGGCGTCCACGCCGGATTCGCTGAAGCAGGCCAGCGCGGCCTGGAGGATGTCGTCTTTGCGGGAAGGTCGGGCCATGGGGTTCCTGTTGGAAAAACCGCTCGAACAGAATTCTAGAATATTTTTCTAGAATTAATTTCTAGTCTTCGTATACTGCCTGGGCGCGCATCCATCTTCAATCCGCTTTGCCCCCGGAGTTGCCATGAGTCAGATGATGCAAATGTACCAGCAGGCCGGCCCCGCGCAGTTCAGCGCCATGATCGGCCAGGTTGCCCCCTACTTCGCCAGCATCGCCCCGCAGTTCGTCGAGCTGCGCCCAGGCTATGCGGAAGTGACCTTCCCCAAGCGCCGCGAGGTGCTCAACCACATCGGCACCGTGCACGCCATCGCCCTGTGCAACGCCGCCGAACTGGCCGCCGGGACCATGACCGACGTGTCGATCCCCAAGGGCCGCCGCTGGATTCCCCGCGGCATGACCGTGGAATACCTGGCCAAGGCCGACGGTGACGTACGCGCCGTGGCCGATGGCCGTGCCGTGGACTGGAACCAGGAAGGCGACGTCATCGTCCCGGTGCTTGCCTACGTCGGCGACAAGAAGGTCTTCCGCGCCGACATCACCATGTACATCAGCCAGGCCTGAGGGACCGCGCCATGATCACCCCGCTCCCTCGTCCACTGGACAATGGCGACGGCCACAGCCTGTCCAGCCACTGGTACTACCCACCCGGAGAAGCACGCGGAGCGGTGCTGATCGTTCCCGCCATGGGCGTCGAGCAGCGCTTCTACACGGCCTTCGCCAACTGGCTGGCCGAGCGCGGCTACCTGACCGTGACCTTCGACTACGTCGGCATGGGCAAGTCCCGCGCCGGCCACCTGCGTAACCTGGACGTCGACATCCTCGCCTGGGGCAATCACGATTGCAGTGCGATGCTCGACGCCGTGGTCGAGGCCGCCGGCGAGCTGCCGGTGTTCTGGATCGGTCATAGCCTCGGCGGGCAGATACTGCCCTTCGTGCGCGGCACCGAGCGCATCCACCGCGCCTTCACCATCGCCACCGGCAGCGGCTACTGGCGCGAGAACACCAAGGGCCTGCGGCACAAGGCCTGGCTGCTCTGGTACCTGCTGGCGCCGACGATAACGCCGCTGCTGGGCTACTTCCCCGGCAAGCGCCTGGGCGTGGTCGGCGACCTGCCGCGCGGAGTGATCGAGCAATGGCGGCGCTGGTGCCTGGACCCCGAGTACTCGGTGGGCGCGGAAGGCGGCGCGGTGCGCGAGGCGTACTCCTCGGTGAGCACACCCATCACGTCGATCTCCTTCACCGACGATGAGATGATGTCCGGGCGCAATACCGAGTCGCTGCACGGTTTCTACCGTGGCTCGCCGAAGACGCTGAAGAGAATCGCGCCGGAAGATATCGGCGTGAAGCGCATCGGCCACTTCGGCTTCTTCAGAAGCCAGTTCGCCGATTCGCTGTGGGCGGATTACCTATTGCCGGACCTGGGCTGACACCGGGACCAATCAAGGAAGCAAGTCTTCCAGCGCAGAGACTGTCCGTTCTGCGCTGGACACTCTTATCTCGTCAATGTGAAAACCCAGCAATGACGACTTCCCGACGAGCCGGTACGGCGCGCTCGGCGGCAAGTCGGTGAACCGCACTGGATCGACGCAAAGGTATCCAGACAGCGAACCATCCAGCACCGCCCCCTCCAGCCGGTAGTCGCAGCCCCGGCGACTGTGAAAGTGGTCCTTTACCATGACGGCTTCGATTTCCGCCGACTGCCCGACGAATCGCGAATAGACGTCCCCCACGCTATGCACCACCGCCACCCTCACCATGAACAACACCAGCAATGGAAGGGATATGACCACTAGAGACTTCCGCAGAAGAGTGGAAGCCTGAGGCGCAAAACCATTCCTGGCCAGATGCGCGTAATAGAACAACACCGTGATAGTGGTGATGCCACTGGCGATGTAAGTGCCGGAAGTGCGCCAATAGTGCGTTGGAACGAAATCGGTGAAGGCCGCATATCCGAAGGCAACCAACATCAACCATGTGCCAGATAGAAAAAGCCAGCGCGATTTCGAAGGGCGCTCGTCACCAAAGCATACGGTTTTCCACCCCATTCCGAGGCCTCCCTGCCCCAGCGGAACAAAAGGAGCCCATGCGAGCCCCTTCCTACATCATCTCAATCCAGATTCACTAGCACCCGGCCGACCAGCTTGCCGGCCAGGATCTGGTGGATGGCGGCCGGCAGGTCGTCGAGCTTGACCTCGCGGACTGCCGCTTCGAGGTTGTCGAGCTTCCATTGCAGGGACAGCTTGTCCCACATGGAAGCCTTGACCACCAGCGGCAGCTCCACCGAGTCCACGCCCAGCAGGTTCACGCCGCGCAGGATGAACGGCAGCACGGTGGCCTTGAAGGCGGCGCCGGCGGTCAGGCCGCAGCAGGCGACGCTGCCGCCGTACTGCAGCGACTTGACCACGTTGAACAGGATGTCGCCGCCCACGGTGTCCACCGCGCCGGCCCACTGCTCGCGCAGCAGCGGCTTGTCGACGCCATCGGAGACGGTGGCACGGTCGAGGATCTGCCGCGCGCCCAGGCGGTTCAGCAACTCGGCCTGTTCCAGCTTGCCGGTGGCGGCAGCCACGGTGTAGCCCAGTTGCGCCAGCAGCATCACCGCGATGCTGCCCACGCCGCCGGTGGCGCCAGTGACCAGGATAGGGCCGGCGGACGGCGTCAGGCCGGCGCGCTCGAGCTTGTCGACGCAAAGCGCGGCGGTCAGGCCGGCGGTGCCGAGGATCATCGATTCGCGCAGCGACAGGCCTTGCGGGCGCTTGATCAGCCAGGCCGCGGGCACGCGGATGTACTGGCCGAAGCCGCCCGGCGTATTCATGCCCAGGTCGTAGCCGGTGACGATGACTTCATCGCCGGCGGCGAATTCGCCCACCGAGGACTCTTCCACCACGCCAGCGGCGTCGATGCCGGGAGTGTGCGGGTACTTGCGGGTGACACCTCGGTTGCCGCTGGCAGACAGCGCATCCTTGTAGTTCAGCGAGGAATACTTCACCCGCACCAGCACTTCACCCGCCGGCAGATCGGCAACCTGCCGCTCGGCCACCTGCAGGTCATGCACGCCGTGCGCGCTCTCCGTGACCCACAACGCCTTGAATGCACTCATCTCGACCCTCCTCTTTCGAATTCGATAAACGGGCGCGATCCCGGCGCCCGACGCCCAATCATTGCCAGAAGAGTCACTGCCAGAAACGGCTGCGGCCCAGGCGGTCCCACCAGGTCACCAGCACGCGATCGATCACGCCGCTGACGCCCACGCCGAAGCGCTCCTGAATGGACTTCTTCTGCACGTAACTGAGCTGGTAGACATCCGCCTCGCGGGCGCGTTCGGCCAGGTATTCGTCACTGGTCTTGAGCTCGTCGACCAGTTTCTTGCCCAGCGCCGCCTGGCCCAGCCAGACTTCGCCAGTGGCGATCTCATCGATGGCCAGCTGCGGGCGGTAGTGGACGACGAAGCGCTTGAACAGCTCGTGGGTAGTCTCCAGGTCTTCCTGGAATTTTTCGCGGCCCTTGTCGGTGTTCTCGCCGAACACGGTCAGGGTGCGCTTGTACTCGCCCGCGGTGAGTACTTCGAAATCGACATCATGCTTCTTCAGCAGGCGGTGGATGTTGGGCAGCTGAGCCACCACGCCGATGGAGCCGAGGATGGCGAAAGGCGCGGAGAGGATGCGCTCGCCGATGCAGGCCATCATGTAGCCGCCACTGGCAGCGACCTTGTCGACGCAGACAGTCAGCGGCACGCCGGCCTGGCGGATGCGCGCCAGTTGCGAGGCCGCCAGGCCGTAGCCATGAACCATGCCGCCGCCGCTTTCCAGGCGCAGCACGACTTCGTCGCGCGGCGTGGCCAGGGTCAGCAGCGCAGTCACTTCATGGCGCAGCTGCTCGGTGGCCGTGGCCTTGATGTCGCCATCGAAGTCGAGCACGTAGACACGGTTCTTCTCGCCGCCCTTCTTCTTTTTCGCTTCCTTCAGCGTTTTCGCCTCGGACTTGCGCAGGGCCTTGAGCTTGGCCTTCTCCAGTACGCTGTGCTGCAGGCGCTCGCGCAGTTCCTTGTAGAAGTCGTTGAGCTTGTGCACCTCCAGGTGCCCACTGCCGCCGCGACGGCCGCGGCCGCGCAGAGCGGCGATCACCACCAGGACGATGACGATGGCCACTACCACGGTGAAGGTCTTGGCCAGGAAACCCGCGTAATCCGCTAGAAACTCCACTCACATCCCCTTTTACAATTCTGTACGCGCACGCGTGACAAGCGCTGTGAATCCCGCAAGCATACCCACGCCGCGGGCCCGCCACCAGCGCTGGCAAAGCGCTGTATCAGTCCAGCGAATAGCATTCAAACAAGCGTATGTTTTTTCGTTGACAGCCCCAGATGATCCTCATAACCTCGCCGGAACTTTCAGCCCTGCCGGGATACTGCGCGTGGGAAGCATCTACCTGATTCGACATGGCCAGGCTTCGTTCGGTGCCGACGACTACGATGTGCTCTCGGATACCGGTGTGCGCCAGGCGGAAATTCTCGGCGAGCACCTGGCCAGCCTCGGCCTGCGCTTCGATCGCTGCGTTGCCGGCGACCTGCGCCGCCAGCGCCATACGGCCGAAGCGGTAATGGGCCGGCTGAACGAAGCGGGGATCGACACGCCCATCCTGGAAATCGATTCCGCCTTCAATGAATTCGAAGCCGACGCGGTGATCCGCGCGCACCTGCCGGACCTGCTGGAAATCGAACCGCAGGCCCTGCACATCATGCGCAACGCCGCCGACCACCGCGCCGAATTCCAGCGCCTGTTCTCCACCGTGATCGCCCGCTGGGTTTCCGGTGACCACGACAAGGACGGCCTGGTCAGTTGGGCCGAGTTCCTCGATACCGTGCACAGCGGCCTCAAGCGCCTGCTGGAGTCGGCCAGCGGCAAGGACAACATCGGCGTGTTCACCTCCGGCGGCACCATCACCGCCGTCCTGCAGATGGTCACCGGGATTCCGGCGCTGAACGCCTTCGAGCTCAACTGGCAGATCGTCAACACTTCGCTCAACCGCCTGAAGTTCCGCGGCAGCGAAGTGGCCCTGGCTTCCTTCAACAGTCACGTGCATCTGGAACTGTTGAGGGCGCCGGAACTCATCACCTATCGTTGAGTACCGGCCCAATGCGGCGCCGAGCGCCGCGCGAGAAAACCTAGAAAAGGAATAGAACCATGAGTGTTGCTGACATCGTTTCCACCATGAAGAGCAAGTTCAACGCCAGCGCGGCCGCCGGCCTGGATCTGGTGTTCCAGTTCAACATCGAAGACGGCGACAACCACTACCTGGTCGTCAAGGACGGTACCTGCGAAGTGGTACAGGGCGACGCCGAGTCCCCCAACGTCACCCTGATCATGGACAGCGAAACCCTCAAGGGCATCACCAGCGGCGAAACCGACGGCATGCAAGCCTTCATGGCCGGCAAGCTGCGCGCCGAAGGCGACATGATGCTGGCGATGAAGCTGGGCGAACTGTTCCCGGTCTGATCCGAGAGAACCTGCCCGCGCAGCGTGAAAAACCGGAGTCCCTGGCTCCGGTTTTTTTATGCCTGCGCCCCGCTCTGGCACGCGAATCAGGCAGCTTGATCGGGGTGCAACACGGACGCCAATAACGTCCCGCCGCGCTTGTGAGCGGCAGGCGTCGACATTAGATTAGCCAATGATCATCCGGCGCCATCATTGCCCTGCCTGATTCTGCCGCAACCCATCAGGCCAGAGCCCGACGCCACCTTGCGCGCCACCCTTGCCCGCCGCTTTCGCTGCGGTGCGATGACCCGTACAAGCCCAGTACAAGAAGGGACCAGCATGTCGTTGACCGACCAGACCATCCGCTCCCGCGAAGGTGAAGAACTCGATGCCGCCGTGATCGACGGCTACCTCAAGGACCACATTCCCGGCCTGCAGGGCCAGCCGCGCATCAGCCAGTTCCCAGGCGGCGCCTCGAACCTGACCTACCTGATCCAGTACGACAACCAGGAGCTGGTCCTGCGCCGCCCGCCGTTCGGCAAGAAGGCCAAGTCCGCCCACGACATGGGCCGCGAATACCGCATCCTGAACCAGCTCAAGGACGGTTTCCCTTACTGCCCCAAGGCGTACGCCTACTGCACCGACGAATCGGTGATCGGCGCCGAGTTCTACGTCATGGAGCGGGTCAACGGCATCATCCTGCGCAGCGACCTGCCCAGGGAACTGAACCTCGACGCGCCGCAGACCACCGCGCTGTGCAAGAGCTTCATCGACAAGTTCGTCGACCTGCACAACGTCGACTACAACGCCTGTGGCCTGGGTGACCTGGGCAAGCCAGAGGGCTACGTGCAGCGCCAGATCGGCGGCTGGATCGATCGCTACGAGAAGTCCCTGACCCCCGATGCGCCGGCCTGGGAACAGGTGAAGGTGTGGCTGCGCGAGAAGATGCCGGCCGACCACCACAAGCCGGGCATCGTCCACAACGACTACCGCTTCGACAACGTCATCCTCGACCCGAACAACCCGATGCAGATCATCGGCGTGCTCGACTGGGAGATGACCACCATCGGCGACCCGCTGATGGACCTGGGCAACACCCTCGCCTACTGGATCGAAGCGGGCGACCCACAGCCGATGCAGATGCTGCGCCGCCAGCCCAGCCACGAGCCGGGCATGCTCACCCGCCAGCAGTTCGCCGACTACTACGCCGAGCGCGCCGGCATCCAGATCGACAACCTCGATTACTACTACACCTACGGCCTGTTCCGCCTGGCCGGCATCATGCAGCAGATCTACTACCGCTTCTTCCACGGCCAGACCCAGGACAAGCGCTTCGCCACCTTCATCCACGCCAACAAGCTGCTGGAACAGGTGAGCCTGCAGGTCATCGGCAAGTCCCGCCTGTAAGAGTCGACTGCCGACCTGGCGAGCCAGAGCCGTACAAGGCGGAAGCCGGACGAAGAGCGGAGTTTACCGATGGTAAATGAGCATCTGAGTCCGGCGTCCAACGCAGTACGGCCGACGCGCAACCGGTCGCCAGCCGACTCTTGCGGCCCAAAACAAGGAGAATTTCCATGTCCAAGACCCAACTGTTCGACCTCGACGGCAAGATCGCCTTCGTTTCCGGCGCCAGCCGCGGCATCGGCGAGGCCATCGCCAAGCTGCTGGCCCAACAGGGCGCCCACGTGATCGTCTCCAGCCGCAAGATCGACGGCTGCCAGGCCGTGGCCGACGAAATCGTCGCTGCCGGCGGCAAGGCCACCGCAATTGCCTGCCACATCGGTGAAATGGAGCAGATCCAGGCCGTCTTCGCGCAGATCCGCGAGCAGTTCGGCCGCCTGGATATCCTGGTCAACAACGCCGCTACCAACCCGCAGTTCTGCAACGTGCTGGACACCGACCTGTCGGCCTTCCAGAAGACCGTCGACGTGAACATCCGCGGCTACTACTTCATGTCCATCGAAGGCGGCAAGCTGATGAAGGCCAACGGTGGCGGCAGCATCATCAACGTCGCCTCGGTCAACGGCGTCACTCCGGGCGAGTTCCAGGGCATCTACTCGGTGACCAAGGCCGCGGTGATCAGCATGACCAAGGTCTTCGCCAAGGAATGCGCGCAGTTCAACATCCGCTGCAACGCCCTGCTGCCGGGCCTGACCGACACCAAGTTCGCCTCGGCGCTGGTGAGCAACGACGCCATCCGCAATGTCGCCCTGCAGCGCATCCCGCTCAAGCGCGTGGCCGACCCGAGCGAAATGGCCGGCGCCGTGCTGTACCTCGCCAGCGATGCCTCCAGCTACACCACCGGCGTGACGCTGAACGTGGACGGCGGTTTCCTCGCCTAAGCGCTATTGCGGAAACGAGAAAGGGAGCCGGTTGGCTCCCTTTTTCATGCCTGAACGAATGGCTCTTCGTAGGAGCGAGCTTGCTCGCGAACCGCATCGCCCCCGAAAACGCCGGCATGAATCGGCTCGCGAGCAAGCTCGCTCCTACACAACAGCAGTCATTGCCAGGTCTTCAGCGCCTGGATCGCCGCCGCATTCATCGGCTCGGCGGTCAGCCCGCCCGCGCCATAGCGCACGGCAAACACAGCCTGCTCGGCCATTGGCAGATAATTCACCCGCCCGGCTTTCGGCACGAAAGTCAGCAGATCGTGCTGGCCATCGCGCAACCAACGCCAGAGATCGATTCCCGGTGCATCGGAAACCAGCGACACCTTGCGCCCAAGGGACTGCTGCTCAACCGCCAGGAAGCGGCCGGAAAGGTCCTGCAAGCGATAACCGGGCGCCATGCCGATCAGCCGCGCCAGCCCCTTCCACTCCAGAACCCGCGCATCCAGTTGCCAGAGGTCGCCGGCCAGCTCCACGCGACGCTCGTCATTGCCCTGCAGCAGCGTCACCTCGTAGCGCTGCTCACCGACCTTATGGAAGCTCAGGGTCGCCAGCGGGCGCTCCGCCGGCAGCGGGTCGTAGCTGCGCAGGTCCCAGGCCACCAGCGCCACCAGCACGGCAACAGCCACGAACAGCATCCCCGCCGTACCGCGCAACCAGCCGAGGAACCAGTGACGGTCGAACAGAATGCGGGCGGCTACCACCAGCGCCAACAGCGCCACGAAGGCAACCACCCAGGCCAGACCGTCGTACTGCATCGAATGATTTCCTTCCTCGTAGAAATGCCGGCATTATGCGCACCGCGTACCTGCGCGGCCAGCCAGACCGTCGCAGCTTTCGGGCCCGTTAACGTTTCCCGCGTGCACTCTTTACGAGAGAGTGGCGCCACGAGCCCCCGATCAAGGCGAACCCCATGCCCTTCGAACTCGTCGTAGACCCAACTACCCTGCTCATTCTCGCCGGCGTCGCCTTCCTCGCCGGCTTCATCGACGCCATTGCCGGTGGCGGTGGCCTGCTGACCATCCCCGCGCTGCTCACCGCCGGCGTCCCGCCGCACCTGGCGCTGGGCACCAACAAGCTCAGCTCGACCTTCGGTGCCGCCGTGGCCAGCTACACCTTCTACCGGCGCAAACTGTTCCAGCCGCGCCAGTGGCGCAACGGCCTGATCGCTACCGCCATCGGCGCGGCACTCGGCGCCTGGGCCGCGCACCTGATGCCAGCGGAATGGCTCAATCGCATGCTGCCGGTAGTGGTATTCGGCTGCGGCCTGTACCTGTTGTTCGGCAAGACACCCGAAGCGCCGCTGGATGCCAACCCGCAGATCGCCCAACGCCGCCAATGGCCGCAGGGCCTCGGCCTGGGCTTCTACGATGGTGTGGCCGGCCCTGGCACCGGGGCCTTCTGGACCGTCAGCAGCCTGCTGATGTATCCGCTGGACCTGGTACGTGCCAGCGGTGTGGCGCGCAGCATGAACTTCGTCAGCAACATCGTTGCGCTGGCGGTATTCATCGCCTCCGGTCAGGTGGTCTGGCTGATGGGCCTGTGCATGGGCAGTTCGCTGATGATCGGCGCCTACTTCGGCGCACGCACGGCGATTGGCGGCGGCGCCAAGTTCATCCGTCCGGTATTCATCCTGGTGGTGCTGGCGCTGACCGTGCGCCTGGCCTGGCAGCACTGGTTCACTGCCGCCGCCTGAAAACGACCGCTACGGCGCCTGGACTCAGGCGCCGCCGGGCAGGACGGGGTCAGGACGACCGGCGCGGCGCGCCAGATAGACCTCGATCAGATAGCGGGCGATGGAGCGCTCGGCCGGCAGGCGCGGCAGCTCATCGACGTGGAACCAGCGGGCATCCTCGATCTCGTCCGGCTGCATGACGATCTCGCCGCTGACGTACTCGGCGTGGTAGCCGAACATCAGCGAATGCGGGAACGGCCAGGGCTGGCTGCCCATGTAGCGGATATTGCCGATCTCGACGCCCACCTCCTCGCGCACTTCGCGAGCGACGCAGTGCTCCACCGACTCGCCCGGCTCGACGAAGCCGGCCAAGGTGCTGTACATCCCCGGTACGAAGCGCGGCGAACGCGCCAGCAATACTTCATCACCACGGGTCACCAGCACGATCATGCTTGGCGACAGCAGCGGGTAGCGCTGGATGCCGCAGCTTTCACAGTGCATGGCGCGGTCACGGGGCATACGCAGGCTGGGCTGGCCACAGCTGCCGCAGAAGCGGTTCTGCCGCCACCAGATGCCGATCTGGCTGGCAAAGCCGAGCATGGCGAAGATGTCTTCCTCGGCCTGCATCATGAACTGGCGCAGGCCGATCCAGCTGGCGCCCTCCAGCGGATCGGTACGCTCGACTTCCAGCAGGTATACCGGCTCGCCGTCGAACTCGCCCACCGCATGCTCGGACAGTACCGAGAGGTCCTGGCGCTTGAGCCAGTCACGGGGGAACAGCACGCCGTTGCTGTCGGCGAGGAACTGCTGCTGGCAGTGGGCGAGCGCCCAGCCACCGTTCGCAGCCACCTCGAACATCGAGGATTGCCAACGCCCGGTACGCATCAGGCGGCCACCGTCAGGCCGAGGGCCTTGACGCTCTCGCTGGCGACGTCGAGGACGTCGGGTTGGCCTTCAGGCCGCATCATCGCTCCACCCTCCAGGTAGTACTCCAGGCCGGTCAGCGCATCCGCCAGGGTTTCCAGCATCTGCTCGGACGGCATCTGGGTCGTCTCGATCATCTGCCCCTGAATGTAATCGGCACAGGCACCCACGAGCAATGCCGCTCGCTCCTGGCCGAGGAACCACAGGCCGCCGCGCACCGCCTGCAGGCTGATCGGTACGTTGGCCAGGTGCAGCTTGTCGCCGTTGGATTCCAGGTACGCGGTGATCGCGCGCTTGGCCAGCGCCAGGCCCGACTGGGCCTCATCGATCACCACGATGCGCGCTTCGGCAAGCTGGTGCACGGCGAAGGAATCGTCCTCGCCCATCGGCGCCGGGCGCGCGCTCATGCGCTCGCCACGCTCCAGGTTGCCGACCATGCTTTCGACGTACAGCAGCGCGTCGGCCAGTGCGTTGAGCGCAGCCGGATCGTCCACCGCGCCCTTGGCTACCCAGCCGGCGACCACGCCATGCTGGTGCTGCAGCGAAGTGGCGGCAGAATTCAGGCCGACCATGCCCAGGGTCTTGGCCAGCTTGCCCAACTGGGTGTGCAGGATGCCCAGCGCATCGGCCTGGGACACGCCGCGCTCGATCAGGTCGAGCTGGTCCTTGACCGCTGTGAGCTCCTCGCGGATCGCCACCGACAACGAGCGCATCACCGACTGGCCGGGGCCGGACAGGCGCTGCGACTCGTCTTCGAGCAGGTGATCGGTGAACGGCAGCGGTGCCAGGCCGAACACCTGGCGCAGCTCAGTGGCGCGCACGCCGCCGGTGTCGGCCAGCGTGGTGAGATAGAGCAGTTCCTTGAGCAACTGCCGCGGCGCTTCGTACTGCGGATTGGCGATCAGTTGCTTGAGCTCGCGATCCAGGCGCGAGAACACCAGCTTGCGCGTCTTGCGTGGCAGCATCTGCGCGTCGACCAGTGCTTCCAGCGCGCCGGCGCCTACCCAGCACAGGCGGGTGCGCGCGGCACTGCCCAGCAGCACGTCAAGCTTGCCCAGCGCGCGACCCATGAGCTTGAGGCTCGGGTAGAGATTCTGTTCGCGGATCAGCCCCACCAGGCCGACCTGGTACATCTGCCGCAGACGACGGACTTCACGGGCCGAATCTTCCACCTGGGGAACGGAGACAGCACGCAGCGGGCGCGGCAGATCGAGGCGCGCGCTGAAGAAAAAGCTCTCCGGCAGCGCGGGCTGGCCGGCGGCCTGGCGCACGTCGTTGATCGCCGGCAGCAGCAGCTCGGGGATTTCCTGGCGGTGCGCTTCGAGGTTTTCCAGGTAGCGGCGCAGCACGTAGAGCGCATTGCCGAGCGCAGCCAGCTGGCCGTCACGGTCTTCGCTGACCCCGGTGGGAATGTCGGTGGCCAGGTCCAGCGCTTCCTGCGCCAGCAATTCGGCGCCGGCCAGCTCGATCAGATTCAGCGTGCCGCGAATCTGGCTCAGGCAATCGACGGAATGTTGCAGCAGGCTGCCGTTCTGACGCTCGGCGATGAAGTGCTCGAGATTCTGCTCGGCCTCCTCCATCGTGGCGAACAGCTCGTCGCGGACCAGACTGAGGGACGTGGCTCCAGTAACCATCGGCCTAGTGCGCCTCCTGCGCGCAAGAAGAGTGAACGGGCATCAATCGGCGAACTCGGGGGTCTTCTTGCTCATGTGCGCCATCATGGCGGCCTGCAGGTCGACGGATTGCAGCATCGCGGCGTTCCAGGTGGCGATGTATTCCAGGCCGTCCTCGACGCGGTGGTCGCGGGCGTAGCCGATCATTTCCTTGGTGCCGCGGATGGCGATCGGCGACTTGGCGGCGATCTGCCGGGCCAGCTCCATCACGCCATCGAACAGCGAAGCGTGGTCGGCGTAGACGCTGTTGACCAGACCGATGCGCTGGGCTTCCTCGGCATTGACGTTACGCCCGGTGTAGGCCAGTTCGCGCATGATGCCGTCACCGATCAGGCGCGGCAGGCGCTGCAGGGTGCCGACGTCGGCCGCCATGCCCATGTCGATTTCCTTGATGGAGAACTGCGCGTCGGCGCTGCAGTAACGCATGTCGCAAGCGGAGATCAGGTCGATGCCGCCGCCGATGCAGTAGCCCTGGATAGCCGCGAGGACCGGCTTGCTGCACTTGTCCACGGCGTTGAAGGAGCCCTGCAGCTGCAGGATGGTCTTGCGCAGCGCCCGGGCGTTGCGGCCGACATCCTTGCCCAGGTGGCTGGCGGCCTGGGCCAGCAGGGCAAGGTCGATGCCGGCGGAGAAGTGCTTGCCGGCGCCACTGAGGACGACGACACGGACTTCATCCGTTTCATCGGCCCACTGGAAGATATCGATGATTTCCTTCCAGAAGTCGGCGTTCATGGCGTTGAGCTTTTCCGGACGGTTGATCTGCACATGGGCGATCTTGTCCGCCAGCTCGATGCGGAAGGCTTTGTATTCTTTCACGGGGATGTCCTCGGGTATGCCCTGCTTCGCGTCTGGGTGCGGCGCAGTGCCGCTGGAGCCCGGGCCAACAGTTCTTATTCGTGCTGGGAATCAGATTTTGGAAATCGCGTCACTATAACAAGGCGAAACTAAAAGTCGATGCCGTGGTCTGTGACGCAGCCCACGGCATCGGGCGGGAACTGGCTCGCAGATCGGCCAGCAAGTGCTTGATCTGGCTGCAACGCCCGGTACGCGACAATCAGTCACCGGCCGCCATCGGCAAACCCTGGGCGCGATTGCGGTACTGCCGCCAGGTGTACATCGGGATGCCCGCCATGAACACCAGGAAGCCCCAGAAGATCGCCTGTTCGCCGGTGCCATAGAGCGCCCACAGCGAATAGAGGAAGCCCAGGCAACCGATGGCCAGCACCTGTGGGCGCGAGCGCGGGGAGAAGGATTCCGGCTTGGTCGCCAGCAGCTGCAGCAACGCCGCGGTGCAGAAGGCGTACGGCACGACACCGGTCATGGTGCCGAGCAGGATGATGACGTTGAACACTTCCACCAGCTCGCCGTGGCCGTCGACCATTACCAATGCCGTCACCAGCAGCCCGGATGAAAGCAGCCCGTTGGCCGGCGCACCGTTCTTGTTTAGCTTGCCCAGGGACTCGGGGAACAGCCCGTCACGGGCCGGCGCCACCGGAATCTGGCCCTGCAGCAGCACCCAGCCGTTGAGCGCGCCCAGGCAGGCGATCACTGCGCCGCCAGCCACCAGGTAATACCCCCAGGTGCCCAGCAGGATGCGTGCGGCATCGGCGAACGGCGACGTGGATTTGGCCAGCACCTCCGGCGGCATCAGGCCCTGCACGGCAGTGATCGACAGGATGTACACGGCCGCCGCCGCCAGGGTGCCGAACAGCGTGGCGCGCGGAATGGTCTTCTTCGGGTCGCGCACGTCGTCCGCCGGTACCGTTGCCGACTCCAGGCCGATGAACGACCACAGCGTCAGCGCCGCCGTGGTGGCGATGGCCTGGGCGTATCCCATGTTCGGCAACTCGCTGGTAGCCGGGATGGTCAGGTAGTCCGGATTGAAATGGAACCAGCCGAGGATGCCCACCAGCAGCAGCGGAATCAGCTTGAGTGCGGTGAGGCAGTTCTGCACGACGGCGAAGGCAGTGATGCCACGCAGGTTGATCAGGGTGCACAGCCAGATGGCGCCGATGGCCGTGGCGACCATCAGCAGCGGGTCGGCCAGCGCCGGAATGAACACCCGCAGGTAGCCCACCAATGTGACGGCAATGGCAGCGTTGCCAATCCAAGCGGCTTTCCAGTAGGTCCAGGCGCAGAGATAGCCGGCGAAGCTGCCGAAGCCGTCGCGGGTATAGGCATAGGGTCCGCCCGCGCCGGGATTGAGCCGTGCCAGTCGGGCAAAGGTGAAGGCCAGGATCACCGCCCCGGTGCTCGACACCAGCCAGCCGAACAGGCTGAGCCCGCCGAACGCCGCCAGGCTCGACGGCAGCAGGAACACCCCCGACCCCACCATGTTGCCAACCACCAGCGCAGTGCAGCTCCAGAACCCCATGCTGCCCTTCTTCGCTTCCGCCATCTGCGCTCCTTAGAAGCCCGCAATCCTGTTTCGTGTCATGGCGCCCTGCCTGCCTTTTGAAGGTACGCAGCGGCGATCTGTCCTACAGGGTAGACAGCGCCGGGCAAAGGAGGAAACCGTTTTGCAGGACGAGACCGCGCGATTCGAGCGATTTCGCCCCGCGCGGTCAATGTCACTGCAGAAATTCCGTCGCTCAGGCGGACCCGAACTGGCGGATACCGATCTCGTACATCTGCTCGAACTGCTGCGAAGGCATCGGCTTGGCGAACAGGTAGCCCTGCCCTTCGGTACAGCGTTCGGCGCGCAAACGGTCGCGCTGGGCGGAAGTTTCGATACCCTCGGCGATGGTTTCCAGGTCGAAGCTGCGGGCCATGTCGAGGATCGCGCGGATCACCGAAAGATCCTGCTGGGTCTCCAGCATGCCGATGACAAAGGTGCGGTCGATCTTGATGCGGCTCAGCGGGTAGGTCTTGAGCAGGCTGAGCGAGGCGTAGCCAGTGCCGAAATCGTCGAAGGCGATGCCTACCCCGTAGGAACGCAGGGTCTGCAGCGTACTGAGCACCGTGTCGTCATGATTGAGCACGATGTTCTCGGTGATCTCCAGCTCCAGCGCCTCCGCCGGCAAACCATGGCGTTCGAGTGCTTCCAGGACTTGCGTGACCAGGTTGCCCATGCGGAACTGCGCGCCGAACAGGTTGACGCCCATGCGCAGGTCAGGCGCACCGTTGCGCCGCCAGTAGGCCGCCTGGGCGCAGGCTTCATCCAGAATCCAGGCTCCGACTATGGCCGCCAGCGGCCCGCCTTCCAGCGACGGCAGGAACGCCGCCGGCGACAGCAGGCCGCGCTGCGGGTGCTGCCAGCGGATCAACGCCTCGACGCCGCGCAGGGAGCCGTCGCGCAGGCTCACCTGGGGCTGGTAGAACAGCACGAATTCGCCATTGGCTACCGCACGGTGCAGCTCCATGCCATAGAGGTGGCGCGCCGCCGCCTCCATCTTCAGCGCGGGGACGAACACGAAGGCATGGCTGCGCCCGCTGATCTTGGCCTTGAACAGGGCCAGATCGGCGTCACCGACCAGCTCCAGCGCTTCCTGGGCATGCAACGGCGCCAACGCCACGCCACAACTGGCGGCGACCCGCACCTCGTGGGCGTCAATGACGATGGGCTCGGCGATGCTGGCGATCACCGCCTGGGCGAAGCGCATGGCGTGCTCGGGCGAAAGCAGGTTCGGCTCGAGGATGGCGAATTCGTCGCCGCCGATCCGTGCCACCGTGGCGCCAGCGGTCGCCAGCCGGTCGAGCCGCGCGGCAACCTGCCGGAGAATGCCGTCGCCCACGGCGTGGCCGAGGGAGTCGTTGACGTCCTTGAAACCGTCCAGGTCGATCATCAGCACGGCCGCCGGCCGCGACTGCACCAGTACTTCCTCGGTGCTGCGATAGAACTGGCCACGGTTGGCCAACCCGGTGAGCACATCGACGCTGGCCAGTTGGCGCAGCGCTTCCTCTTCCTGCTGGCGAGAAGTGAGGTCCTTGAGCACGGCCTCGAACTTGAGCTTGCCCCGCTCGGACCAACTGAACAGGGTCAGGCCGAGGGAAAGCTCGGAGCCGTCCTTGCGCAGCCCGGTAATCTCCCCTGGCACGCTCATGCCGTCCAGGGACGTGGCGTCACTGGCGCTGCTGATCAGCGAGCGGAAGGACTGGCGACTGCGCTCGGGCAACAGCAGCTCGAAGGCCTGCCCGCAGCCTTCGACCAGGTCGTAGCCGAACAGATTGGCGGCGGCTTCGTTCCAGGCGACGATTTCGCCCCAGCAATCGAACCACACCACTGGCGTCGGCGAAGTACCGGCGTACTCTTCGAACAATGGGCGGGTGCGTGCCGAGGCCACCTCGATGCGCCGCAGCTCCAGGCGATCGGCAGCCATTCTCGCCAGCTCCTTGAGACGTTCGCAGTCGTCGCCGGAGAAGTCCTCGTGTGGCTGGCTATCGATGATGCACAGCGCACCCAGCGGCTGCCCCTCGACCGACAGCAGCGGCACCCCTGCATAGAAGCGCACGCCATTGGGCGCAGTCACCAGTGGATTGTCATGGAAACGCTCGTCGCGGCTGGCGTCGCCCACCACCATCACCTGTTCCTGGGTAATGGCATGGGCACAGAAGGACACGTCACGTCCCATGTCCACTTCACCGACACCTGTCGCGGCAGCGAAGAACACATGGTCACTGCCGATCATGTTCACCGCGGCAACCGGCATGCCGAACATGCGTACGGCAATCTGCACCACCGGGTCCAGGCTCGGCAGCATGCTTTCGTCGTCGAAACCGTAATCGGAGAGCGCCGTCAGGCGCTCGCTTTCGTTCGGCAACGTCACGGGACAGCGCATGGGGGAAACCTCCCTTTTTCCTCGTATCTCCCTTTACCGATCCGCTCAAGGATAGTAGCACTTTGGAAATTCAGGGCCGGCCCCCAGCCTGCGGGGGCCGGACGGTCACTTGCAACACTCCACGGTATAACGCCGCTCGCCGTCTACCTCGCGCACCTGCAGGCCATGGACATCCGAATCGAAGCCGGGGAAGTTGCGCTCGAAACTCTGGGCGAAGGCCAGGTAATCGAGTATGGAACGGGTGGATTCGGTGAACCGTTCGCCCGGCATGATCAGCGGGATTCCTGGCGGATATGGCACCAGCATCACCGCGGCAACGCGCCCTTCCAACCGATCGATAGGCACCGCCTCGACCTCTCCGCGCACCAGCTGTGCGTATGCGTCGGCCGGGCGTATGGCGATCTCCGGGAGCACCGTGTACATGCGCTTCATCGCCTTGGCCGTGGCGTGGTCGCGATAACAGCGATGCAGCTCATCGCACAGGTCGCGCAGGCCCATGCCGGCATACCGCGCGCCGCCTGCCTGGGCGACGCTGGGCAGAGCGTCCGCCAGCGGCTGGTTGGCATCGTAGCTGCGCTTGAACTCCAGCAACTCGGTGACCAGGGTGCTCCATTTGCCCTTGGTCACACCCATGGAAAACAGTACGAGGAAGGAATACAGCCCGGTCTTCTCCACCACCAGCCCGCGCTCCCAGAGGAAGCGGCTGACCACTGCGGCGGGAATCCCCCGAGAATCCAGCCGACCGCCAGCGGTCAGGCCCGGCGTAGCCAGGGTCACCTTGATCGGGTCGAGCAGGACATAGTCTTCCACTGCGTCGCCGAAACCGTGCCAGTCGGCATTGGGCTCCAGCACCCAGTCGCGGGTTTTCACTTCGTCGGTCCCCTCAACGCCCGGCGGCTGCCAGACGCAGAACCACCAGTCGTCCTCGGCGAGGTTCTGCTGCACGTTGGCCAGCGCCCGACGGAAGCTCAGGGCCTCGTCGAAAGTCTCCTGGATCAGCGAGCGCCCCGCCGGGCCCTCCATCATCGCCGAGGCCACGTCCAGCGAGGCGATGATGCCGTACTGCGGCGACGTGGAGATGTGCATCATGAAGGCTTCGTTGAAGCGCGCCTGCTCGAAGCGCCGGGAGCCTGCGTCCTGCACGTGGATCATCGAGGCCTGGCTGAACGCCGCGAGCATCTTGTGCGTGGAGTGCGTGGTGAACACCAGCGGGCCGCTGTCATCGCGGCGGGTACCCATGCCGTAGCGGCCTCGGTAGAACTCATGGAACGCCGCGTAGGCGTACCAAGCTTCGTCGAAATGCAGCACCTCGACGCTGTCGCCCAGGGCCTGCTTGATCATCTGCGCGTTGTAGCAGAGGCCGTCGTAGGTCGAATTGGTCACCACCGCCAGCCGCACCTTGGGCTCGCGGCCACGCGCCAGCGGGCTGGCCTCGATCTTCGCGGCGATGGACTCGCGGCTGAACTCCGAGAGCGGAATCGGCCCGATGATGCCCAGCTCATTGCGCTCCGGCGTCAGGTACAGCGGGATGGCACCGGTCATGATGATCGAATGGAGGATCGACTTGTGGCAGTTGCGGTCCACCAGCACCAGGTCGTCGCGGCAGACCATCGAATGCCAGACGATCTTGTTCGCCGTGGAGGTGCCATTGATCACGAAGAACGTGTGGTCGGCGCCGAAATTGCGCGCGGCGCGGGCCTCCGCCTCGGCCAGCGGACCGGTGTGATCGAGCAGCGAGCCCAGCTCGGGGACCGAGACGGAGAGGTCCGAACGCAGGGTGTTCTCCCCGAAGAACTGGTGGAAAGCCTGCCCCACCGGGCTCTTGCGATAGGCCACGCCGCCGCCATGGCCGGGCGTATGCCAGGAGTAGTTGGACTGCGCGGTGTGCTCCACCAGCGCACGGAAGAACGGCGGCAACAGGCCTTCAAGGTATTTGCGCGCGGCACGGCTGACCTGGCGCGCGAGAAACGGCACGGTGTCTTCGAACAGGTAGAGGATGCCGCGCAACTGGTGCAGGTCGGCCATGGACTCGGCTGGCGCGTTCTCGATAGTCATCTGCTCGCCCAGGGCGAAGATCGGCAACTGCGGCGCGCGAACCCGCGCCATGCGGATCAGCTCGACCACATCCTGCAGCAGGCGCTGGTTCTCCCCCGCCCCCTCGGCGGCGACCAGGATGCAGGCAAGGCCATGGTGGGTCGAGGCGACGATACGCCCCTCGGCAGAACTGGCGGTGGAGAGGATGCTGAAGCCATCCTGCTCCAGTTCCCGCGCGATATCCCGCACCCGGTCGCCGGCCACAGTATCGGCCTTGATGTCGCGGTGAACGATGAGGATGGGGAATTTTAGGTCTTTATACATTGTGAACCCCTGAAAAGACGTACGACTGGCGTCGATCCTCTTCAGAGTATGGACTCACGGAATGTAGGGGAATGCGCTGGACTGACGGCTGTACGAAAACGTCGCGTGGCTGACAGGAAAGGATCGTTCCGACCTGAACCAGCCCTACCCATGGCGAGCGCTCTGGCTCTGGCTCTTGACGACTTCCAGAGAAACACCCGCGCGCTCCGAACCGCCCCTTTCAGGAGGCCTCGTTGAATTGGAGTTTCAGGGGGGAGCGGCATGGATGCCGCGAGCGCTGCGATGGGCCAGGGATGGCCCTTCGCGGCGCGCCCCTGAAACTGCGATTCAACGAGGGAATTTTTCGCCTAAGCGAAAAACCGGATGGAGGGGCAAGACCTTTGCCTCCTTTGGGTGGGGCGGCCATCCGTCGTTTGCCAAAGGAGGTCGCCCGAGGGGGCGAAACAAGAAGTTCGCGCTCACGCCGAAGCGGCGCAGAACACCTAAACCCGAAGCATCGCGGACGGAGTCCGCTCCTACGAAAAACAAAAAGCCCCTGACAGGGGCCTTTTCCTCAGGCAGCGCGAAGGATCACTCCTTCGGTGCTTCCATCTGCGCCCACAGCGACGGGCCGCCAGCGGATTTCTCGATCACCGCCAGGCGCGCAATATGCGCCTCGATCTCCGCATCGGTGGCGCGGATCACTCGCGTCAGCCCACGCTCGGCTGCCAGGCGACGGATCGCCGACGCCGTGGCGCGGCCGCTGCCGTCACCTTCGGCGCCATTGCCGGCCAGCGACAGGCTGGTCTGGCCACCGGTCATCGCCAGGTAGACGTCGGCAAGAATCTCGGCGTCGAGCAATGCGCCGTGGAGATCACGACCGGAGTTGTCGACGCCATAGCGCTTGCACAGGGCATCGAGGTTGTTGCGCTGGCCCGGATGGCGCTCGCGGGCCATCAGCAGGGTATCGAGGATGCCGCAGTAATCGGCGACGTCCGCGCGCTCGGTCTGCCCCAGCAAGGCGAACTCGTTGTTGATGAAGCCAACGTCGAACGCCGCGTTGTGGATGATCAGTTGAGCACCCTTGATGAACTCGAAGAAGTCATCCGCCACCTCGCGGAAGCGCGGCATGTCCTTGACGTATTCGTTGGTGATGCCGTGGACGGCGATCGCGCCTTCGTCGATCTCGCGGTCGGGCTGCAGGTAGACGTGGAAATGCCGGCCGGTGAGGCGACGGCCTTCGAGTTCGACGCAACCGATCTCGATGATCCGGTGGCCGTCGGTGACCGGCATACCGGTCGTTTCAGTATCGAGTACGACGCTGCGCATTCTGTGTGAAACCTTCTTGCGGTTGATTCGCCCGGGCTGAGCCGGACGAGCTTTATGCTGATAACTGGGCGCTTAGCGCGGCAGTTCGCTCACGCCACGGTTGGCGAGCATGTCGGCGCGCTCGTTGCCGGGGTGGCCGGTGTGGCCGCGGACCCAGCGCCATTCGACAGTATGCCGGTTCACCTGCTCGTCCAGCGCCTGCCACAGGTCGGCATTCTTCACCGGCTGCTTGGCGGCGGTCTTCCAGCCGCGCTTCTTCCAGTTGACCATCCACTCGGTGATGCCCTGCATGACGTACTGCGAGTCGGTGACGATACGCACGTCGCAATGCCGCTTGAGCGCGGCAAGGGCCATGATGGCGGCCATCAGTTCCATGCGGTTGTTGGTGGTTTCGGCCTCGCCGCCCCACAGTTCGCGCTCGGCGCCCTTGTAGAACAGCACGGCGCCCCAGCCCCCCGGACCCGGGTTGCCCTTGCAGGCGCCGTCGGTATAGATCTCGACTTTCTCTTCGCTCATTTGGCTCGCTTTCAGGACTCGGAATCGCGGCGACTGACCTTGGCCACCGGCAGCGGCACCAGTTGGCCGCGCGGCTCGCGACGGGGCTGACGCAGCGGTCGCAGGCCGACCACCAGCTTGCGCGCCACCAATAGATAGAAGCCGGCGCCGGAGCCCTGCAGGACGGGCCCCCAGGTCTCCATGCGGGCCAGACGGCCCTGCCATTTCGCCGATGCAAGCGGCGGACGATAACACCCGAAGCGACGTTTCTCCAGCGCGAAGCCCAGCAGGTTGAGCCAGTCGCAGACCCGGTTCGGCGAGATGCAGCGCGCGCGGCGCAAGGCGTCGCGGGCGAAGAAGTGGCGGATGCCCCAGGCGCTCCGGGGATTCACCCCGACCACCAGCAGGTGCCCGCCCGGCCGCACGCTGCGCGCGGCTTCGCGCAGCAGGCGATGCGGCGACAGGCAGAAATCCAGGCCGTGCTGCAGCAGTACCACGTCGGCGGCATGCTCGCCCAGCGGCCAGGCCGCCTCGTCACAGGCGATCTCGACGCCCGGCAGTGGCGGCCCGAGGCGCACCCCGCGCTGGATGTTGCCGACACTTGCCGGCAGCTCCGCATGCGGCCCGTAATGCACCAGGTAGCCACCAAAATAGCGCTCCAGTTCGTCGATCAGCAGCCGCTGTTCTTCGGCGAGCATCATTCCGCCGATCGGCCCGGACAACCAATGGCGAGCCTGGTCGATCAGCTCCAGCCAGTCGGCATCGGCCTGGGCGAAGGGTTCTTCGATCATCACTACCCCCTGTGGGAGAGCGCGACACAAAAGTGTGTATCCGCACTACTATGCGCCAATGCCCACTACTTGGCGACTTTCCACCCATGATACAGATAGACGCTCTGCCCGCCTTTTCCGATAACTACCTCTGGCTGTTGCAGGATGTGACCCGCCGTGAATGCGCGGTGGTCGATCCGGGTGACGCCGAACCGGTCGAGCAATGGCTGCAGGCCCATCCCGGCTGGAAGCTGACCGACATCCTCGTTACCCACCACCACGCCGATCACGTTGGCGGCGTCGCCCGCCTCAAGGCCGCAACCGGCGCCCGCGTGCTGGGCCCGGCCGGCGAAAAGATTCCAGCGCGTGATGTGGCCCTGGAGGACGGCGACCGCGTCGAGGTGCTGGGCCTGGACTTCGAGGTCATCCACGTTCCCGGCCATACCCTCGGCCATATCGCCTACTTCGGCGAAAACCACGGGCAGCCGCTGCTGTTCTGCGGCGACACGCTGTTCGCCGGCGGCTGCGGCCGCCTGTTCGAAGGCACGCCGGCGCAAATGCATGCCTCGCTGAGCCGGCTCTCCGCCCTGCCCGCTCCTACCGCCGTGTACTGTGCCCACGAATACACGCTGAGCAACTTGCGCTTTGCTTGCGCGGTCGAGCCGGAGAATCCCGAAGTCCTGGCGCGTTTCGACAGCGTCAGCCGCTGGCGCGAACAGGGGAAGATCAGCCTTCCTTCTTCCATTGCCCTGGAACGAGCGACGAATCCTTTCCTTCGCGTGTCGGAAACATCCGTTAAGAAAATGGCCGACGAGCGGAGCGGCCAGCAAATCCGCACGCCAGAAGAGGTCTTTGCGACCATTCGCCGCTGGAAGGACCAGTTCTGAGGCCTGGCGAAATCTTGACCAGGGCAGGCTCGGTTTCTAGAATCGCCGAAATTTTTGCCCCGGACAAAGTCATCAGCCAATGCCGCCCAAGACCAGAAACACCTCCGATCTAGACGCATTGGCACGAGCCATCCGAGTCTCCATTGTCCTTCTCGCGGCAGGCCTGGCGGGCTGTCAGTCGACCAGCCAGGTAGCCAGCAACGGTCCGACGCGCAGCGTCTCCCGCGCTGTCGACGTGCAGTTCAATCCAGCCTGGAACCAGGCCCAGAACGATATCTGGGACCGCATGCGTGGCGGCTTCCAACTGCAGGACCAGCTCAATACCAATCCGCGTATCGAGCGCCAGCGCCTGTGGTTCATGAGCAACCAGTCGTTCCTGGAAAACGCCAGCGAGCGCGGCGCACCGTACATGCACTACGTCGTCGAGCGCCTGGAAGAGCGCGACATGCCGCTGGAATTGGCGCTGTTGCCGATGATCGAGAGCTCGTACAACCCGATGGCCGTGTCGCGCGCCCAGGCCGTGGGCCTATGGCAGTTCATCCCGAGCACCGGCACGCACTTCAACCTGCGCCAGACCAACTTCTATGACGGTCGTCGCGATATCACCGCGTCAACCAACGCAGCGCTGACCTACCTGACCCGCCTGCACGACATGTTCAATGGCGACTGGCTGCTCGCGCTGGCTGCCTACAATGCCGGCGAAGGTACTGTCAGCCGCGCGATCGAACGCAACGAGCGCCTCGGCCTGCCCACCGACTACTGGAACCTGCCGCTGCCGCAGGAGACCCAGGACTACGTACCCAAGCTCCTGGCGCTGTCGCAACTGGTGAACGCTCCGACCATCTACGGCATCAACCTCAGCCCGATCGCCAACCAGCCCTACTTCACCTCGATCCGCGTCAAGCCGGGCCTGGACCTCTCCCAGGTTGCCGCTGCGGGGGACCTGGACCAGGACGAACTGCAGCAGCTCAACCCCGCGTTCAAGCGTGGTGTGACCCTGGATGGCCCGCATCACCTGCTGGTGCCCCTGTCCAAGGCCGACTCCCTCAAGGCCGGCGTCGCGAACCTGGAGCCAGTACAGGTAAAACCCCTGGTCGCCTCGAGCAATGGCCGCTATCGCGTACGCAAGGGCGACAGCCTGCACAGCATCGCCCAGCGCTACCGCCTGAGCGTGGCCGAGCTCAAGGCCGCCAACCGCCTGAGCGCCAACCGCCTGCGCAATGGCCAGACCCTGATCATCCCCGGCCAGCCCGGCCGTCCGACCATCGAGCCGGAGAGTCCGCGTCAACTGGCCCAGGTGGAAAGTTCGAAAACCATCGCCAGCGCCCGCGTCGCGACTCGCAGCTATACCGTGAAGAATGGCGACACGCTGTGGAACATCGCCAAGAAGAACGGCGTCGAGGTCGCCGACCTCAAGCGCTGGAACGGCCTGGACAACCACGGCGTCAAGCCCGGCCAGACCCTCAAGCTGCAAAGCGCAGCAGCCACCCAACTGGCCTCCAGCAGCAAGAGCAAGTCCAAGCAGGACACCGCGACCTACTACAAGGTCAAGCAAGGCGATTCGATGTACCTGATCGCCAAGCGCTTCAACGTCGAGATGCAGCACATCAAGCGTTGGAACCCGCGCAGCGGCAAGGCCCTGAAGCCGGGCCAGACCATCACCCTGTACCTCGATACCGCCAGCCGCTGAGTTTTACCTTGCACCGGGGCGCACTGCCCCGGCCGCATGACTTCTGGCAGCAGGGACAAGCTGCTACTGTACGACGCTAACCCCTTCAGCCAGCCGGGATCGGATCCTACGCCTGATGCGTCGCTTGTCTCTCCTGCTCCTGGGACTCTTCCTGGGCCTCCCCGCCTCCGCCCAGATCACCGAGAGCCACGGCTACGCCCAGTTCGGCGACCTCAAGTACCCGTCCAGCTTCGACCACTTCGACTGGGTCAACCCCAAGGCCCCCAAGGGCGGCCTGTTGCGGCTGATGGGCATGGGTACCTTCGACACCCTCAACCCCTACACCTTCAAGGGCAGCCCGCCGATCAGCACCGCGGACTTCCTGCAGTACGGCATCAGCGAGCTGAACGAGCCGCTGATGGTCGGCACCGGCCTGTATGACCCTTCCGGAGACGAACCGGCCTCCAGCTACGGCCTGATCGCGCGCAGCGTGGAGTACGCCGAGGACCGCAGCTGGGTGGTATTCAACCTGCGCCCGGAAGCACGCTTCCATGATGGCAGGCCGATCACCGCCTATGACGTCGCCTTCTCCTATCGCACGCTGCTGCACCATGGGCATCCGATGTACCGCACCAACCTGCAGGACGTGCAGCGGGTCGACATCCTCTCGCCGCAGAGCATTCGCTTCGTCTTCAAGCGCCACGACAACCCGCTGCTGATCCTGCGCCTGGGCGAGATGCCGGTGCTGCCGCAACACTACTGGAAAGGCCGCGATTTCCAGGCCACCACCTTCGAGCCGCCCCTGGGCAGTGGCCCATACCGCATCACCGAAGTAGTGCCGGGGCGCCGCCTGGTGTTCGAGCGGGTCAGGGACTGGTGGGGCAAGGACCTGCCAGTGAATCGCGGCAAGTACAATTTCGACCGCGTCGAGGTGGACTTCTACCGCGACGCCGGTATCGCCTTCGAGGCCTTCAAGGCCGGCGAGTTCGACATCTACATCGAGCACCAGGCGAAGAACTGGCGCAGCAACTATCGCTTCCCGGCCGTTCGCCGCGGCGACGTGGTGAAGGTGGAAATCCCCCACCAGATCCCCACCCAGACCCAGGCGCTGTTCCTCAACACCCGCCGAGCGACCTTCGCCGATCGCCGCCTGCGCGAGGCGCTGGGGATGATGTTCGACTTCGAGTGGACCAATCGTGCGCTGTTCAACGATGCCTACGTGCGCGCCAGCAGCTATTACCCCAACAGCACCCTTGCGGCCACCGGTGTACCGCAGGGCCAGGAGTGGCTGCTGCTCTCGCCGTATCGTTCACAGCTGCCCGAAGCGCTGTTCAAGCGCCCCTTCACCGTCCCGGTGACCAAGGGCGTCGGCATCCCGCGGGAAACCCTGCGCCACGCTTTGGGTCTATTGGCCGACGCCGGCTGGAAGCTCTCAGGCGACCGCCTGCTGGACGCCAACGGCAAGCAACTGCGCTTCGAGATTCTGCTGGTCAACCCCAGCCTGGAACGTATTCTCCAGCCGTACCGCGAGAACCTCGCCAGCATCGGTATCGATGCGAGCTTGCGCACCGTGGACCGGGCCCAGTACAAACAGCGTCTGGACCAGTTCGACTACGACATGATTCTGATGACCTTGCCCCAGACCCTGAGCCCCGGCCTCGAACAATGGCAGTACTTCCACTCCAGCCAGGTGGCGGTGAAGGGCAGCAAGAACTACGCGGGCATCGCCAACCCGGTGGTCGACGCGATGCTCGAGAAACTCCTCGGCGCCACCAACCGCGACCAGCAGGAAGCAGCGGCACGCGCCCTGGACCGGGTACTGCTGTGGCAGCACTACAGCATTCCCAACTGGTACCTGAACAAACACCGGCTGGCGTACCGTAACCGCTTCGCCTTCGTCACCACGCCGCCCTATACGCTGGGTCTGCGTGCGTGGTGGCAAAAAGACCAGGAGAAAACCCTATGAAAAGCCCCCGCCGTGCCGCGCTCTGCGCCGGTCTGCTGCTGGGACTGCTGGGCAGTGCGCAGGCCGCGCCGCAGCACGCCATCACTCTGTATGACGAAGCGCCGAAGTACCCGGCGAACTTCAAGCACTTCGACTTCGTCAATCCCGATGCGCCCAAGGGCGGCACACTGCGCCTCTCCGACTTCGGCGGTTTCGACAGCCTCAACCCCTTCATCGCCAAGGGCAACTCCGCCCCGCAGATCAACCTGATCTACGACACCCTCACCTTCCACTCCCTCGACGAGCCCTTCACCGAATACGGCCTGCTCGCCGAGAAGATCGAGAAGGACCCGGAACATCGTTTCGTCCGCTACTACCTGCGCCCCGAGGCGCGCTTCCAGGACGGCACGCCGGTCACCGCCGAAGACGTGGTGTTCACCTTCGAGACGCTGATGAAGGACGGCGACCCGATGTACCGCAACTACTACGCGGACGTCGACAAGGTGGTGGCCGAGGACAAGCTGCGCGTGCGCTTCGACTTCAAGCACGGCGACAACCGCGAGTTGCCGCTGATCCTTGGCCAGCTGTCGATCCTGCCCAAGCACTGGTGGGCCAGCCGCGACTTCAACAAGACCAACATGGAGCCGCCGCTGGGCAGCGGTCCTTACCGTATCGCCAAGGTCGAGGCGGGACGCTCGATCCGCTACGAGAAGGTCAAGGACTGGTGGGGCGACAAGCTGCCGGTGAACCGCGGCTTCAACAACTTCGACGCGGTGGTGGTGGAGTCCTACCGAGACCTCACCGTCGCCCTGGAGGCCTTCAAGGCCGGCCAATTCGACTTCAACGACGAGCGCATCGCGAAGAACTGGGCGACTGCCTACGACTCGCCTGCCGTGCGCGACGGCCGCATCGTCCGCGAGGAACCGGTGAACGGTAACCCGTGGGGCATGCAGGCCTACGCCTTCAACATCCGCCGCCCGGTGTTCCAGGACCCGCGCGTGCGCGAAGCGATCACCAACCTGTTCGACTTCGAGTGGACCAACAAACAGTTGTTCTTCGGCTCCTACCTGCGCGACGGCAGCTACTTCGAGAACTCGGAGATGGCTGCCAAGGAGCTGCCTGATGCCGAGGAGCTGAAGATTCTCGAGCCGCTGCGCGACAAGCTGCCGCCGCAGGTCTTCACCCAGGTCTACGTGCCGCCCACCAGCGACGGCAGCGGCATCATCCGCGAGCAGAAGCGCAAGGCCTACCAACTGCTGCTGGAGGCCGGCTACAAGATCGAGAACGACAAGATGGTCGGCCCTGACGGCAAGCAGCTGAGCTTCGAGTTCATGCTCGCCCAGGCCGACTTCGAGCGCGTGCTGCTGCCCTTCAAGCGCAACCTTGCCGAGCTGGGCATCGACATGCAGCTGCGCCGCGTCGACGTCTCGCAGTACATCAATCGCCTGCGCTCGCGGGACTACGACATGATCGTCAGCAGCTGGCCGCAGTCCAGTTCGCCGGGCAATGAGCAGCGCGAGTTCTGGCACTCCAGCAGCGCCGACAAGCCCGGCAGCCGCAACTTCATCGGCTTGCGCGACCCGGGCATCGACGCCCTGGTCGAAGGCCTGATCAACGCCGGCTCCCGCGAAAGCCTGGTGCGCCACGCCCGCGCACTCGACCGCGCGCTGCTCTGGGGCCACTACGTGGTGCCCAACTGGTACCTCGGCAACTGGCGCATCGCCTACTGGAACCGCATCGCCCACCCGGAAAAGCTGCCGCCCTACAGCTACGCCCTGCAAACCTGGTGGCAGGCCCGCGACAAGGCCATCCCCACCAGGACGGATGCCAAGGCCGCGAACGCCTCCCCCGCTGACGGTACCGTCGCCCAAGGGGCCGAGTGATGCTTGCCTACATCCTGCGGCGCCTGCTGCTGATCATCCCCACCCTGTTCGGCATTCTGCTGATCAACTTCATCATCATCCAGGCCGCCCCCGGCGGCCCGGTGGAACAGATGATCGCCAAGCTGGAAGGTTTCGATGCCGCCAGCGGCGGCGCCACCGGGCGCATCTCCGGCGGCGGCGGTGAAGTCGCCTCCGCTGGCACGCACTACCGCGGCGCCCAGGGCCTGGACCCGGAGCTGGTGAAGGAAATCGAGAAGATGTACGGCTTCGACAAGCCGGCGCCCGAACGCTTCTGGATCATGCTGAAGAACTACGTGCACCTGGACTTCGGCCAGAGCTTCTTTCGCGACGCCAAGGTCACCGACCTGATCGTCGAGAAGCTGCCGGTCTCCATCTCCCTGGGGCTGTGGAGCACGCTGATCATGTACCTGGTGTCGATCCCGCTGGGCATCGCCAAGGCGGTTCGCCACGGCAGCCATTTCGACGTCTGGACCAGCTCGGCGATCATCGTCGGCTACGCGATTCCCGCTTTCCTCTTCGCCATCCTGCTGGTGGTGCTGTTCGCCGGCGGCAGCTACTGGGACTGGTTCCCGTTACGAGGACTGACCTCCAACAACTTCGACGAACTGACCTGGGCCGGCAAGGTCCGCGACTACTTCTGGCACCTGGCGCTGCCCATCACCGCCCTGGTGATCGGCAACTTCGCCACCATCACCCTGCTGACCAAGAACAGCTTCCTCGACGAAATCGGCAAGCAGTACGTGGTCACCGCCCGCGCCAAGGGCCTGACCGAACGCCGCGTGCTCTACGGCCACGTGTTCCGCAACGCCATGCTGCTGATCATCGCCGGCCTGCCCTCGGCCCTGCTGGGCATCTTCTTCACCGGCTCGCTGCTGATCGAGGTGATCTTCTCCCTCGACGGCCTGGGCCTGCTCAGCTTCGAGGCGGCGCTGAACCGCGACTACCCGGTAGTGTTCGGCACGCTGTTCATCTTCACCCTGTTCGGCCTGATCATGAAGCTGGTCAGCGACGTCCTCTACACGCTGGTCGATCCGCGCATCGACTTCGAGAACCGGGAGTAATCCGATGCGCCTGTCTCCCATCAATCTGCGCCGCTGGGCGCGCTTCAAGGCCAACAAGCGTGGCTGGTGGTCGCTCTGGCTGTTCCTCACGCTGTTCATCCTCAGCCTGGGCGCCGAGCTGATCGCCAACGACAAGCCCCTGGCGATCCACTACGACGGCCAGTGGTACTTCCCGGTGGTCAAGCGCTATCCGGAAACCGCCTTCGGCGGCGAGTTCCCCATGGAGGCCAACTACAAGAGCCCGTACATGCGCGAGCAGATCGCGCAGAAGGACGGCTGGATCCTCTGGCCGCCAATCGCCTACAGCTACGACACCATCAACTATGACCTGCGGGTACCGGCGCCTTCCGCGCCCACCGCGGAGAACTGGCTGGGCACCGACGACCAGGCGCGCGACGTGATGGCGCGGGTGATCTACGGCTTCCGTGTGTCGGTCCTGTTCGCCCTGATCCTCACGGTGCTCAGCTCCATCGTCGGCGTCGCCGTGGGCGCGCTACAAGGCTTCTACGGTGGCTGGATCGACCTGCTCGGCCAGCGCTTCCTGGAAATCTGGTCGGGCCTGCCGGTGCTCTACCTGCTGATCATCCTCGCCAGCTTCGTCCAGCCGAGCTTCTGGTGGCTACTGGGAATCATGCTGCTGTTCTCCTGGATGAGCCTGGTGGACGTGGTGCGCGCCGAATTCCTCCGTGGCCGCAACCTGGAATACGTGCGCGCGGCGCGCGCCCTGGGCATGCGCAACGGCGCAATCATGTTCCGCCACATCCTGCCCAACGCGATGATCTCCACCCTGACCTTCATGCCCTTCATCCTCACCGGCGCGATCGGCACCCTGACCTCCCTGGACTTCCTCGGCTTCGGCCTGCCCGCCGGCGCTCCGTCGCTGGGTGAACTGGTCGCCCAGGGCAAGTCCAACCTGCAGGCGCCCTGGCTGGGCATCACCGCCTTCGTGGTACTGGCCGTGATGCTGAGCCTGCTGGTGTTCATCGGCGAAGCCGCCCGCGACGCCTTCGACCCGAGGAAGTGACATGAGCCAGAACGAGAACCTCATCGAAGTCCGCGACCTATCCGTCGATTTCCTCTGCGGCGACGAACAGGTGCGCGCGGTGGAACACATCAGCTTCGACATCCGCAAGGGCGAGACCCTGGCACTGGTGGGCGAAAGCGGCTCCGGCAAATCGGTGACCGCGCACTCCATCCTGCGCCTGCTGCCCTACCCCACTGCCAGTCATCCTTCTGGCAGCATCCACTACGCCGGCAAGGACCTGCTCAAGCTGCCCGAGCGCAAGCTGCGCGGCATCCGCGGCAACCGCATCGCCATGGTGTTCCAGGAACCCATGACCTCGCTGAACCCGCTGCACAGCATCGAGAAGCAGATCGGTGAAGTATTGGCGCTGCACAAGGGCATGAACGGCGCCCAGGCGCGCGCGCGCACGCTGGAGTTGCTGGAGCTGGTGGGCATCCCCAACCCGGCCAGCCGCCTCAAGGCCTACCCGCACGAGCTTTCCGGCGGCCAGCGGCAACGGGTGATGATTGCCATGGCCCTGGCCTGCGAACCGGAACTGCTGATCGCCGACGAACCGACCACGGCGCTGGACGTCACCGTGCAGCTGAAGATCCTCGACCTGCTGCGCGAACTGCAGCAGCGCCTGGGCATGGCCATGCTGCTGATCACCCACGACCTCAACCTGGTGCGGCGCATCGCCCATCGCGTCTGCGTGATGAAACGCGGCTGCATCGTCGAGCAGGCCGATTGCGAAGCCCTCTTCGAGGCCCCCCAGCACCCCTACACGCGCGAATTGCTCGGAGCCGAGCCCAGTGGTACCCCCGCACAGAACGAGCCAGGAGCGCCCTTGCTGGAGGTCAACGATCTGCGCGTGTGGTTCCCGATCAAGAAAGGCGTGTTCCGCAAGACCGTCGATCACGTCAAGGCCGTGGACGGCATCGGCTTCAGCCTGCCGCGTGGCCAGACTCTGGGCATCGTCGGCGAAAGCGGCTCCGGCAAGTCGACCCTTGGCCTGGCCATCCTGCGCCTGATCAACAGCCAGGGCGGCATCCGCTTCGAAGGCCAGGCCATCGAAGGCATGAACCAGGCGGAAGTCAGGCCCCTGCGCCGCGAGATGCAGGTAGTCTTCCAGGACCCGTTCGGCAGTCTCAGCCCGCGCATGTCGGTAGGCCAGATCGTCGGCGAGGGCCTGGATATCCATGGCATGGGCACAGCCGAGGAGCGCGAACAGGCGATCATCGAGGCGCTCAGGGAAGTCGGGCTCGACCCTGATACCCGCCACCGCTACCCCCACGAGTTCTCCGGGGGCCAGAGACAGCGCATCGCCATCGCCCGCGCACTGGTGCTCAAGCCGGCATTGATCCTGCTGGACGAACCAACCTCGGCCCTGGACCGCACCGTGCAGCGCCAGGTGGTCGAGTTGCTGCGCGGCCTGCAGGCCAAGTACAACCTGACCTATCTGTTCATCAGCCACGACCTGGCGGTGGTGAAAGCCCTCAGCCACCAGTTGATGGTGATCCGCCACGGCAAGGTGGTCGAACAGGGCATGGCCGAGGACGTCTTCGCCGCGCCACAGCATGCGTACACCCAACAGCTGCTGGAAGCTGCCTTCATGGTGCCCACGCAAGCCTGAGCCAGCAGCAGAAAAGGAAGCAACGAGCATGGGATTTCTCAGCGGTAAGCGGGTACTGATCGTCGGCGTCGCCAGCAAGCTGTCCATCGCCTCCGGAATCGCCGCGGCGATGCATCGCGAAGGCGCCGAACTGGCCTTCACCTACCAGAACGACAAGCTCAAGGGCCGCGTAGAGGAATTCGCCGCCGGCTGGGGCTCGCGGGCCGAGCTGTGCTTCCCTTGCGACGTCGCCAGCGACACGGACATCGAGGCCGTATTCGCCGCGCTGGCGAAGCACTGGGACGGCCTGGACTGCATCGTCCACTCGGTGGGTTTCGCGCCGGGCGACCAGTTGGACGGCGACTTCACCGAAGTCACCACCCGCGAGGGCTTTCGCATCGCCCACGACATCAGTGCCTACAGCTTCGTCGCCCTGGCCAGGGCTGGCCGCGAGCTGATGCAGGGCCGCAACGGCAGCCTGCTGACCCTCTCCTACCTGGGCGCCGAGCGTACGCTGCCCAACTACAACGTCATGGGCATGGCCAAGGCCAGCCTGGAAGCCGGCGTGCGCTACCTGGCCGGCAGCCTCGGCCCGGAGGGCACTCGGGTCAATGCCATCTCCGCTGGCCCCATTCGTACGCTCGCCGCCTCAGGCATCAAGAGCTTTCGCAAGATGCTCACCGCCAACGAGCGCCAGACACCGCTAAGGCGCAACGTGACCATCGAGGAAGTCGGCAACGCCGGCGCCTTCCTCTGCTCGGACCTGGCCAGCGGCATCAGCGGCGAGATCCTCTACGTCGATGGTGGCTTCAACACCACGGCGATGGGTCCGCTCAGCGACGACTGAGGCTTTGCTCCAGGCAAAGAAAAAGGCCGCGAATGCGGCCTTTTTCTTTTACCGGATAAAACGAGGGCCGCTTGCGCGGCCCCGGTCTCTTACTTCTTGGCTTCGTCGAATTTCTCGACTTTCGCCTGATCCTGCAAGTAACGGCGGAAGGCAGAGAAATCATCCTGGCCGCTACGCGAGGCGAGGAAGCGCTGGTACATCGCCTTCTCTTCCTCGGTCGGCTTGGCTTCCGGCTCGCTCACACCGCTGAGCTTGACCAGCACGAAGTCGCCATTCTGCAGCGCGACACCACCCAAGCTGGGCTTGTCGGCACCTTCCGGTCGGGCCATGCGGAACACGCTCTGCAGCACGACCGGATCGACACCTTCCTGACCACGGGCGGCAGCTTCCACGACCTTCCACTGCTGACCTTCCTGGGCCTGGTTCGGCGCGATCTTGCCATCACGCAGGCCAGCCAGCAGGGCTTCGCCGCGAGTCTTGGCATCGGCGGCCGCGTGCTCGACCTGCAGACGCTTGAGGATGCTGGCACTCACCTGCTCCAGGGTTTCCTGTTGCGGCTTGTGGTGCTCCTTCACGCGCAGCACGACGACGGTGTCCGGATCCAGTTCGATGGCGCCGCTGTTGGCACCCTCCTCCAGCACTTCCGGGCTGAACGCGGACTGGATGACCTGACGATTGGCAGTCACGCCCTCACCGCCTTCCTTGCCGAACGGCTTGCTGGTCTGCACCTTCAGGCCCATGTCCTGAGCCGGCTGAGCCAGATCGGAGGCCTCGTAGGCGGAGCTTTCCAGCTGCTTGGTAGCGTCGACGAAGCGCTGCTCGACCAGTTGGGTCTTGGCTTCATGCTCCAGCTTGGCCTTCAGGCTGTCGAAGGTCGGAACCTCCGGCGCTTCGACGCCCAGCAACTTGATCAGGTGCCAGCCGTAGGAAGTCTTCACCGGAGCAGAGACTTCGCCCTTCTTCAGCGCATACAGCGACTCTTCGAAGGCCGGGTCATACACGCCACGACCGGCGAAGCCGAGGTCACCACCGTTGGCGGCGGAGCCGGTGTCGTTGGACAGCTCCTTGGCCAGCTTGGCGAAGTCTTCGCCCTTGTCCAGGCGCGCCTTGATCTCATCGATCTTGGCCTTGGCCTGCTGGTCGTTCTGCTTGTCGTTGACCTCGATCAGAATGTGCGCGGCATCGCGCTGCTCGGCCAGGCCGGCGATTTCCTTCTGATAAAGGGCATCCAGGTCTTCCTTCTTCACCTCGACCTGATCGAAGAAAGCGGACTTCTTCAGCTCGACGTAGTCGATGGTGACCTGCTCAGGCGTCATGAATTCGGCGCTGTGGGCGTCGTAGTACGCCTTGATCTCGCTGTCCTCGACCTTGCTCTTGGCCGGATCGGCCTTGAGGGTCAGGGTGGCGAAATCGCGCGTCTGCTTCTCCAGGCGAGCGAAGGCATTCAGCTCATCGTCGGTGACGAAGCCGGTGCCGGCGATGCCGGCGCGCAGCTGACCGATCAGCATTTCCTCACCGAACATACGGCGGAACTGCATGCGGTCGTAGCCCATCTGGCGGATGACCTGATCGAAGCGGTCGGCGCTGAATTTGCCGTCCACCTGGAATTCAGGAGTCGACAGAATCATCTGATCCAGCGCCTGCTGGGAGAAGGCGAACTTGTCGTTCTGGGCGGCCTGCAGGACCAGCTTGCGCTCGATGAGCGACTTCAGCGCGGATTCCTTGAGCAGCTTGTCGTCGAGCATGGACGAATCGAAGTCCTTGCCCAGGCGCTGCATCAGCTGGCGACGCTGCATGTCTGCAGCCTGCTGCAGTTCCGGCAGACCAATGTCTTCACCGTTGACCTGAGCAGCGACGTTCTCGTGGTGGGTTGCGCGAATGATCTGATCGAACCCGGTCAAAGCCATGAGGACAACGATCACGCCCAGGATGGTCTTGGTGATCCAGCCTTGGGAATTGTCCCTGATGTTTTGCAGCATGCGGCCCCCGACGCGGCCACGGCCCACCGTCAATGGCGGCGCGGCGTGGAAAAAAAAGCGGATATAAGAAAGGCGCATCCGAGGATGCGCCTTCTCGTAACTGGTGGAGCTTGCGGGCATTGAGCCCGTGACCCCTGATGATTCCAACCGACCTACGCCAGCCGGGTCATCGCTCCGTGACCGATCCAACCAAGGTTGAACCGGTCCAGGTCAAGTCCAAAAAGACGCTTAGTTGACAGCGTCCTTGAGGGCTTTACCGGCCTTGAAGCCCGGGATCTTAGCAGCAGCGATCTTGATCGGCTTGCCGGTTTGCGGGTTGCGGCCAGTGCGAGCAGCACGCTCTTTGACAGCGAAGGTGCCGAAGCCGACCAGTACGACGGAGTCACCAGCCTTCAGGGCGCCAGTTACGGACTCGATCACCGCGTCCAGAGCGCGACCGGCAACAGCTTTCGGGATATCAGCAGATGCGGCGATAGCATCGATCAGTTCCGACTTGTTCACTCTAAGTCCCCTTATTTCTGTTGAGTATGTTTCTATGTGTTAGGTGTAAGCAAAAGCAGGTGCTGGTTTGCCAACTGACAAAGCAAGTGCCGCTTTATAACAAGGGCTCAAAAACAGTGTCAAGAAAGCCCCCCAACTAATGCGTGCTGATTCGCTCCTTGGAATCAGACTCGCGCTTCTCATCCTTTGCAACCATCTCGGGAGCCGCATCGGGCAAGGGCTCCGGGGCGTATTGCAGCGCAATTTGCAGGACCTCGTCAATCCATTTAACCGGTTTAATAACGAGATCGGCCTTAATATTATCCGGAATTTCCCTAAGATCTCGTACGTTTTCCTCGGGAATGATCACAGTCTTGATTCCACCCCGGTGTGCAGCCAGAAGTTTTTCCTTCAGGCCACCAATGGCCAGCACCTGACCCCGCAGGGTGATCTCGCCGGTCATGGCAACGTCGGCGCGAACGGGAATCTGGGTGATCGCCGAGACCAGCGCCGTGCACATGCCAATGCCCGCGCTAGGGCCGTCCTTGGGCGTCGCGCCTTCCGGCACATGGATGTGGATATCGTGCTTCTCATGGAAGTCCGCAGCGATGCCCAGGCTCTTCGAACGGCTACGAACCACAGTCAGCGCGGCGGTAATGGACTCTGCCATGACATCGCCCAGCGAGCCGGTCTTGATCAGTGCGCCCTTGCCGGGAACCATGGCTGATTCGATAGTCAGCAGTTCGCCGCCCACCTGGGTCCAGGCGAGGCCGGTAACCTGGCCGATCTGGTCCTGTTGCTCGGCCAGGCCGTAGCGGAACTTGCGCACACCCAGGTAGTTCTCCAGCGAATCCGGAGTCACCACTGCGTCGATGCGCTTGGACTTGCCGCCATCCTTGACCGCCTTGCGGCAGACCTTGGCAATCTGGCGCTCCAGGCTCCGCACACCGGCTTCGCGGGTGTAATAGCGGATGATGTCACGGGTAGCCGCTTCCTCGAAGACCAGCTCGCCCTTCTTGAGACCATTGGCCGCAGTCTGTTTCGGCACAAGATATTTCGAAGCGATGTTGATCTTCTCGTCTTCGGTGTAGCCCGGCAGACGGATGACTTCCATGCGGTCCAGCAGCGGTGCCGGAATGTTCATGGAGTTCGCCGTGCAGAGGAACATCACGTCGGAGAGGTCGTAGTCGACTTCGAGGTAGTGGTCGTTGAAGTTGTGATTCTGCTCCGGATCGAGCACCTCCAGCAGCGCCGAGGCGGGGTCGCCACGCATGTCGCTACCCATCTTGTCGATCTCGTCCAGCAGGAACAGCGGGTTGCGCACGCCGACCTTGGTCATCTTCTGGATCAGACGACCGGGCATGGAACCAATGTAGGTACGACGGTGACCGCGAATCTCGGCCTCGTCACGCACGCCGCCCAGCGCCATGCGCACGAACTTGCGGTTGGTCGCGCGGGCGATGGACTCGGCCAGCGAGGTCTTGCCTACGCCGGGCGGGCCAACCAGGCAGAGCACCGGGCCCTTGAGCTTCTTCACGCGCTTCTGCACGGCGAGGTACTCAAGGATGCGCTCCTTGACCTCTTCCAGACCGTAGTGGTCCGCATCGAGGATGTCCTCGGCCTTGTCCAGGTCGTGGCGCACCTTGCTCTCGGCCTTCCACGGCACGTTGACCAGCCAGTCGATGTAGGAGCGCACCACGGTCGCCTCGGCGGACATCGGCGACATCTGCTTGAGCTTGTTCAGCTCGGCAGTGGCCTTGGCCAGGGCTTCCTTGGTCAGGCCAGCGGCGTCGATGCGCTTCTTCAGCTCCTCGACTTCGTTGTGGCCCTCGTCGATATCACCCAGTTCTTTCTGGATGGCCTTCATCTGCTCGTTGAGGTAGTACTCACGCTGGCTACGCTCCATCTGCTTCTTCACGCGGCCACGGATGCGCTTCTCGACCTGCAGCAGGTCGATTTCGGCATCCAGCATGGCCAGCACGTGCTCGACGCGGGCAGACAGTTCGGTGATCTCGAGGATCTCCTGCTTCTGCTCGATCTTCAGCGCCATGTGGGCAGCCATGGTATCCACCAGGCGGCCGGGCTCGTCGATGCTGTTGAGCGAGGACAGGACTTCGGCGGGGACTTTCTTGCCCAACTGTACATACTGCTCGAACTGGCTGAGCAGGCTGCGAGTGAAGACCTCGGACTCACGCTCGCCGACGGAAGCCTCGTCAATGATCGAAACTTCGGCGCGGCAGTAAGCTTCCTCGTCGATGAAACGCTCTACCTGGCCGCGCTGCTCGCCTTCGACCAACACTTTGACAGTGCCATCGGGCAGCTTCAGCAGTTGCAGGACGGTGGCCACGGTACCCATGCGGTACAGGCCTTCCGCACCGGGATCATCGTCGGCCGGATTCTTCTGCGCCAGCAACAGGATCTGCTTGTCACTGGTCATGGCGGCCTCGAGGGCCTCGATGGATTTCTCACGTCCCACGAACAGCGGGATGACCATGTGCGGATACACCACTACGTCACGCAGGGGCAGCAGGGGCAACTCGACGAGTGTTTTCATGATATTCGGCTCTACAGCGGCACTTGGCCAAAACGATGGGATTGGACCCTTCGGCCTAAGATGGGGTTAGGGCTGGGAAAAAACAAGCGCGGTAGATGGGAAGAAAAAAGGGGCCCTAGGGCCCCTTCTGGTTTCAGGCGTCAGGTGCAGCCTTGGCCGGCTGCTCGCTGTTCTCGTAGATCAGCAGCGGCTGGGAGGTACCTTCGATGACACTTTCGTCGATGACCACCTTGCTCACGTCGTTCTGCGAGGGGATCTCGTACATGGTGTCGAGCAGTATGCCTTCGAGGATCGAACGCAGGCCACGGGCACCGGTCTTGCGCTCCAGCGCGCGACGGGCAACAGCCTTGAGCGCGTCCGGGCGGAACTCGAGGTCCACGCCTTCCATTTCGAAGAGCTTTGCGTACTGCTTGGTCAGCGCGTTCTTCGGCTCGGTCAGAATCTGCATCAGTGCAGGTTCGTCCAGCTCGTCGAGAGTCGCGATGATCGGCAGGCGACCGACGAATTCGGGGATCAGACCGAATTTCACCAGATCTTCCGGCTCGACCTCTCGCAGCGCCTCGCCGACCTTCTTGCCCGCTTCCTGGCTGCGAACTTCGGCATTGAAGCCGATGCCACCCTTGGTGGAACGGTTCTGGATGACCTTTTCCAGGCCAGCGAACGCGCCACCGCAGATGAACAGGATGTTGCGGGTGTCGACCTGCAGGAATTCCTGTTGCGGATGCTTGCGGCCGCCCTGCGGCGGTACGGAAGCCACAGTGCCTTCGATCAGCTTCAGCAGTGCCTGCTGAACGCCTTCGCCGGACACGTCGCGGGTGATCGACGGGTTGTCAGATTTGCGCGAGATCTTGTCGATTTCGTCGATATAGACGATGCCCATCTGGGCTTTCTCGACATCGTAATCGCACTTCTGCAGCAGCTTCTGGATGATGTTCTCGACGTCCTCGCCCACGTAGCCAGCCTCGGTGAGGGTGGTGGCATCGGCGATGGTGAAGGGAACATTGAGCAGGCGCGCCAGGGTCTCGGCGAGCAGGGTCTTGCCCGAGCCGGTGGGCCCGATCAGCAGGATGTTGCTCTTGCCCAGCTCGACGTCATCCTTGCGCTCGCGCTGATTCAGGCGCTTGTAGTGGTTGTACACCGCTACTGCCAGGGTTTTCTTGGCACGTTCCTGGCCGATCACGTACTGATCGAGGATGGTGCGGATCTCTTTCGGCGCCGGAAGCTTGTGCGCACTGCTCTCTGCCTGTGCTTCCTGCACCTCCTCACGGATGATGTCATTGCACAGGTCGACGCACTCGTCGCAGATAAAGACCGAGGGGCCGGCAATCAACTTGCGCACTTCGTGCTGGCTCTTGCCGCAGAAGGAGCAATACAGCAGCTTGCCGTTGTCCTCGCCGTTGCGGGTGTCAGTCATTCGATCGTTCCAATCGGGGATATACGTGAAGGACAAGATGAAGGCATTCGCAGGCATTTTCAAGCCCGCGAGCGGCCGGATTACCGGCCGCGGTACAGCGGAGAGACTCAGGCGGCAGAAGGACGCTGAGTGAAGACCTGATCGATCAGACCGTACTTGACAGCATCGTCACCACTCATGAAGCGGTCACGGTCAGTATCGCGGGCGATGACGTCCAGCGGCTGGCCGGTGTGATGCGCCAGCACCTGGTTCAGGCGTTCCTTGATGAAAAGGATTTCCTTGGCATGGATCTCGATGTCCGAGGCCTGGCCCTGGAAGCCGCCCAGCGGCTGGTGGATCATCATCCGCGAATGCGGCAGGCAGTAGCGCTTGCCAGCGGCGCCGCCAGCCAGCAACAGGGCGCCCATGCTGCACGCCTGACCCACGCAGATGGTGGACACGTCAGGCTTGATGAACTGCATGGTGTCGTAGATCGACATGCCAGCAGTCACGGAGCCACCCGGGGAGTTGATGTAGAGGTGGATGTCCTTGTCCGGGTTCTCGGCCTCGAGGAACAGCAGCTGGGCCACCACGAGGTTGGCCATGTAGTCCTCGACCTGGCCGACCAGGAAGATGATCCGCTCCTTCAGCAGGCGCGAATAGATGTCGTAGGAACGCTCACCGCGGGCGGACTGCTCCACCACCATCGGCACCAGACCACCAGCGGCCTGAATGTTCGGAACTTGCGGCATATAAGGATTATGCATGTCCGACGATCACTCCCTAATAAAAAGTCATGTCTCTATAGACGCACAAGCCAGCCCGAAGGCTGGCTTGTGACAATCGAACGAAGCGCTGGATCAGGCCGCTTGCGGAGCTTCTGCAGGCTTGACCGCGTCTTCGTAGGATACCTGCTTGTCGGTCACATTGGCCTTCTGCAGGACAGTATCTACAACTTGTTCTTCCAGTACAACCGAACGCACTTCGTTCAGTTGCTGGTCGTTCTTGTAGTACCAGGCAACAACTTGTTCCGGCTCCTGGTAAGCCGAAGCCATTTCTTCGATCATTTCGCGAACGCGGGCTTCGTCAGCCTTCAGTTCGTGCTGCTTGACCAGCTCGGCGACGATCAGACCCAGCACAACGCGACGCTTGGCCTGCTCTTCGAACAGCTCGGCCGGCAGTTGGTCGGGCTTGATGTTGCCACCGAACTGCTGGACAGCCTGCACGCGCAGACGATTGACTTCGTTGCCGATCAGGGCTTTCGGAACTTCGATCGGATTGGTCTCGACCAGACCTTCCATCACCTGGTTCTTCACCTTGGACTTGATGGCCTGACGCAGCTCACGCTCCATGTTCTTGCGAACTTCGGTGCGGAAGCCTTCCAGAGTGCTTTCCTTCACGCCGAACAGAGCGAAGAACTCTTCGTTCAGTTCCGGCAGCTTCGGCTCGGCGACGCTGTTGACGGTAGCGGTGAACTCGGCAGCTTTGCCGGCCAGGTCCAGGTTCTGGTAGTCCTCGGGGAAGGTCACGTTCAGAACGCGCTCTTCACCGGCCTTGGCGCCGACCAGGCCTTCTTCGAAGCCCGGGATCATGCGGCCGGAGCCCAGTACCAGCAGGGTGCCCTTGGCAGAGCCGCCAGCGAAGGCTTCGCCGTCGATCTTGCCGACGAAGTCGATGTTCACCTGGTCGTCGTTCTGAGCGGCGCGGTCAACGGCTTCGAAGCGGGTGTTCTGCTTGCGCAGGATTTCCAGCATGTTGTCGAGATCGGCATCGGCCACGTCGGCCTGCAGGCGCTCGACCTTGATGCCGTCGAAACCGGCAACCTGGAATTCAGGGAAGACTTCGAAGGTAGCGATGTACTCGAGGCCCTTCTCCTTCTCGAACACTTTCGGCTCGACGGACGGAGCGCCAGCCGGGTTCAGCTTCTGCTCGACCACGGCTTCGTAGAAGGTTTCCTGGATCAGGTCACCGAGGGCTTCCTGACGAGCGGCGGCTTCGTAGCGCTGACGGATCACGCTCATCGGCACCTTGCCGGGACGGAAGCCAGGAACCTTGGCGCGACGAGCGGTCTGCTGCAGACGCTTGTTGACTTCGGTCTCGATACGCTCGGCCGGCACGCCAACAGTCATGCGGCGCTCAAGAGCGGAGGTGCTTTCAACGGAAACTTGCATGGATATTCCTCGTGGCACAGACGTAAGCCGGTCCTTCCGGCTCCCAGAATCAAGGGCAAGCATTCTAGTAGCTAGAAATGCAGAAGTCACCCTGACTGGAAGCTGCGGAAATTCACGGATGCGAGAGCTTATGGAAAGAAGATGGTGCGGACGGAGAGACTCGAACTCTCACAGCTTGCGCCACTGGAACCTAAATCCAGCGTGTCTACCAATTTCACCACGTCCGCAGGGTACCGCAGAAACGAAAACGCCAGGCTCTGGGCCTGGCGCTTCGGAATATGGGGTGGACGATGGGAATCGAACCCACGACACCAGGAGCCACAATCCTGTGCTCTACCAACTGAGCTACGCCCACCATATTACACTTGCTTGTTCCGAACGCCACATGGCGCACCCGGCAGGACTCGAACCTGCGACCATCCGCTTAGAAGGCGGATGCTCTATCCAGCTGAGCTACGGGCGCTTTAAGTGGCGGCAACCCTTGCTAAGCAGACTCAGTGAAACCACTGAATCGGTTGGCACCGCCTCTTTCGTGTTTCAGGCTGTGCTCGGCAAGCGGGGCGCATGTTATCGATGAGGCCATACCCCGTCAACAACTTTTTTAAAAAAAATTCAAAGAGATAAAGGAGTTACGGCAAATCGGGGGCGCCCGCCTTTGCCTTATGAAGGCAGCGTGCGAAAATGCGCGCCTTCTTTTCACCCGCCTTAATGGTTATCCCCCCGACATGACTGCAAAACTGATCGACGGCAAAGCGATCGCCGCCAGCCTCCGCCAGCAGATTGCCCAACGCGTCAACGAACGCCGCCAGCAAGGACTGCGCATCCCCGGCCTGGCTGTGATCCTGGTCGGCAGCGACCCCGCCTCTCAGGTCTATGTCGCGCACAAGCGCAAGGACTGTGAAGAGGTCGGTTTTATCTCCCAGGCCTACGACCTCCCCGCCAGCACCACCCAGGAAGAGCTGCTGGCATTGATCGACCGCCTGAATGCCGATCCGGCCATCGACGGCATTCTGGTCCAGCTACCCCTCCCCGCCCATCTCGATGCTTCCCAACTGCTGGAGCGCATCAACCCGGACAAGGACGTGGACGGCTTCCACCCCTTCAACGTTGGCCGACTGGCCCAGCGCATCCCGCTGCTGCGCCCGTGCACGCCGAAGGGCATCATGGCCCTGCTGCAAAGCACCGGTGTCGACCTGTACGGCCTGGACGCCGTCGTCGTAGGCGCTTCCAACATCGTCGGCCGCCCCATGGCACTGGAACTGCTGCTGGCTGGCTGCACCGTGACCGTCACTCACCGCTTCACCCGCGACCTGGCCGATCACGTCGGCCGCGCCGATCTGGTGGTAGTTGCCGCCGGCAAACCCGGCCTGGTAAAGGGCGAGTGGATCAAGGAAGGCGCCATCGTCATCGACGTGGGCATCAACCGCCAGGAAGACGGCAAGCTGGTCGGCGACGTGGAATATGACGTGGCTGCCGAGCGCGCCAGCTGGATCACCCCGGTTCCAGGCGGCGTCGGCCCCATGACCCGCGCCTGCCTGCTGGAAAACACCCTGTACGCTGCCGAACACCTGCATCCCTGACAGGTTCGACACGCACAAGAAAAAGGCCGCTGATTCAGCGGCCTTTTTCATTTCCGGGCGGTGATTACTCGGCGAGACGCCAGGTGGTACCACCCTTGCCGTCTTCCAGCACCACGCCCAGAGCGGTCAGCTCGTCGCGAATGCGGTCGGATTCGGCCCAGTTCTTCGCCGCGCGGGCATCCAGGCGCGCCTGGATCAGCGCGTCCACCTGCGCCGCATCGACCTTGCCGGCCGCGCCGGCCTGGAGGAACTCGTCGGCATCCATCTGCAGCACGCCGAGCAGAGCTCCCAGCTCACGCACACGAGCCGCCAGCGTGGCAGCCGCCGCCAGATCACTGTCGCGCAGGCGGTTGACCTCGCGGACCATCTCGAACAGCACGGCAACCGCTTCCGGCGTACCGAAATCGTCGTCCATCGCTGCGCCGAAACGCTCGACGAACTCCTCACCACCCTGAGCAGCCACCTGCGGAAGGCCACGCAACGCGGTGTAGAAACGTTCCAGCGCGCCCTTGGCTTCCTTCAGGTTGTCCTCGGAATAGTTGATCGGGCTGCGGTAGTGGCTGGAGACCAGCAGGAAGCGCACGACTTCCGGGTGGTACTTCTCCAGCACTTCGCGGATGGTGAAGAAGTTGCCCAGAGACTTGGACATTTTCTCGCCGTCCACGCGCACTGCACCCGCGTGCATCCAACTGGCCGCGTAGAGCTTGCCAGTGGCAGCCTCGCTCTGGGCGATCTCGTTCTCGTGGTGCGGGAACACCAGGTCCGGGCCGCCGCCATGGATGTCGAAGGTCTCACCCAGGCAGCAGGTGGACATCACCGAGCACTCGATGTGCCAGCCCGGACGACCAGCGCCCCAGGGCGACTCCCAGCTCGGCTCGCCCGGCTTGGCGCCTTTCCAGAGCACGAAGTCCAGCGGGTCTTCCTTGGATTCGTCGACCTCGATGCGCGCACCGATGCGCAGGTCTTCGATCTTCTTGCGCGACAGCTTGCCGTAGCCGGCGAACTTGCCGACCCGGTAGTAGACGTCACCGTTGCCCGGCGCGTAGGCGTAGCCCTTGTCGATCAGGGTCTGGATCATCTCGTGCATGCCGGCGATGTGGCCGGTGGCGCGCGGCTCGATGTCCGGACGCAGCACCGACAGGCGCGCCTCGTCCTCGTGCATCGCGGCGATCATGCGGGCGGTCAGGTCCTCGAACGATTCGCCGTTCTCCTGGGCGCGACGGATGATCTTGTCGTCGATGTCGGTGATGTTGCGCACGTAAGTCAGGTCATAGCCGCGATGACGCAGCCAGCGGGCGATGACGTCGAACGCGACCATCACGCGGGCATGGCCGATGTGGCAGAAGTCGTAGACGGTCATGCCGCACACGTACATGCGTACCTGGTTGCCGACCAGCGGCTTGAAAGCGTCCTTGGTTTTGGACAGCGTGCTGTAGATCTGCAGTTCAGCCATCGCTCACTGCCCCCAGGAATCGCGCAGGGTCACAGTGCGGTTGAACACCAGAGCGCCAGCCTTGGAATCCTTGGCGTCGGCGCAGAAGTAGCCCTCGCGCTCGAACTGGAAGCGGTCGTCGGCGGTGGCGCTGGCCAGCGACGGCTCGGCACGGCAGCCCTTGAGCACCACCAGGGATTCCGGATTGATGTTGTCGAGGAAGCTGCCGCCCTCTTCCGACTTCTCCGGGTTGGCGGAGCGGAACAGGCGGTCGTACAGGCGCACTTCGCACTCGACGCTCTCGGCGGCCGGCACCCAGTGGATCACGCCCTTGACCTTGCGACCTTCGGGGTTCTTGCCCAGGGTGTTCTCGTCGTAGCTGCAGCGCAGTTCGACGATGTTGCCGATGGCATCCTTGATGGCTTCGTCGGCGCGAATCACGTAGCTGCCGCGCAGGCGCACTTCGCCGCCCGGGATCAGGCGCTTGTAGCCGGCCGGCGGGACTTCCTCGAAATCGCTGGCGTCGATGTAGATCTCGCGGCTGAACGGCAGCACGCGCGCACCCATGTCCTGCTTCGGATGGCGCGGCAGTTCGAGGTTCTCGACCTGGCCTTCCGGGTAGTTGGTGATGACCACCTTCAACGGCTTGAGCACGCACATGGCGCGGCCGGCATTGGCGTCGAGGTCGTCACGGATGGCGAACTCCAGCATGCCGATGTCCACCAGGCCGCCGGCGCGGTTCACGCCGATCATGTCGCAGAAGGCGCGGATCGACGCCGGGGTATAGCCGCGGCGGCGGTAGCCGGAGAGGGTCGACATGCGCGGGTCGTCCCAGCCATTCACGTGATTCTCATCCACCAACTGCTTGAGCTTGCGCTTGCTGGTGATGGTGTAGTTCAGGTTCAGGCGCGCGAATTCGTACTGGCGCGGCTGGGCCGGGACCGGCAGGTTGGCCAGGAACCACTCGTACAGCGGGCGGTGATCCTCGAACTCCAGGGTGCAGATGGAGTGGGTGATGCCCTCGATGGCGTCCGACTGACCATGGGTGAAGTCGTAGCTGGGGTAGATGCACCACTTGTCGCCCGTCTGGTGGTGATGGGCGTGGCGGATACGGTAGAGGATCGGGTCGCGCAGGTTGATGTTCGGCGAAGCCATGTCGATCTTCGCGCGCAGCGAACGGGCACCGTCCGGGAACTCGCCGGCCTTCATGCGAGCGAACAGGTCCAGGTTCTCTTCCACCGAGCGCTCACGGAACGGGCTGTTCTTGCCCGGCTCGGTCAGCGAGCCACGGTAGGCGCGCATTTCCTCGGCGTTGAGGTCACAGACGAAGGCCTTGCCGGCCTTGATCAGGTCGACTGCCCAGTCGTGCAGCTGGTCGAAATAGTTGGACGCGTAGCGCACCTGGCCGGCCCACTCGAAGCCCAGCCACTTCACGTCAGCCTCGATGGCGTCGATGTATTCCTGGTCTTCCTTCGCCGGGTTGGTGTCGTCGAAGCGCAGGTGGCAGTCACCGCCGAACTCCTTGGCCAGGCCGAAGTTCAGACAGATGGACTTGGCATGACCGATATGCAGGTAGCCGTTGGGCTCCGGCGGGAAGCGGGTGACGATCTTCTGGTGCTTGCCACTGTCCAGGTCGGCCTGGACGATGGGGCGCAGGAAGTTGGCGGCAACGGTGGCTTCTTTCGTATCGGCGGTAGGCTTGCTCATGGTGTCCTTGATCATTCTGTCGTTCAGCCAGGGTAGGCCGGCCAAACCAAAGCGCTTATCATAGCCGAAGCTGTCAACCCCCTGACAGGCCTTCGATTTTTCCAAAGAGCGGATTTCCCTGATGACTACCACCGTCAAACTGCAGACCAACTTCGGCGATATCACCCTTGAACTGTTCGACGACAAGGCGCCGGAAACCGTGGCCAACTTCAAGGAGTACGTTAAGGCCGGCCACTACGACAACACCGTGTTCCACCGCGTGATCAACAACTTCATGATCCAGGGCGGCGGCTTCGAACCGGGCATGAAGCAGAAGAGCACCCGCAAGTCGATCAAGAACGAAGCCAACAATGGCGTCGGCAACAAGATCGGCACCGTTGCCATGGCCCGCACCATGGAGCCGCACTCGGCCAGCGCGCAGTTCTTCATCAACGTCGCCGACAACGATTTCCTCAACCACAGCGCACCGACCGTGCAGGGCTGGGGCTACTGCGTGTTCGGTGAAGTGAAGGACGGCATGGACGTGGTCAACAAGATCAAGACCGTCGCCACCACCATGCGCTCCGGCCACCAGGACGTCCCGGCCGACGACGTGATCATCGAGAAAGCCGAAATCATCGGCGAGTGAGTCGATGAGCGTCCTGTTCATCTCGGACCTGCATCTTGAAGCGGAACGCCCGGACATTACCCGGGCGTTCTTGCATTTCCTTTCCACTCGCGCCCGCACGGCGCAGGCGCTGTATATCCTCGGCGACTTCTTCGAAGCCTGGATCGGCGACGATGGTATGGACGAGTTCCAGCACTCCATCGCCCGTGCCCTGCGCGAACTGTCCGACCATGGCACGCGTATCTACCTGATGCATGGCAATCGCGACTTCCTGATCGGCCAGGCGTTCTGCCGGGAGGCCGGATGCACCCTGCTGCGCGACCCGAGCCTGATCGATCTGGGCGGCGAGAAAATCCTGCTGATGCACGGCGACAGCCTGTGCACCCTCGACGCGGCCTATATGAAGCTGCGCCGCTGGCTGCGCAACCCGCTGACGCTGTTCATCCTGCGCAACCTGCCGCTGGCAAGCCGCCACAAGCTGGCGCGCAAGCTGCGCAAGGAAAGCCGCGCGCAGACGCGCATGAAGGCCAGCGAGATCGTCGACGTTACCCCGGCGGAAGTGGAGAAGATCATGCGCGGCAAGGGCGTGCGCATCCTGATCCACGGCCATACCCATCGCCCCGCCGTCCACGAACTGGAGATCGACGGCCGCCCTGCGCGGCGCATCGTCCTCGGCGACTGGGACCGCCAGGGCTGGGCGCTGGAGGCCGACGAACACGGCATGCAGCAGGCGCCTTTCCCGCTCTGATCGGCAAGGCCACGCCAATGGTGGCCTTTCGATGCCGACCCCGCCGCACTATCAGACGTTTCCACTTGACCGACACCCGCGATCTTACGCAGCATCGCCGGCTCGCTCACTCAAGGAAGAAACATGCTGATCTCCAAGGGAAATCTCATCAAATTCGGCGCCGCCCCGGTGGCGCTGGTCGCTGCGGGCTTCATCCTGTTCAACGGGGTCTTCTTCTATAACGAAGCCGGCTTCATGACCCACGTACGGACCATCTTCGGCGACGAGAAGATCGTTGACGACGTGGGCTACGCCACCAAGTGGTTCGGCCGCGCCACCACCTGGAAGAAAGCCATCAGCGTGCAGTCCGTGCTGGTCATGGACGACAACGACAACAACCCCGAGAACGACGGGCTTGGCGCCACCATCGAAGCCTTCCCGATCGTCTTCCTCGGCAATGTCGACGCCAAGGTCGAGTCCTCTGCACGCTTCCGCCTGCCTGGCGGCGAACAGTTCCTGAAGATGGCCCAGGAATACCGCAACCCGGACAACTTCATCCGCACTGCACTGGTCCCAGCGATCAAGGAAACCCTGCAGGCCACGGCCTCGCTGATGACCGCCGACGATTACTACGCTGGCGCGCGCAGCGAATTCGCCGCGGAGTTCGAGAACCAGCTCAACGACGGCCTCTACCTGATCAAGCGCAAGGAAGTCCGCGGGCCGCGCGGCGCCGTACCGCACCAGACCGCGATCCTGCAGGCTGGCACCGAACAGGGCAGCTTCGGCGACAACAACGCCAGCCAGTTCGTCACCGAGAAGGTCACCGACGGCAAGGGCATCCCGGTACGCAAGCAGCAGCAGTTCCGCAAGTTCGGCGTTGAAGTGGTGGAGGCGCGCATCACCAACGTTGATCCGAACCCGCAATACAAGCAGCGCATGGTCAAGGTGCAGCAAGCACTGGCCGAGCTGGCCGTGGCTCGTCAGAACCGCCTGAAGGAAGAAGAAGAGAAACTGCTGGTCACTGCCCGCGGCGAGAAGGAAGTGGAAGCCAAACGCCAGGAAACCCTGCGCGACCAGATCGAGCGCACCACCCAGGCTGAAACCGAGAAGCAACTGGCGGTGATCAACGCCGAGCGCGAGAAACAGCGCGCCGAGATCGAAAAGCAGACCGCCGAACTGCTGCGCGACAAGGCCACCGTCACCGCGCAGGCCACCAAGGTCACCGCCGATGCCGAGGCCTACGCCCGTGAAGCGGTGATCAAGGCGGACGGCGCACTGCAGCCCAAGCTCGATGCGCTGATCGCCATCAACAAGGTCTGGGCCGAAGCCGCCGCCCAGGCGCCGGTGCCCAGTGTGATGATGGCCGGCGGGCAGACCAGCGCCAGCAGCCGCCAGGACGAGATCGGTCAGTTGATGGGCGTTCTGGCGACCAAGGCCGCGCGCGACCTGGCGCTGGACCTGAAGGTAAAAGACTGACGCCGCATCTGTAGGAGCGAGCTTGCTCGCGAACCAGCCCAGCGCCGGAGCTGCCGGAAAATTTGTTCGCGAGCAAGAACTAGGCGTCCCCCTCGCTCCTACGAAGAACCAAGAAAAAAGCGCCCGGCTGGGCGCTTTGTTCATTCCGGCGAATGGCTCAGGCCGCCAGCTCCGCCGGCACGCCGCTGTGAAAACGGAATTCGCTGTCCGGCGACTGAATCAGGCTGGCCTCCACCTCACGAATCTCCGCCACCCGACGCTCGATATCGGCGTCATCGCCGTAACGCCGCGCCAGGCTCAGGTAGCCCTGGAAATGCCGCGCCTCGGATTTCAGCAGTGAGCCGTAGAACTTCGCCAGGTCGGCATCCAGGTGGTCCACCAGCGCAGCGAAGCGTTCACAGCTGCGGCATTCGATGAAGGCGCCGACGATCAGCGTATCCACCAGCTTCTGCGGCTCGTGGTTGCGCACCACCGCGCGCAGGCCGGAAGCATAGCGCCCGGCGGAAATCGGCCGCAGCGGGATGCCGCGCTTCTTCAGGATCGCCAGCACCTGCTCATGGTGGCGCAGCTCCTCGCGAGCCAGGCGCGACATGAAGTTCACCAGTTCCTCGTGGGCGCTGTACTTGGCGATCAGGGCCAGGGCCGTGCTGGCGGCCTTGAACTCGTTGTTCTTGTGGTCGATCAGCATCACTGCCTGATCCCGCAGCGCGGCTTCCACCCACGCATCCGGCGTGGCACAACCGAGGAATTCCCTGATTTCGGACAGCATCTTCTTGCTCCAGACGACTCAGCGCACCGGCGCCTGGCTGGCCGGTGCAATAAAGGCGGAGCATTATACGGGGGCCGCCGCGCGGAACCAGCTTCCGGCGTTGATATGCCTCAACGTCATGACGGCAATATCCCGACTACAGTGGTTCCACATAAACAACGCGCACGAAGGGAGACGATCATGCAAGCCATCCGTAGCATCCTCGTAGTCGTGGACCCGGACCAGCCGGAAGGTCTCGCGCTGAAACGGGCCCGCCTGATCGCCAGCGTGACCCAGTCGCACCTGCACCTGCTGGCCTGCGAGCGGCGCGCCGATTACAGCGCCAAGCTCGAGGAAGTTGCCGAGGTGCTGCGCCAGGAAGGCTTCAGCGCTTCCAGCCGCCAGGCCTGGAAGGACAACCTGCACCAGACCATCATCGCCGAGCAGCAGGCCGAGGGCTGTGGGCTGGTGATCAAGCAGCACAGCCCGGACAACCCGCTGAAAAAGGCCCTGCTTACCCCGGACGACTGGAAGCTGCTGCGCTTCTGCCCTGCCCCGGTGCTGCTGGTGAAAACCAGCCTGCCCTGGGCCGGACGCAACATCCTCGCCGCCGTGGACGTGGGCAACAACGACATCGAGCACCGCACCCTGCATGCCGGGATTGTCAGCCACGCCTACGATATCGCCGGGCTTGCCCACGGCCAGTTGCACGTGATCAGCGCCCACCCGTCGCCGATGCTCTCGGCCGCCGACCCGACCTTCCAGCTCAGCGAGACCATCGAGGCCAAGTACCGCGAGGCGTGCAAGGCGTTCCAGGCCGAATACGGCGTGGACGACCAGCACCTGCACATCGAGGAGGGCCCGGCGGACGTGCTGATCCCTCGCGCGGCGCACAACCTCGACGCAGCAGTGACGGTGATCGGCAGCGTGGCGCGCACCGGGCTGTCCGGCGCGCTCATCGGCAACACCGCCGAAGTGGTGCTCGACTCCCTGGAAAGCGACATCCTGGTGCTCAAGCCGGACGACATCATCGCCCACCTGGAAGAAATCGCCGCCAAGCCCTGACGGATGTGAGGAACAGGGTCCTACAGAAAGCAAAAGCGCCCATCCGGGCGCTTTTTTATTAGCCAGAAGAGATCAGACCCGCGACTCCAGCCCCTCAGCCAGGAAGCTCGGCGCGATATAGCGCTCGTAATGCGCCTCGGAGAGGATGAAGAATTCCTTGTCGATGGCGTCGCGCAAGTCCGGCAGTGCCCAGCCGCGGAACTCCGGCAGCAGTGCCAGGCCATAGGCTTCCACCTGGTTGATCATCCGCGAGCCGCGGGCGATCAGCTGGTAGGCCCAGCAATAGGGCGACTGCTCGGGCACGAAGCGTATCTGCCGCTGCTCCAGCTGGCTGCGCAGCAGCGACGCATCGAAGACTTCCAGCTTGGCCATCATCACCTGCGCCAGCAGGACTTCCAGACGGCTCAGGACCGCCCGCTTCTCCTCGTCGCCGTAGCGGTTCCAGTTCACCACTTCGTGGTGGAAACGCTTGCAGCCACGGCAGACCAGGTCGCCATAGACCGTCGAGCAGAGCCCGACGCAGGGAGTTTTGATGCGTTGCGAAGACATGGTTGAACAGGTTGCCGGCAAAGCGGGCATGTTAGCCCTTTGTCTAGGCAAGTTCACCCTCGGGCGCCACGCAAATCGGCTTACCAAGGCCCATTAATTCCATTAGAATGGCTGCGCCTTTTTGGCGTCATTGTCCGAAAGAAGCTGTTTTCAAAGCGTCACGAAGCACAGATTCCGGCAGCCGCGCGGTCTGGGCGCCTCCCTCAAGCGCCCAGTCCCTCACGTCCCAGGCCCCACCGGCGTAAAACTTTGAAAACAGCTTCTGCCCGGAGATCGCCGGTGCCGTCGTAGGTCAGTGGATTACCGTCCACCATGCCTGACGAATGGATCGGAGGGGTCTCCTGGATACGCGTCCTCCGGGACCACTGATGAGGGAAATACTGTGCTTGAAGCCTATCGCAAACACGTAGAAGAGCGTGCCGCCCAGGGCGTCGTGCCCCAGCCGCTGAACGCCGAACAGACCGCTGGTCTGGTCGAACTCCTGAAGAACCCGCCGGCCGGCGAAGAAGAATTTCTCCTCGACCTGATCACCAACCGCGTACCGCCGGGCGTGGACGAAGCCGCCTACGTCAAGGCCGGTTTCCTGTCCGCCGTAGCCAAGGGTGAAGCCACTTCCCCGCTGCTGTCCAAGACCCGCGCCCTCGAGCTGCTGGGCACCATGCAGGGCGGCTACAACATCGCCACCATGGTCGAACTGCTGGACAACGCCGAGCTGGCCGAAGTCGCCGCCGCGCAACTGAAGCACACCCTGCTGATGTTCGACGCCTTCCATGACGTCGCCGAGCGCGCCAAGAAAGGCAACGCCGCCGCCAAGGCCGTGCTGCAGTCCTGGGCCGATGGCGAGTGGTTCAAGGCCCGTCCGGCCGTCGCCGAGAAGCTGACCCTGACCGTGTTCAAGGTCCCCGGCGAAACCAACACCGACGACCTGTCCCCCGCTCCGGACGCCTGGTCGCGCCCTGACATTCCGCTGCACGCCCTGGCCATGCTGAAAATGGCCCGCGACGGCATCGAGCCGGTCCAGCCGGGCTCCGTCGGTCCGCTGAAGCAGATCGAAGCCGTCAAGGCCAAGGGCTTCCCGGTTGCCTACGTCGGCGACGTGGTCGGCACCGGTTCGTCCCGCAAGTCCGCCACCAACTCGGTGCTGTGGTTCTTCGGCGACGACATCCCCTACGTTCCGAACAAGCGTGCTGGCGGCTTCTGCTTCGGCACCAAGATCGCCCCGATCTTCTACAACACCATGGAAGACGCCGGCGCCCTGCCGATCGAATTCGACTGCACCAACCTGGCCATGGGCGACGTCATCGACGTGTACCCGTATGAAGGCAAGGTCGTGCGTCATGACAGCGGCGAAGTGGTCACCACCTTCGAGCTGAAGACCCCGGTTCTGTTGGACGAAGTCCGCGCCGGCGGCCGTATCCCGCTGATCGTTGGCCGTGGCCTGACCGAGAAGGCCCGCGCCGAGCTGGGCCTGGGTGCCTCCGACCTGTTCAAGAAGCCGGAAGCGCCGGCCGACAGCGGCAAGGGCTTCACCCTCGCGCAGAAGATGGTTGGCCGCGCCTGCGGTCTGGCCGAAGGCCAGGGCGTACGTCCGGGCACCTACTGCGAACCGAAGATGACCACCGTCGGTTCCCAGGACACCACCGGCCCGATGACCCGCGACGAGCTGAAAGACCTGGCTTGCCTGGGCTTCTCCGCCGACCTGGTAATGCAGTCCTTCTGCCACACCGCCGCTTATCCGAAGCCGATCGACGTCAAGACCCACCACACCCTGCCGGACTTCATCATGACCCGCGGCGGTGTCTCCCTGCGTCCGGGCGACGGCATCATCCACAGCTGGCTGAACCGCATGCTGCTGCCTGACACCGTCGGCACCGGCGGCGACTCGCACACCCGCTTCCCGATCGGCATCAGCTTCCCGGCCGGTTCCGGCCTGGTGGCCTTCGCCGCTGCCACCGGCGTCATGCCGCTGGACATGCCGGAATCGGTTCTGGTGCGTTTCAAGGGCAAGCTGCAACCGGGCATCACCCTGCGTGACCTGGTCCATGCAATCCCCTACTACGCGATCCAGGCTGGCCTGCTGACCGTCGAGAAGAAAGGCAAGAAGAACATCTTCTCCGGCCGCATCCTCGAGATCGAAGGTCTGAACGACCTGACCGTCGAGCAAGCCTTCGAGCTGTCCGACGCCTCCGCCGAGCGTTCGGCTGCCGGTTGCACCATCAAGCTGCCGGAAGAGGCCATCGCCGAGTACCTGAAGTCCAACATCACCCTGCTGCGCTGGATGATCGGCGAAGGCTACGGCGACGCCCGTACCCTGGAGCGTCGCGCGCAAGCGATGGAAGCCTGGCTGGCCAACCCGCAACTGCTGGAAGCCGACAAGGACGCCGAGTACGCCGCGGTCATCGAGATCGACCTGGCCGACGTCAAGGAGCCGGTACTCTGCGCTCCGAACGACCCGGACGACGCTCGCCTGCTGTCCAGCGTACAAGGCCGCAAGATCGATGAAGTCTTCATCGGTTCCTGCATGACCAACATCGGTCACTTCCGCGCTGCCGGCAAACTGCTGGACAAGGTCAAGGGTGGCATTCCGACCCGTCTGTGGCTGGCTCCGCCGACCAAGATGGACGCCCACCAGCTGACCGAGGAAGGCTACTACGGCATCTACGGCAAGGCTGGCGCGCGCATGGAAATGCCAGGCTGCTCGCTGTGCATGGGTAACCAGGCTCGCGTACAGACCGGTTCGACCGTGGTCTCCACTTCGACCCGTAACTTCCCGAACCGTCTGGGCGACGCCACCGACGTGTTCCTGGCATCCGCCGAGCTGGCCGCCGTTTCCTCGATCATCGGCAAGCTGCCGACCGTCGAGGAGTACATGGCCTATGCGAAGGACATCGACAGCATGTCTGCCGATATCTACCGCTACCTGAGCTTCGACCAGATCGCCGAGTTCCGCGAAGCTGCAGCCAACGCGAAGATCCCGGCCGTCCAGGTCTGAGACTCCTAGCGTGATGAAAGCCCCGCCCAGTGCGGGGCTTTTCTTTTGCGCAGGCCCGAAATAGAAGCTTCCAGCCCCACCCTAACAATGGGCCTAATACTTATTGAACGGTTGCGCCCTCGCCTCCCGGGTCTAAGGTGGACTTCAGGCTCCTGCCGATATCCATGCCCAGGTGCCCTTGTGGAACCCTCCAGAGGTGCGCTCCCTTCCTCTGCGCCCCGCCCTCCATGGCGGGGCTTCTTTTTTCCTGTCGCCCTGGCACAACCCTTGCTCCGCTCCTGATACCTGCGATCCAACGGCGGATCGCACCCGACAATGGCGTCGCGGCTACTTTCCTTCGATGGCAGGTGGCGCGGCGCTTTTTTGTATTGAGAGGGTGTTCAGAGGTGGAGATGATCGACAGCACCAGCGCAGCTCCGGATAGCCTGGCCTGGGTTGCCGGGTCCGATGCCCCGGAGAAGACCGCGCTCAACCTGGGCTTCATGGCCCTCACCGACTCCGCGTCGCTGGTGGTGGCCGCCACCCAGGGCTTCGGGCAGCCCTACGGCCTGACCCTCAACCTGCAGCGCCAAAGCTCCTGGGCCGGGCTACGCGAGCGCCTGCTCAGCGGTGAACTGGACGCGGCCCAGGGTCTGTACGGGCTGATCTACGACGTGCAACTGGGCCTGGGCGGCGCCCCGGCGACCGACATGGCCGTGCTCATGGGCCTGTGCCAGAACGGCCAGTCGATCAACCTTTCCGCTCCGCTGATGCGCGACGGCGTGACCTCTGCCGAAGCACTGCAAAGCCATGTGCGCCAGAACGGTGCACAGCTGACGCTGGCCCATACCTTCCCCACCGGCACCCACGCCATGTGGCTGTTCTATTGGCTCGCCGCGCACGGTATCCACCCCCTGCAGGACGTCCGCAGCCTGGTGGTGCCGCCAGCGCAGATGGTCGAGCACCTCAGGGCCGGGCGCATCGACGGTTTCTGCGCTGGCGGCCCCTGGGGCGCGCTGGCGGTGGACCAAGGCATGGGCTTCACCCTCGCCACCAGCCAGCAGATCTGGCCGGACCACCCGGAAAAAGTGCTCGCCACTACTCGCGCGTTCGTCGAGCAATACCCCAACACCGCTCGCGCGCTGGTCATGAGCCTCCTCGATGCCAGCCGCTTCATCGAAGCCAGCACAGACAATCTGCGCAGTGCAGCGCAACTGATCAGCAACGAGGACTATGTCGACGCCCCGCTGGCCAGCATCGAGCCGCGCCTGCTCGGCCGCTATCAGGACGGCCTCGGCCACGCCTGGCAGGACGCGCACCCGCTGCGCTTCTTCAATGACGGCCAGGCCACCTATCCCTGGCTCTCCGACGGCATCTGGTTCATGACCCAGTTCCGCCGCTGGGGCCTGTTGCGCGAAGACCTCGACTACCTCGCTATCGCCCGCCAGGTCCAGCAGCTGGATCTCTACCGCGAAGCCGCCGGCGCGGTGGGTGTCAGCGTGCCGCAGGTCGAGATGCGCGCCTCGACCTTGATCGACGGCCGCCTCTGGGACGGTAGCGACCCAGCCAGTTATGCCCGCAGCTTCGAGCTGAATGCCCTGGCGGAGCGAGGTTGAGCATGCTGCGCGTCCTGCTGATCAACGACACCCCGAAGAAGGTCGGCCGTCTCAAGGCGGCCCTGGTGGAATGTGGCTTCGAGGTCATCGACGAGTCCGGCCTCACGGTCGACCTGGCGCAACGGGTGGAGGCCCTGCACCCCGATGTGATCCTCATCGACACCGAATCCCCCGGCCGCGACGTGCTGGAGCAAGTGGTGCTGGTCAGCCGCGACCAGCCGCGTCCGATCGTCATGTTCACCGACGAGCACGACCCGCAGGTGATGCGCCAGGCCATCCGCTCCGGAGTCAGCGCCTACATAGTCGAGGGCATCCAGGCACAACGCCTGCAGCCTATCCTCGATGTCGCGATGGCTCGTTTCGAGAGCGACCAGGCCCTGCGTGCGCAACTGCAGGCGCGCGAGCAGCAACTGGCCGAGCGCAAGCGCATCGAACTGGCCAAGGGGCTGCTGATGAAGATGAAAGGCTGCGCCGAGGAAGACGCCTACACCCTGATGCGGCGCCAGGCCATGGGGCGCCAGCAGAAGCTGGTGCAGGTCGCCGAACAGATCATTGCGATGCACGAGATGCTGGGGCACTGAGCGCCGACGGCCATCTGCCAGCGGCGGCCACTCGCGATCAGAACGCCAGCCTCAAGGCTGGCCCCCGCCAGGCAGATCCTTCCCTATGCTGCGCACGCCCGGCAGATGCCGGGCCACTCGTGCCCTCCGGGGCATCGCAGTGGACACTTGCGGCTAGGCGCCCCGGTGTCCACCCGACCACGCCGCGCATGCGGCCCAGCCAGGGCATCCCCATGATCGACCTCACCACCTGGAATCTCAGCGTTCCCACCGATCCGAGACCCACCGAAGTCACTACCCAGCAAATCGCCAAAGGCTATGAAAGCCGCTTTTTCCGGCGTGACGGCGGCCAGGTGGTGTTCTGGGTCCCGGTCACCGGCTCGCACACCTCCGACAGCGTATTCCCACGCAGCGAACTGCGCGAGACGACGACAGACGGAGAGGTTTCCAACTGGTACTACAACCAGGGCGACAACGAACTGCGCGTAACCATGAGCGTCCAGCAGGTGCCGTCGAAGAACAAGATCATCATCGGCCAGATCCACAGCCGCTCGCCCTATACCGGCGACGGCGAGCCCCTGGTCAAGCTGCAGTACCACTATCTGCCAACACTGCAGAGCGGGCGCCTGGAAGCCCTGGTACGCAATCACCCGGACGACAGCGCCAGTATCAATGTCCCCTTGATCGACAACATTGCCCTGGACCAGCGCTTCAACTACAGCCTGCGCGTCACCTCGGTGGGCAACCTGGCCATCCGCGTGGAGACCTCCGATGGCCGCGCCAACTACTACCGCAAGATTCTCAGCACCACCTGGTCCAAGCAGTTGCTGTACTTCAAGGCCGGCGCCTATATCAACGACAACTACGGCGACAGCAGCGAAGGCGCGCGCGTGACCGTGTACCACCTGAACATGGCGCATCGCTGAAACGCCATTCGCCGGCCCGATCAGGCGCGAGGCGGGCGCAGTGCGCGTAGAATGCACGACACGCCCGCATCACCCGCCGCATTGTCATCGAGAGCGCCCATGGCCCGCCTGAAACTGGAATTCCCCGAAGAACTCTTCATCTACACCACCAAGCTCACCGTTCGCGTCACCGATATCAACGGCGCCAACCACCTGGGCAACGACTCGATGATCTCGATGATCTCCGAGGCCCGCGCACGCTTCCTGTTCGACTACGGCATTCGCGAGACCGGCATCATCGTCACCGACCTCGCCACCACCTACCGCGCCGAAGCCCACGCCCGCGACCAGTTGCTGTTCGAGGTAGGCGTCATGGACTTCAACCAGTACGGCGGCGACATCATCTTCCGCATCACCCGCCCGGCCGACGCCACCCTGGTAGCGATGGCCAAGTCGGGCTTCGTATTCTTCGACTACCAGGTCGGCAAGGTCATGCCGATCCCCGAGGCCTTCCGCGACACCTTCCCCAACGTCAACTGGGTCGCCTGACGCTCCAGTTCGGCGCGCGCCCTCCACGGGTGCGCCCCAGGATGGCCCATCACTGATCGCAGCTCATCCGGCAACACCTTGATCTGCTGAGGTTTTACCACCTTGGCCCGCACCTTGCTCAGCAACGGGCAGTGGTAGTCAACGGCGATTACCCAACCTACGACAAAGGCGTCGCATCCAACCCCGCAACTTGCGGTGGGTGGAGCGACGCCTTTTTCGTTTGCCCCGGCGCAGGGGCCCAGCAGGACCTTTCCCGAGCCCGGCGGCTGCCAATTGAGCGCCTGACCGGAGCCCTCAACCGTTGCTGATGAGGTGTTCGATGAACACGAGTTTCTGGAAAGCCGGCCATGCGCCGACCCTCTTCGCCGCCTTCCTGTATTTCGACCTGAGCTTCATGGTCTGGTATGTCCTCGGCCCGCTGGCCGTGCAGATCGCCACCGACCTGCAACTGAGCACCCAGCAGCGCGCGCTGATGGTCGCCACGCCGATTCTCTCCGGCGCCATCCTGCGCTTCATGATGGGCCTGCTGGCCGATCGCTGGTCACCCAAGGCCGCGGGCATCCTCGGCCAGGTGATAGTCATCTGTGCGCTGTTCGGCGCCTGGCAGCTGGGTATCCACAGCCTGGAGCAGGCGCTGATCCTCGGCGTACTGCTGGGCATGGCCGGCGCCTCGTTCGCCGTGGCACTGCCGCTGGCCTCGCAATGGTATCCGCCGCAGCACCAGGGCAAGGCCATGGGCATCGCCGGCGCGGGCAACTCCGGCACGGTGCTGACCGCCCTGTTCGCTCCCGCGATTGCCGCCGCCTTTGGCTGGCAGAATGTCTTCGGCTTCGCCCTGATCCCGCTGCTGGCGACTCTTGCGGTGTTCGCCCTGCTCGCCCGCAACGCCCCACAGCGCCCACCGGCCAAGTCCCTGGCTGACTATCTGAAAGCCCTGGGCGACCGCGACAGCTGGTGGTTCATGTTCTTCTACAGCGTGACCTTCGGCGGCTTCCTCGGCCTGGCGAGCACCCTGCCCGGCTACTTCCACGATCAGTACGGGCTGGACCCGGTGCAAGCCGGCTACTACACCGCCGCCTGCGTCTTCGCCGGCAGCCTGATGCGCCCGCTGGGCGGTGCCCTGGCCGACCGCATCGGTGGCATCCGCAGCTTGCTGGTGATGTACACCGTCGCCGCGATCTGCATCGCCGCGGTGGGCTTCCACCTGCCCAGTGCAATGGCCGCGCTCAGCCTCTTCGTGGTGGCCATGCTCAGCCTGGGCGCAGGTAACGGCGCGGTGTTCCAGCTGGTGCCACAGCGCTTCCGCCAGACCATCGGCGTGATGACCGGCCTGATCGGCATGGCCGGCGGCATCGGCGGTTTCTGCCTGACGGCGGGCCTGGGCGCGATCAAGCAGGCCACCGGCGACTACCAGATTGGCCTTTGGCTGTTCGCCAGCCTCGGCGTGCTGGCCTGGTTCGGCCTGCACGCGGTGAAAGCGCGCTGGCGCACCACCTGGGGCAGCGCCGCCGTTACCGCGGCACGGGTCTGAACCATGCGCCCTTGTAGGAGCGAGCTTGCTCGCGAACCGCTTAACGCCGGAGTCGCCGGGAAATCCGTTCGCGAGGCCGATTTTGTTCCCGACAACATTCGGCATTCCCCACATCCCTGTGGGTCACAAGCTCGCTCCTACCGGTGTCGGCGATGACTTTGCGGATTTCCTTCGCCCAGGCCAGCGCCACCGGCCCGCGCGCCGAGAACCAGGACGCTCTGCGGGTCGTCACCCCGCCCGCCGGGCTGGCCGCCAGCAAGGGGCACCTGTTCGCCATCGCCGACGGCGTCAGCCACTGCGCCGACGGCGGCCTGGCCGCGCGCCTGAGCCTGCAGGCGCTGGCCGCCGACTACTACGCCACACCCGAGACCTGGGCCGTCGCCCAGGCTCTCGACCGCCTGCTGATCTCGCAGAATCGCTGGCTGCAGGCCAACGGTGGCGGCCAGCCGCTGCTCACCACCCTTACCGCACTGGTCCTGCGCGGCCGGCGCTTCACCCTCGCGCATGTCGGTGATTGCCGCCTGTACCGCTGGCATACGGGCGTTCTGGAATGCCTCACCCGGGATCATGTCTGGGAACAGCCCGGCATGCAGCACGTGCTCAAGCGCGCCCTGGGCCTGGACCAGCATCTGGTGGTGGATTATTGCGATGGCGAACTGGCAGCCGGACAGAGCTTCCTGCTGGTCAGCGACGGCATCTGGGCCGCCCTGGGTGACAGTGCCATCCGGCGCCTGCTGGAGGATGCGCAGTCCCTGCAGAGTTGTGCCGACGCCCTGGTCAGCGCCGCCCACCTGGCCGGCAGCCAGGACAACGCCAGCGCCCTGTTGCTGCGGGTGGACGAGCTACCACCGGCGAGCCTCGGCGACGCCCTCGCCCAGCTCGACCACTGGCCCGTACCATCGGCGCTACGGGACGAACAGGAGTTCGAGGGCTGGCGGGTCGCAGGCAAACTGGCCCAATCCCGCCAGTCGCTGGTCTACCGCGTGCACGACCGGCAGAATCGCCCCTGGCTGCTGAAGACCCTGCCCCCGGCGCTGCGCGATTCTCCGGAAGCCGCCCAGGCGCTGCTGCTGGAAGAATGGTTCCTGCGCCGCGTGCAGGGCCGTTACTTCCCTGAACTACACAGCCTGCCGCAGCGCCAGCACCTCTATTACGTGATGCGCGAATACCAAGGGCTGGCACTGGACGAGCAGCTGAAGCACAACGGCCCGCTGAACCTGCCCGACTGGCAGGACGTCGCCCAACGCCTGCTGCGCGGCCTGGGCCAGTTGCACCGGCGCAACATCCTGCACCGCGACATCAAGCCGGAAAACCTGCACTGGGCCGACGACGGCGAACTGCGCCTGCTGGACTTCGGCCTGGCCTACTGCCCCGGACTGTCACAGGAAGACCCGCACGACCTGCCCGGCACCCCGAGCTACCTGGCGCCGGAATCCTTCCAGGGCGCAGCGCCGGACGCCCGCCAGGACCTCTACGCGGCCGGCGTCACGCTGTACCGCCTGCTCTGCGGGCACTACCCCTACGGCGAAATCGAAGCCTTCCAGCATCCGCGCTTTGGTACAGCCGCACCGGCCAGCCGCTACCGTCCGGAGGTGCCAGCCTGGCTCGACGACTGGCTGGCAAAACTGACGGCGGCCCAGCCGCAACAACGCTTCGAGACTGCGGAGGAATGCCTGCTCGCCCTGGAACAAGGCGAGCGGCAGGCCCCGGCGCGCCCACGTCCCCTGCTGGAGCGTGAGCCGCTGCGGGTCTGGCGTGGCGTTGCCCTGGCATCCCTGACCATCAACCTCGGCCTGCTGTTCTGGCTCCTGCACCACGGCTGAGGCCGCACCAGATCGGTTCGAGGCGCCTCACCACAGTGCACGCGCCCGCGCGGAAAGCTCCGCCGGTTAGGCCGCAAGCCCGGTAAATCCGAGCTACCGACAAGTTGGCACAGCCCCTGCAACAACCCGTTCAACAATCTACAAAAGCGCGTCCCTCAACGAAGAGGTTCGCACTTCCCGATCGATCGGGACTTGGACAAAGGCGTCCTCGCTGGGTAACCGGCGGGACGCCTTTTTTGTTTTCCGTGTTTCAGCTTTGCGTGACGGAGCCCTGACATGAAAAAGCTCAAGCTCGTACTGATCGGCAACGGCATGGCCGGCGTGCGCACCCTCGAAGAACTGCTGAAGATCGCGCCCGACCTCTACGACATCACCGTATTCGGCGCCGAGCCCCATCCCAACTACAACCGCATCCTGCTCTCTCCCGTGCTGGCCGGCGAACAGGCCTTCGAAGACATCATCCTCAACGACCTCAACTGGTACAGCGAGAACGGCATCCGCCTGCTGCTCAATCGCAAGGTCACCCGCATCGACCGTCACCGCCGCAAGGTCTACGCCGAAGATGGCAGCGAAGCCGAATACGACCGCCTGCTGATCGCCACCGGCTCCAACCCCTTCATCCTGCCGGTGCCGGGCAGCCGCCTGCAGGGCGTGATCGGCTATCGCGACATCGCCGACACCCAGACCATGATCGACACCGCCGGCAACCACAGCCACGCCGTGGTCATCGGCGGCGGCCTGCTCGGCCTGGAAGCGGCGAACGGCCTCAAGCAGCGCGGCATGGACGTTACCGTGGTGCACCTCTCCGACTGGCTGCTGGAGCGCCAACTGGACCGCACCGCCGGCAAATTGCTGCAGGAAGCGCTGGAGTCGCGCGGCATCCACTTCCGCCTGAACACCCACACCGAAGAGCTGATCGACGACGGCAGCGGCCGCGTCTGCGCCATCCGCTTCAAGGACGGCGAAGTGATCGCCGCCGACCTGGTGGTGATGGCCGCTGGCATCCGCCCCAACACCGAACTGGCGGAGAAGACCGGCCTGCCCTGCAACCGCGGCATCCTGGTCAACGACACCCTGCAGACCTATGACCCGCGCATCTATGCCCTGGGCGAATGCGCCAGCCACCGCGGCATCGCCTACGGCCTGGTGGCGCCGCTGTTCGAGCAGGCCAAGGTCTGCGCCAATCACCTGGCCATGCTCGGCTTCGCCCGCTACCAGGGCTCGGTGACCTCCACCAAGCTCAAGGTCACCGGCATCGACCTGTTCTCCGCCGGCCAGTTCATGGGCGGCGAAGGCACCGAGACCATCACCCTCTCCGACCCCATCGGCGGCGTGTACAAGAAGCTGGTGATCAAGGACGACGTGCTGGTCGGCGCCTGTCTTTACGGCGATACCGCCGACGGTGGCTGGTACTTCCGGCAGATCCGCGAGAACCACAACGTCTCCGAAATCCGCGATCACCTGATGTTCGGCGAGAGCAGCATTGGCGACGTCGGCCACCAGGGCCAGAGCAGCGCGGCAAACATGCCCGACAGCGCCGAAGTCTGCGGCTGCAACGGCGTGTGCAAGGGCACCATCGTCAAGGCGATCCAGGAGAACGGCCTGTTCAGCGTCGACGAGGTGAAGAAGCACACCAAGGCCGCCAGTTCCTGCGGCTCCTGCGCCGGCCTGGTGGAGCAGATCCTGATCAGCACCGTGGGCGGCGCAGCGGACGTGAAGCCCAAGAGCGAGAAAGCCATCTGCGGCTGCAGCGATCTCAACCACGGCCAGGTGCGCCAGGCGATTCGCGACCATCACCTGGTCACCCTGGGCAGTGCCATGCGCTTCATGGACTGGCGCACCGCGGACGGCTGCGCCACCTGCCGCCCGGCGCTGAACTACTACCTGATCTCCACCTGGCCGGGCGAAGCCAAGGACGACCCACAGTCGCGCCTGATCAACGAACGCGCCCACGCCAACATCCAGAAGGACGGCACTTACTCGGTAGTCCCGCGCATGTGGGGCGGCGTCACCAACGCCGCCGAACTGCGGCGTATCGCCGACGTTGCCGACAAGTACCAGGTGCCCATGGTCAAGGTCACCGGCGGCCAGCGCATCGACCTGCTGGGCGTGAAAAAGGACGATCTTCCGGCCATCTGGAAGGAGCTGGACATGCCCTCCGGCCACGCCTACGGCAAGTCCATCCGCACCGTGAAAACCTGCGTCGGCAGCGAGTTCTGCCGCTTCGGCACGCAGAACTCGACGCAGTTGGGTATCGACCTCGAGCACGACCTGTTCAACATGTGGTCGCCACACAAGGTCAAGCTGGCCGTCTCCGGCTGCCCGCGCAACTGCGCCGAGGCCGGCATCAAGGACATCGGCATCATCGGCGTGGATTCGGGCTGGGAGCTGTACATCGGCGGCAACGGCGGGATCAAGACCGAAGTGGCGGAGTTCTTCGTCAAGCTCAAGACCTCCGATGAAGTCCGCGAGTACAGCGGAGCCTTCCTCCAGCTCTACCGCGAGGAAGCCTTCTACCTCGAACGCACCGTGCACTACCTGCAACGGGTCGGCATGGAGCGCATCAGGAAAGCCGTGCTGGAAGATGCGGAGAACCGCCAGGCACTCAACGCGCGACTGCAGTTCTCCCTGTCGCTGGAACAGGACCCATGGCAGGAGCGCATCGCCCAGCAGCCGCTGAAGAAGGAATTCGAACGGATTCCCCTCAAGCAGCTGGAACCCGCCTGAGCGCCCGCCGGGCCCCGCCATCGGGGCCCTTACTACCCGATTGCCGGAGACACCCCATGAACTGGTTCGACATCTGCGCCCTGGACGACATCAACCCGCTGGGCTCGCGAATCATCGCCGGCCCCAAGGGCGACATCGCGATCTTCCGCACCTCAGAGGACGAGGTCTTTGCCCTCGACGACCGCTGTCCACACAAGGGCGGCCCGCTGTCCCAGGGGCTGATCTACGGCAAGCGCGTGGCCTGCCCGCTGCATAACTGGCAGATCGAACTGGCCAGCGGCGAAGCCGTGGCCCCCGACCAGGGCTGCGCCCATCGCCACGAGGTGAAGGTTGCGGATGGCCGGGTGCTGCTGGCCCTGCGCGACAACCTCGCCCGCTGCGTTTGATTCCCCCTGCTTCCGATTCAGAGCGAGGCTGCGCCATGCCCCACAACCGTCGCACCACCGCCTCCACCTGCTGCTACTGCGGCGTCGGCTGCGGTGTACTGATCGAGCACGACGACGAGCGCATCCTGGGTGTGCAGGGCGACCCGCAGCATCCGGCCAACTTCGGTCGCCTGTGCAGCAAGGGTTCGACCCTGCACCTCACGGGCGATGAAGATGCCCGCGCGCAGTTCCCGGAGCTGCGCCTGGGTAAGGGTCTGGCGCGTAGCCGTACAGACTGGGATACCGCACTGGAGCATGCCGCCAGCGTCTTCGCCGAGACCATTCGCGAGCACGGCCCGGACAGCGTGGTCTTCTATGTCTCCGGTCAGTTGCTGACCGAGGACTACTACGCCTTCAACAAGCTGGCCCGCGCCCTGGTCGGCACCAACAACATCGACAGCAATTCGCGCCTGTGCATGTCCTCGGCGGTGGTCGGCTACAAGCGCAGCCTCGGCGCCGACGCCCCGCCCTGCAGCTATGAAGACATCGAGCTGGCCGACTGCGTGATGATCGCCGGCAGCAACATGGCCTACGCCCATCCGGTGCTCTTCCGCCGGCTGGAAGAGGCCCGCGCGCGGTGCCCGGAGAAGAAGTTGATCGTCATCGACCCGCGCGTAACCGACACCGCGGAACAAGCCGACCTGCACCTGGCGATCCTGCCTGGAACCGACGTCGCGCTGTTCCACGGCATCCTGCACATCCTGCTCTGGGAAGGCTGGATCGACCGCGCCTTCATCGATGCCCACACCGAAGGGCTGGACGAGCTCAAGGCGATGGTGCGCGACTACGGCCCGCTGGCCGTGGCGGAAGTCTGCGGTATCAGCGTCGATGACCTGCAACGCGCCGCTCAATGGATCGGCCAGGCGCCATCCTTCCTGTCGCTCTGGTGCATGGGCCTCAACCAGTCCACTGCCGGCAGCGCGAAGAACAGCGCGCTGATCAACCTGCACCTGGCCACCGGGCAGATCGGCCGGCCTGGCGCCGGCCCCTTCTCCCTCACTGGCCAGCCCAACGCCATGGGCGGCCGTGAGACCGGCAGCCTGTCCAACCTGCTGCCCGGCCACCGCGACGCCTCGAACGCCGAGCACCGCGCCCAGGTCGCTGAATACTGGGGTGTCGAGCAACTGCCGGAGAGCACCGGCCTGAGCGCCATCGAACTCTTCGACGCGGTCCGTGATGGGCACATCAAGGCCCTGTGGATCGCCTGCACCAACCCGGCACAATCGCTGCCGGACCAGACCCGCGTGCGCGAAGCGCTGGCCGCCTGCCCCTTCGTCATCGTCCAGGAAGCCTTCACCACCAGCGAGACCTGCCAGTACGCCGACCTGCTGCTGCCGGCCGCCAGTTGGGGCGAAAAGGAAGGCACGGTGACCAACTCCGAGCGCCGCATCAGCCACGTGCGCCAAGCCATTCCTGCCATCGGCGAAGCACGGTCGGACTGGAGCATCGTCTGCGACTTCGCCCGCCGCCTGGAGCAACGCCTGCGCCCCGGCCAACCCAGCCTGTTCGACTTTGATTCGCCGGCCGAGCTGTTCGATGAATACAAGCTGCTGACCCGTGGGCGCGACCTCGACCTCTCCGGTATCGGCTACGCACTGCTGGACACCCGCGGTCCGCAGCAATGGCCATTTCGCTGCGGCGCGGTAGAGGGCACCGAGCGCCTGTATGGCGACGGACAATTCCCCACCGCCAATGGCCGCGCCCGACTGATCGCCGAGCCCTACCGCGCAGCGAAGGAAAAGCGCGATGCACGCTATCCGCTGATCCTCAACACTGGCCGCCTGCGCGATCAGTGGCACGGCATGACTCGTACCGGTACCGCGCCGCAACTGTTCGGCCATGTCGAAGAAGCTGTTCTCAGCCTGCATCCGAATGAACTGCGCCGTCGGCGCATCAGCGACGGCCAACTGGTACGCCTGCACAGCCGCCGTGGCGAATTGGTGCTGCCGGTACAAGCCGACGACCGACTGCGTCCCGGCCAGGCCTTCCTGCCGATGCACTGGGGCGACCGGTTCCTCAAGGGGCTGGGGATCAACGTGCTGACGCTGCCTGCCGTAGACCCACTGTCACGCCAACCCGAACTGAAGCACGCCACCGTGGAAGTCAGCCGCATCGAATTGCCCTGGCAGTTCTTCGCCCTGGTGGAAGGCGACGTGCAGAAGCGCTTCGACACACTGCGCCCGTTGTTCGAGGAGCTGCGTTACGCCAGCTTCAGTCCGACCGGTCGCGACCGCCCCGCATTGGTGATCAGGGCAGCCCACAGCGAGGCACCGAGTGCTGAGTGGTTGAATCGCATCGATTCCCTGCTCGATCTCGGCGAAGGGCCGGTCATGGCCTACGACGACCCGCGTCGTACCGTCGGCAAGCGCGTGCGTATCGAACAATCGCGAATCGTCTCGCTGCGCCTGGCCGGCGAAACCTCCGCCCGCGCCTGGCTCCGCGAGCTATGGAAGGAAGGCCGCGCTGACCAGGAGCTGCGCCGCTGGCTGCTCGCCCCGCTCAGCGCCGCCCCTGGCAAGGCCGGCGCGGCGGCGGACAAGACCCTCTGCAACTGCCTGAACGTCAGCCAGAGCCGCGTACAAGCCGGCATCGACCAGGGTCTGGACCTGGAAGGACTCAAATGCGAACTCAAGTGCGGGACTGCCTGCGGTTCCTGCGTACCGGAAATCAAGCGCCTGCTGGCCTGCAAGCCGCTCGCGGCGAGCGCCTGAACCAAGCCGCGAAGACGGCAGCCTGAGGAGAACAACATGAGTGGAAAAGTCTGGCTGATCGGCGCCGGTCCGGGCGACCCGGAAATGCTGACCCTGAAGGCCGTGCGCGCCATGGCACAGGCCGATGTGGTGCTGATAGACGACCTGGTGAATCCCGCCGTGCTGGAGCACTGCCCAACTGCACGGGTGATTTCCGTCGGCAAGCGCGGCGGCTGCCGCTCCACGCCACAGGACTTCATCCATCGCCTGATGCTGCGCTACGCAAGCCAGGGGCGCCGCGTGGCACGCCTGAAAGGCGGCGACCCGTGCATCTTCGGTCGCGGCGGCGAAGAGGCCGACTGGCTCGCCGCGCAGGGCATCGAATGCGAGCTGGTCAACGGCATCACCGCCGGGCTGGCAGCCGCCACCCAGTGCGGTATCTCCGTAACCCTGCGTGGCGTCAGCCGAGGCGTGACCCTGGTAACCGCGCACACTCAGGACGACAGCCCGCTGAACTGGCGCGGCCTGGTGGAAGGCGGAACGACCCTGGTGGTGTACATGGGGGTGGCAAAACTGGCGGATGTCCACAAGGGCCTGCTTGACGGCGGCATGGCGGCTTGTACGCCAGTGGCGATGATCGAGAACGCCTCCCTGCCCGCCCAGCGCGAGTACCGAAGCCGGTTGGCCGACATGCTTGACGATGCCCGGCGCATCGCCCTGAAGAGCCCGGCAATCCTGGTGATCGGCGAAGTCGTAGGCGCTGCACAGCAAGCGATGCTGGCCCGCACTGCCTGAATCTGACTTTTCTGCAGGCAAAGAAAAACCCGGCCTAGGCCGGGTTTTTCTCGTCAGCTCAGACCAATTACTTGGCTTGGGCTTCCACTTCGGCTTCTACGCGGCGGTTAACAGCGCGGCCTTCGGCGGTTGCGTTGTCAGCAACCGGACGGGACTCACCGTAACCAACAGCGTTTACGCGACCGCCTTCAACACCGTACTCGTTGACCAGTACGTCACGAACGGCGTTGGCACGACGCTCGGACAGCTTCTGGTTGTAGGCGTCGGTGCCGACGGAGTCGGTGTGGCCTTCAACGGTGGTGGAGGTGGACGGGTACTGCTTCATGAAGTCAGCCAGGTTTTTGATGTCAGCGTAGCTGTTCTCTTTAACCTTGGACTTGTCGAAGTCGAACTTCACGTCCAGCTGTACGCGAACGACTTCGGCAACAGCCGGGCAGCCGTTGGCATCAACGGTGACGTTGGCCGGGGTGTTCGGGCACTTGTCGACGTTGTCGCAGACGCCGTCGTTGTCGGAGTCGGAGCAGACTTCAGCAACCGGCTCGGGAGCCGGGGCCGGCTTGGCGCCGCCGCCGAAGTTCATGCCGACGCCCAGGCCAGCCATCCACTCGCCCTGGTGACCGTTGTCACGCTTCTCCAGGCCGTACTGGCCATCGAGGCTGGCTTTGGCGTAGAAGTTCTCGGTGAAGTAGTACTTCAGACCGGTACCGACCATGGCCATGGTCAGGTTCTGACGACCACCGTTGTCGGAGTTGATGTTGGTCAGGCTCTGGTGGCCGATACCTGCGGAAACGTACGGACGCAGGTTGCCAGCACCCGGAGTGCCGAAGTGGTAGATGGCGTCCAGAGTGCTCAGGTTGCCATGGACCTTCTTGTTGCCGGTCTCGTAGGTGCCACGTACGTCGTGGTACTCACCGTAGGACAGAGCCAGCTCGACGTCGTCGGTCAGGAAGTAACCAACCGAGCCGCCGTACAGGTCCGCGTTCTTCATGTTGCGGGTGCTGTCGGTGAAGTAGCGCTTGCCGAATGCTTCGACTTCGACGGCGCCCTGGCCTTGAGCGAACGCATTGACAGCGGCAGTGGCGATCAGCGAGCCAACTACAACGCCTAAGGTGTTCTTCAGTTTCATCCGTTAAATCCCCATCTTGGTGGTCAATAAGTTGTCCTAACCATAGGCCGTACAACTTGGGTGGCAAGTTTATCAGAACTTGCCAAACAGAGAGACAATATTTCCCGGACTAAGATTCCGTCACATTCGAAAACTTTTCTCTCATTCGATCGAGTGCACGTTTGTAGCGCATCTTCGTGGCGCTAAGCCCCATGTGCATGATGTCGGCGATTTCCTGGAACTCCAGTTCCGCAACAAATCGAAGCACGAGGATTTCCCGATCAATGGGATTGACATGAACTAGCCAGCGGTCTAGTCCACCTCGCTCTTCGACTTTCGGGGCCTTCTCTTCAGAAGCTTCCTCGACTGGATCCAGACTCAGCGCATCGAGCAATCTGCGTTTGCGCCGCTCCTTCCGATACTGGGTAATGCACTCGTTGTAAGTGATGCTGTACAGCCAGGTCTTGAACTTCGACTTCCCCTCGAAGTTCTTCAGACCATACAGCACCTTGAGCATGACCTCTTGACACACATCATCGGCGTCCCGGTCGTTGCCCAGGTAGCGCGCACAGACGTTGAACAGCGTGCGCTGGTAACGGCGCATCAGCTCTTCGTAGGCCCGTGTCACGTGGTAAAGCTCCTCGTGAGAACGCTCCACCAGCTCCTCGTCGGTGAGTTGGCGCGGGTCATAGCGCAAGGACAGTGATTGCGGCGTGTTCAAGTCGGGTCGGGCCAGGTCAAGTCAGCGTCCGGCACGGCTTTCGGGAAGCCGTACCGGCAATCGGTCATCATCTTCAGCGACTGGTTACACGCTGATCGAGCAGGATGCGGTTGGCGATCGACACCAGCTCACCCTCGTCTGTCAGCAGGATAGTCTTGATGGTACCAATTTCCTCGATGATGCCTTCGACATCCGCGACTTTCACCTGTTGTCCGACCTGATACAGCTCTCGCACGTAAATGCCTGCAATGATCTGCCCCGCCACTTCGCGGCTACCCAGGCCCAGGGCAAGCGCCGCGGCCAGGCCGATCGTGATCAGCACGATGGCAATGATGTAGTTCAGCAGGTCGGTCTTGATTTCGAGCTGGCCGATGGCCACGGAAATGCTGACGATGATCACCAGCCACTGGGCAACACGCCCCAGGCCGCTGGCATAGTCGAGACCGAAACCGTCGGCGGCGCCGCGCACCAGGCTGTTGGCCAACTGGGCCAGCAGTACGCCGACAATCAGCACCAGGGCCGCGCCAAAGACCTTCGGCAGGTAGAGCGCCAACGCATCGAGGGAGGTCGAGACCCGCGGCAGGCCCAGGGTATCCACGGCGGACACGAGGAATACCAGGAGCACGAACCAGTACATGATCTTGCCGATCAGGGTCGAAACCGGAACCTGGATGCCTGCCCGCGACAGCAGCTTGGTCAGCCCGGTGCCACCCATCAGGCGGTCGAGGCCGAGCTTGGCAAGCAGCTTGGACAGCAGCGCATCCAGCAGCTTGGCGACGACAAAGCCGAGCAGCACGATCACCAGGGCGGCAAGCAGGTTCGGAATGAACGCGGCCAGCTTGCCCCACAGGGTGTTCATGGCGGTCAGCAGGCTCTGCGTCCAGATGTCGATTTGCATGTTCAGTCGGCCTTGTCAGCGGAAGGGGCGGAATTCTGCGCGCGGCGCGAAACCGGTGCAAGATGCAGGGCTCCACGGCTCACGCCAATGGTCAGCGCTTCGAACCAGTGCCCGACCAGGCTGAACAGATCGCCCGCACCCACCTGCCGGTTGGCGGTTTTCAGGACGCGATCCAGACGCGAGTCATCACCCGGCTGTTCCGGGGGCATGCGCAGCAGGTCGCGCAGGGATTCTTCAAATGGATCGTGCATACGCACCTCGCCTGTGTGAGGTGCTTGACGCCCCCACCACCTCAAAAGTCACACCTAGAGCCAACGCAGGCGGCGGAAGACCCACCACTGGAAAGCCACTATTGCGAGGATCACCACGCATGCCACGGCGAAGCCGTAAGGTGCGCTGGAGCCCGGAATACCGCCGACATTGATGCCCAGAAGACCAGTCACGAAGCTCATGGGCAGGAAAAAGCCGGTGATGATACCAAGCAGGTACATGGTGCGGTTCATCCGCTCGGTAATTCGACGATGTTCGGCTTCCTGGATCAGGCTGATGCGCTCGCGCACCAGTTCCAGCTCTTCCAGGTTGCGAGTCAGGCGGTTGTACAACTCGTTCCAGTAATCGGCATCGTCGGCAACCGTCCAGGCGGCCTTGAACCTGACCATCTGCGAGTAGATTTCCCGCTGCGGTGCCAGATAGCGGCGCAGGCCTGCGGCACGTCGCCGCAAGGTCCGCAACTGGTGCTGGTCGGGAATGCTGCGCTCGTCCTCCTCGATAGCCTCCTCCATGGCGTCAAGCTGGTCGGCGAGCCCACCAATCAGGGTATCGACGCGGTCGGTGAGGTAATGGGCAAGGTACAGCACGACTTCCGAGGCGGTCTTCGGACCACGTCCGGCGTCGAGGTCGGCCCGCAGGTCCGCCACAGCCTTGAGCGGGCGCAGGCGCAGCGAGATGACCCGCTGCGATTCGGCATAGACGCGCAGGGAAACCATGTCCTCGGGCACCGCCCCGGGGTTCAGGTTGACCCCGCGCAGGAACAGCAGCAGGCGCTCGCCACCCAGATCCACCAGGCGCGGGCGGGTCGCCTCCTCCAGCAACAGGTCACAGGCAAATTCGTTCAAGCCGCTCAATTCGCGCAACCAGGCCTGGGCTTCGGGCACACCACGATCCCAGTGCACCCAGAGGCTCTCCTCGGGCTTGAGATCCAGCAACGGCAGTTCGCTACGGGTGATCCGCCGGCCACCGCCGTGACCATCCAGTACGAAACCGTCGATCAGTCCGCGTTCCGTGCCGCTTTCGTACTGCTGCATGCCCTTTTTTCCTTCGCTCCAGATCGCTATCGCGAGGCCTCATGAAAAATGCCGGAAGCTTTCGCTTCCGGCATTGACTCGAACTCTTGCTGAAAGGTTCGAATTATTCCGGCATTTTCAACGCTTTAGGAGAAACGATGATGCCGTTGTTATCGGCATAGACGAACTCGCCCGGGCGGAAGGTGATACCGCCGAAGGTCACGGCCACGTTGAGATCGCCGATGCCGCGCTTGTCGGTCTTCATCGGATGGCTGGCCAGCGCCTGCACGCCCAGATCGGTCTGCGCGATCACATCGACGTCACGGATGCAGCCGTACACCACGATGCCTTCCCAGCCGCTCCTGGCAGCCTTCTCGGCCAGCATGTCGCCCAGCAGCGCGCGGCGCAGCGAGCCGCCGCCATCCACCACCAGCACCTTGCCCTTGCCGTCCTTCTCGACCTGCTCCTTGACCAGCGAGTTGTCCTCGAAGCACTTGATGGTGACGATCTCGCCACCGAAGGAGTCCCGTCCGCCGAAGTTGCTGAACATCGGCTCGACGACCTGGACCAGCTCCGGGTAGGCATCGCACAGATCGGGGGTGACGTAATGCATGGAAAACGCTCCTCTTGATGAAATCCGGCCGGCTTCAGGCCTGGATGTGACCGAAAGCCGCAATGGCGTCACAGTCTACTCCCTGCCACGCCAAGCTCAAGCCTGGGCCAGAGCGCCCTGCTCCGCTGGCAACCCACCGTGCTCCAGCCAGTGTTGCAGGCTTGGCCAGACTTCGCGCTGGGCGCCCTTGCTGATGAGCATCTCGACGTGGCCGAAATCCTCGGAGAAGCCCTGCCGCCGCCCCAGGTGCAGGTACTCGCGGACCTCGGAACCGAACTGCTCCAGCAGCATGCGACAGGCCCAGGCCGGATCCTGGATATCGCCATCGGACGCCACCGCCAGCACCGGTACGCGGACATTCTGCAGACCACCCCACCAGTCATTGCCCTTTTCGCCGAAGCGGCCGAACAGGCTGTACCAGCGCAGGGTTTCCAGGGCGAGCCCCAGCGGCTCATCCTCAGGCCCACGCTTGAGCCGCGAACCCGACAGGCCGCCCATGCGCTTGAGCAGGAAGCGCCCGCCCCAGGCAACCGGCGGCAACTTCAGCGGCCAGTAGGTGCGACTGATCTGACTGCCACATAGGGCAACGCTGGCCACCTCGGCTTCTTCGAGATAGCCGCCGCCAAGTGCCGCCGCAAGGGTGATGCCACCCAGGGAATGACCGATCCAGTGTGGTGCCTGACCACTCTGCTCGACCACGAAGCGTGCGAGGGCCGGCAGGTCGAAGCGAGCGTAGTCGGCGACACGATTGCGGTCGTAGTCCTGGTTGCGCAACGACAGTCCGTGGCCGCGCATTTCTGGAATCCACACGTCGAAACCGGCGCGCGCCAGATAGGCGCCCAGGCCGATGCCCTTCGGCGAATACCAGAAGCGACGATTGGAGAAACTGCCGTGCAACAGGATCACCGGCACGCCACGCCGGCCTTCGGAGCGGCCAAGGCGGGTCACTGCCAGCTCGACGCTGGTGTCCGGGCTGTTGTTCGGCTTGAGGCGGTAAACATCCTCGGTGAGGTCACCGCGCAATTCGGCGCTCACGAGCGCGACAGGAAAGAGTTGACTGCTGCTTTGCATGGAATCGCTTGCACAAAAAAGGGCGGGTGAAATCACCCGCCCTTCTCAGGATGGTAAAGGAAACGTCAGGACTGACCTTCAGCGAGGAAGAACCAGGTATCGAGGACCGAGTCGGGGTTCAGCGATACGCTCTCGATGCCCTGTTCCATCAGCCACTTGGCGAGGTCCGGATGATCCGACGGGCCCTGGCCGCAGATGCCGATGTACTTGCCGGCACGGTTGCACGCCTGGATGGCGTTGGACAGCAGCTTCTTCACGGCCGGGTTACGCTCGTCGAACAGGTGCGCAACGATGCCCGAGTCACGGTCCAGCCCCAGGGTCAGCTGGGTCAGGTCGTTGGAGCCGATGGAGAAGCCGTCGAAGAACTCGAGGAACTCATCCGCCAACAAGGCGTTGGACGGCAACTCGCACATCATGATGACGCGCAGGCCGTTCTCGCCACGCTTGAGACCGTTGGTGGCCAGCAGGTCGACGACCTGGGAGGCTTCGCCCAGGGTACGGACGAACGGCACCATCAGCTCGACGTTGGTCAGGCCCATTTCGTTGCGGACCTTCTTCATCGCGCGGCATTCGAGCTCGAAGCAGTCACGGAAGGATTCGCTGATGTAGCGCGAGGCGCCACGGAAGCCGAGCATCGGGTTCTCTTCTTCCGGCTCGTAGAGCTTGCCGCCGATCAGGTTGGCGTATTCGTTGGACTTGAAGTCCGACAGGCGCACGATGACCTTCTTCGGCCAGAAGGCAGCGGCCAGGGTGCTGACGCCCTCGACCAGCTTCTCGACGTAGAAGCCGACCGGATCGTCGTAACCGGCGATACGCTTCTCGACGCTTTCCTTGATGTCCGCCGGCAGGCTGGCGAAGTTCAGCAGGGCCTTGGGATGCACGCCGATCATGCGGTTGATGATGAATTCGAGGCGGGCCAGGCCCACGCCTTCGTTCGGCAGCTGCGCGAAGTCGAAGGCACGGTCGGGGTTGCCGACGTTCATCATGATCTTGAACGGCAGCTCGGGCATGGCGTCGACCGAGTTCTGGCGGACGTCGAAGCCCAGTTCGCCTTCGTAGATCAGACCGGTGTCGCCTTCGGCGCAGGACACGGTCACACGCTGGCCATCTTTCAGCGCCTGGGTGGCGTTGCCACAGCCGACGACAGCCGGGATACCCAGTTCACGGGCGATGATCGCAGCGTGGCAGGTACGGCCGCCACGGTTGGTGACGATGGCGCTGGCGCGCTTCATCACTGGTTCCCAGTCCGGATCGGTCATGTCGGAGACCAGTACGTCGCCCGGCTGGACCTTGTCCATCTCGGAAACGTCGTGGATCACCTTCACCGGACCTGCGCCAATGCGCTGGCCGATGGCTCGGCCCTCGACCAGGACCTTGCCTTTTTCCTTGAGCAGGTAGCGCTCCATCACGTTGGCGCTGGAACGGCTCTTCACGGTTTCCGGGCGGGCCTGCACGATGTACAGCTTGCCGTCGTCACCGTCCTTGGCCCATTCGATGTCCATCGGACGCTGGTAGTGTTTCTCGATGATCAGAGCCTGCTTGGCCAGTTCGATCACCTCGGCGTCGGACAGGGCGAAGCGAGCGCGATCGGCCTTCTCCACATCGACCACCTTGACCGATTTGCCGGCCTTGGCTTCGTCGCCGTAGATCATCTTGATGGCCTTGCTGCCCAGGTTGCGACGCAGGATGGCCGGACGGCCGGCTTCCAGGGTCGGCTTGTGGACGTAGAACTCGTCGGGGTTCACCGCGCCCTGCACCACGGTCTCGCCGAGGCCGTAGGCACCGGTGATGAACACCACGTCACGGAAACCGGATTCGGTATCCAGGGTGAACATTACCCCGGCAGTACCGGTTTCCGAGCGAACCATGCGCTGCACACCGGCGGACAGGGCGACCAGTTTGTGGTCGAAGCCCTGGTGCACGCGGTAGGCAATGGCACGGTCGTTGAAGAGGGAGGCGAAGACTTCCTTGGCCGCGCGGATCACGTTGTCCACGCCGCGGATGTTCAGGAAGGTCTCCTGCTGGCCGGCGAAGGAAGCATCCGGCAGGTCTTCGGCGGTGGCGGAGGAACGCACGGCCACGGCCATGTTGTCGTTGCTGCCGGCCATCTCGGCAAAGGCCTTGCGAATCTCGGCGTCGAGACGCTCGGGGAACTCGGCGTCCATCACCCACTGGCGGATCTGTGCGCCGGTCTTGGCCAGGGCATTGACGTCGTCCACGTCGAGGGCATCGAGGGCCGCGTGGATGCGATCGTTCAGGCCGCTCTGCTCGAGGAAGTCACGGTAGGCCTGGGCGGTAGTGGCGAAGCCACCCGGTACGGAAACGCCGGCACCGGCGAGGTTGCTGATCATTTCGCCCAGGGATGCGTTCTTGCCCCCCACATGTTCGACATCGTGGACGCCGAGCTTATCGAGGGAAACTACGTACTCTACCAAGGTGATCTCTCCACTAAGTGTTGGAAAAGGTCATACAAGTCGGTGCGGCCCCACCCTGTCTGGCCGGAGCCGGAAAAATGGGTGAGAATGCCCCGGCAAAGGGCCTTGCAAACGCGGGGCCTATCATAACCAGGATTCGATCCTACCTATAAGGCCCGCAGCGCACATGAAACGAACTGCATTCTTCATTTCCGACGGCACCGGCATCACTGCCGAAACCCTCGGCCAGAGCCTTCTGGCGCAGTTCGAGAACATCAATTTCACCAAACTGACACGACCTTACATCGATACCGAAGAAAAGGCGCGCGTCATGGTACAGCAAATCAACCGGGCTGCGGAGGCGGACGGGGCAAGGCCAATCATCTTCGATACCATCGTCAATCGTGAGATCCGTTCGGTCCTTGCGCAATCCAACGGTTTCATGATTGACATCTTCTCGACCTTTTTGTCCCCGCTCGAGCAAGAATTATCCTCAGACTCGTCGTATTCCGTCGGAAAATCCCACAGCATCGGCCATAACCCGCACTACATGGAGCGGATCGATGCGGTGAACTTCGCCCTCGACAACGACGACGGCGCCCGCACCCACTACTACGACAAGGCCGACCTGATCCTGGTCGGCGTCTCGCGCTGCGGCAAGACGCCCACCTGCCTCTATATGGCCCTGCAATACGGCATTCGCGCGGCCAACTACCCGCTGACCGAAGAGGACATGGAGCGCCTGCAGCTGCCCAATGCGCTCAAGCCCTACAAGCACAAGCTGTTCGGCCTGACCATCGACCCGGACCGGCTCACCGCGATCCGCCACGAACGCAAGCCCAACAGCCGCTACGCCAGCTTCGCCCAGTGCGAGTTCGAAGTTCGCGAGGTGGAAAACCTGTTCCGCCGCGAGAACATCGCCTACATCAATTCCACGCATTTCTCGGTGGAGGAGATCTCCGCGAAGATCCTCGTGGAAAAAGGCGTCGAGCGCCGCCTGAAGTAACTGTCCGGGCTTTCCCCTACCTTCCTGCAGCGGCCGGTCCTCCCGGCCGTTGATCTTTCGGCAGCTTCTCGCCGCTGCGCCTATCATTCTCCAGACCCACGATTTGCCCATGACCCAGGTCATGGGGCGGGCATTCCACTGCAACGGCACAGGAGAGCGCCATGCGAGGATGTCAGTATCTGGTTCTGGCCTTATTGCTGGCGCTGTCGGGTTGTGATTCGGACGAACCGCCCAACGCCCAAAAGGCCACCCCAAGCCCACCAGCCGCCCCCCAGCCCGCCGCTGTGCCAGCGCCGCCACCGGCCCCGGCCCCGACGGCCGCGCCCGCACAACCGGCGACGCCAGCACCGGCTGCGCCCGAGCAACAGTCCCAGGCGGTGTTCAGCAACGAGCAACTGGACCAGATGCTCGCGCCTCTGGCTCTGTATCCCGATTCCCTGCTGGCGCAGGTGCTGATGGCGACCACCTATCCCGGCAATGTCGCCGACGCGGCAGCATGGTCGAAGGCGCACCCTAAAGTCAGTGGCGATGACGCCGTCACGCAGGTGGCAGATCAGCCATGGGACCCGAGCGTGCAATCGCTGGTCGCCTTCCCGTTGGTACTGGCCACGCTGGGCCAGGATCCCGCTTGGGTCCAGCGGGTCGGCGATGCTTTCCTGGCCCAGCCGGACGCCGTGATGGATTCCATCCAGCGCCTGCGCCGCCAGGCCCAGGCCGCCGGCAACCTGAGCTCCAACGAACAGCAGACCGTTACGCTGAAGCCGGCCGCAGCGGCGCCCGCACAGCCTTCCTCAGGCAGCACCGTGGTCACTCAGCAACCTGCACCGGCGCAGACGATCGTCATCGAGCCGGCCAATCCGCAGGTGGTCTACGTGCCCAGCTACAACCCCACGCAGGTTTATGGCACCTGGGCCTACCCGTCCAGTCCGCCGGTCTACTACCCGCCGCCGCCGGAATACCCCGTCGCTACCGCACTGGCCAGCGGCCTGGCATTCGGCGCGGGCGTCGCCATCGTCGGCTCGCTCTGGGGCGACTGCGACTGGGACGACCACGAGATCGACGTGGACGTGGAGCACTACAACAACTTCAACAGCAACCGGAACGTCAACCGCAACGTGAATCGCGAGTTCAGCCAGAACATCAATGGCAACCGTGCGGCCTGGCGCCATGACCCGACCTACCGCAACGGCGTGCCCTACCGCGACGCTCGCAGCCGTGAGCAGTACAACCGACGGCTGGCGGGCGGCGAACAACGCGAAGCGATGCGCGGCTTCGACTCGGCCAAGGCGCAGGAGCGCTCCCGCGCCCGGGAAAGCCTGGCACAGCGCGGCATCGCCCCGGCAGCGAACAACCAGCAGGCGCGCGAGCGCGCCCAGGCGGCGACCCGCGACCTGCGCGACAACCCGCAAGCGCTCCAGCGCGCACAACAGGCCAACCGCGAACCACGCGACGCCAATCAGGCCCGCGAGCGCGCGCAGAACGCCACTCGTGAGCTGAAGAGCAATCCTGAAAACCGGCAGCGGGCGCAGAACGCCATGCAGAACCGCAGCAACCCGGCACAGCAACGACCCCGGGCGCAGAACAACCAGCAGATCCGCGAACAGGCCCGTCAACAGCACGCCAGGAGCCAGGCGCCACGCAACAATGCCTTTGCCGGCGCCAGCAACCCGAGGCAAACCCGCGAGATCGCCAACCGCGGGCAAGCCAGTCGCGCCGCTGCCAGCCGCCCGCAGGCCGCCCGCGCCGGCCATACCGTACAACGCCCTGCCCGCGCGCCTCGTGGCGGCGGACGCCGATAGGAGACGAGCCATGCCCATCGCCTCGCGCCTGCTGGCGCTCGCCCTCCTCGCCGCCCTGCCCGCCAGCCTGCTGGCCCAGGAAAGCTTCCCCACCCCCGACGCAGCCGCCGACGCCTTCATCGCCGCGCTTGGCAGCGAAAAGGCCGACCCCGAACGCCTCGCTGCGCTGCTGGGCAAGGACTGGCAGAGTTACATTCCGACTGCTGGCATCGATCGGGACGAAGTGGATGCCTTCCTCGCCCACTACAAGGACAAACACCAGATCGAGAAGGACAACCCCCACCTCGCCCATCTGGTCGTCGGCAACGACCCGTGGACCCTGCCCCTGCCGATCGTCCACGAGAAGAACGGCTGGGCCTTCAATGCCAAGGCCGGCGGCGAGGAAATCCGCATTCGCCGCATCGGCCGCAACGAAGAGTCGACCCTGGAAGCCGTGCAGGCGTACCACGATGCGCAGATGGATTACGCCGAAGTGGATCGCAACGGCGACGGCGTCCTGGAATACGCGCAGAAGTTCGTCAGCAGCGACGGGCAGCATGACGGGCTGTACTGGCCGGAGGAGGAAGGCGGAGAGGAAAGTCCGCTCGGTCCGCTGTTCGGCGACGAACTGCCCGGCGACGGCTGGCACGGCTACCACTACCGCATCCTTACCGCCCAGGGCCCCTCGGCGCCCGGCGGCGCCTACGACTACCGGATCGGCGGCAGGATGACCCGTGGTTTCGCGCTGGTCGCCTGGCCGGTGAAGTACGGCGACAGCGGCGTCATGAGCTTCATGATCAGCCACGATGGCGAGATCTTCTCCAAGAACCTCGGCCCGGAGAGCGACAGGATCGCCAAGAAGATGACCCGCTTCGACCCGGACAGCAGCTGGACCGAGGTCTCCGCGGAGCAGGAAAAACCCTGAGTGACTGAACCCGTCCGACCGCCCCGCGGTCGGACGGGTTCAGGAACAGCCGCCGCTCGCACCGGGTCCGGCGGGTGCGCCCAGGCCTGTCATGCGCCTGAAACAAATAGCCTGCCAACGCGCCAACCGACTGTCGCCAGCGAAAAACCACATGATAGAATTCGGCGCGCTATTGCCTGGCGTCACCAGGCCTCGCCGGTCGGCATGCCGGCCACAGCCATCTGGGGTGACGACCGCGGCGTTTCTTTTCAAGGCTTTGCGGCCACTCACTCATCAAGGCCCATGAGACTCAAGCCCACTGCCCTGCTCCTCTTCCTGAGCATCCTCCTGCTTCCTGGCATCAGCGCCGCTGCCGGCAAGACCGTCTATGGCCTGAACGAATACGCCCGGATCAACGACCCGGACATCGAACTGGCCGCCAAGCTCGACACCGGCGCCAAGACCGCCTCTCTAAGCGCCCGCGACATCAAGCGTTTCAAGCGCGATGGCGAGACCTGGGTGCGCTTCTATCTGGCCACCGACACCGCCGACAGCCAGCCGATCGAAAAACCCCTGGCGCGCATCAGCAAGATCAAGCGCCGCCACGGCGACTACGACCCCGACGAAGGCAAGGCCTATACCGCGCGCCCGGTGATCGAACTGGAGCTGTGCATGGGCAAGGCCCTGCGCACCATCGAAGTGAACCTTACCGACCGCAGCGCCTTCCAATACCCGCTTCTGATCGGCTCCGACGCGCTCAAGCGTTTCGGCGCCCTGGTCGACCCGAGCCTGAAATACGCTGCCGGCAAGCCCGGCTGCCAACCCGTAGCGAAACCTGCCGAGTAATCCCATGCGCTCTCTTACCCTGCATCTGAAGGTCCTGATCGCCATCCTGCTGACGCTGGGCGTCGCGATCACTGCCTACCAGATCTTCGTCCTCGGCATTCCCATGACCGAGGCCGAGACCGACGACCTGTGGAACATCGACGCCAAGGTCGAGTTCGTGGCCACGCCGAAGACCCCGGTGAAGGTGCAGATGTTCGTGCCACCGCTGACCCAGGACTACGTCAGCCTCAACGAGAGTTTCGTCTCCAACAACTACGGCGTGGGTATCAACCGCTCCGACGGCAACCGCAAGGTCACCTGGTCCTCGCGTCGCGCCACCGGCCAGCAGACGCTCTACTACCGCCTGGTGCTGACCAAGCGCTACGCCGGCGCCAGTGAAAAGGCCAAGGAAAAGGGCCCGATCTTCCGCGACAGCCTGCCCCTGGAAGGCCCGGACAAGATCGCCGCCGAAGCCCTGATCGCGCCCATCCGCCAGCACTCGGCGGACGTCGAGACCTTCGTCAGCGAAGCCATCAAGCGCGCCAACAACCTCAATGACGACAACGTGAAGCTGCTACTGGCCGGCGATACCAGCCTGGACAAGCGCTCCCACGTGGTCGAGACCCTGCTCGCGGTGGCCCATGTGCCGCTGGAGCGCGTGCACACCATCCGCCTGGTGGCCAACCAGCCGCAGCAGCCCGAACTCTGGCTGCGTAGTTACAACGGCAAGGAGTGGCTGTACTTCAACCCGGAAACCGGCGAACGCGGCCTGCCCAACGACCGCCTGATCTGGTGGCTGGGTGACGAGAGCCTGCTGTCCATCGAGGGCGGCAAGAAAGCCACGGTCAACTTCAGCCTCAACAGCAGCGAGATGAACGCCATCCGCCTGGCCAAGCTGTCGGACGAGAACACCGACGCGGCCTTCCTCGAGTACTCGCTGTACGGCCTGCCGCTGTCCACCCAGCAGACCTTCCAGATCATGATCATGATCCCGTTTGGCGTGCTGGTGATCCTGATCCTGCGCAACCTGATCGGCCTGCAGACCCTGGGTACCTTCACCCCGGTGCTGATCGCCCTGGCCTTCCGCGAGACCGGCCTGCAGTGGGGTATCGGCCTGTTCACGGTGATCACCGCGCTGGGCCTGTCGCTACGCTCCTACCTGGAACACCTGAAGTTGCAGATGCTGCCGCGCCTGTCGGTGGTACTGACCTTCGTGGTGGTGATGATCGCCGCCATCAGCCTGCTCAGCCACAAGCTCGGTTTCGAGAGTGGCCTGTCGGTCGCCCTGTTCCCGATGGTGATCCTGACCATGAGCATCGAACGCCTGTCGATCACCTGGGAAGAGCGCGGCGCCGCCCACGCCATGAAGGCCGCCATCGGCACCCTGTTCGCTGCCGCCCTGGCGCACATCCTGATGCGCGTCCCGGAACTGGTGTATTTCGTGTTCACCTTCCCGGCCGTGCTGCTGATTCTGGTGTCGTTCATGCTGGCGATGGGTCGCTACCGCGGGTACCGCCTGACCGAACTGTTCCGCTTCAAAGCCTTCCTCAAGGACTAAGCCATGTTCGGCCTGATCAAGCGATGGAAAGCCCTGGAAGCCAAAGGCATCATGGGCATCAACCGACGCAACGCGGACTACGTGCTCAAGTACAACCAGCGGCACCTGTACCCGATCGTCGATGACAAGATCATCACCAAGCAGCGCGCCATCGAAGCGGGCATCCACGTACCGGAAATGTACGGGATCATCTCCACCGAGAAGGAGATCGAACGCCTGCCGGAAATCATCGGCGAGCGCAGCGACTTCGTCATCAAGCCGGCGCAGGGCGCCGGCGGCGACGGCATCCTGGTGATCGCCGACCGCTTCGAGGAACGCTACAAGACGGTCTCCGGGCGGATCATCAGCCATGAGGAAATCGAGCACCAGCTGTCGAGCATCCTTACCGGCCTGTACTCCCTGGGCGGCCACCGCGACCGCGCACTGATCGAGTACCGGGTGACCCCGGACCAGATCTTCAAGAGCATCAGCTACGAAGGCGTGCCGGACATCCGCATCATCGTGCTGATGGGCTACCCGGTGATGGCGATGCTGCGCCTGCCGACTCGGCAGTCCAACGGCAAGGCCAACCTGCACCAGGGCGCCATCGGCGTGGGTGTGGACCTGGCCACCGGCCTCACGCTGCGCGGCACCTGGCTGAACAACAAGATCAGCAAGCACCCGGACACCACCAATGCGGTGGATGGCGTGCAACTGCCCAACTGGGACGGCTTCATGAAGCTCGCCGCCGGCTGCTATGAACTCTGCGGCCTGGGCTACATCGGCGTGGACATGGTGCTGGACCAGGACAAGGGCCCGCTGATCCTCGAACTCAACGCCCGCCCCGGCCTGAACATCCAGATCGCCAACGACTGCGGCCTGACCCTGCGCACCCATGCCGTCGAGGCGCACCTCGCCGAGCTGGAGGCCAAGGGCGTGAAGGAGACGGTGGAAGAGCGCGTGCGCTTCTCCCAGCAGCTCTTCGGCCACGTGCATCCGAAGGAAGTCTGAGGCGCCCTGACCCATGAAAAAGCCCGGCGAATGCCGGGCTTTTTCATGGGCAGCCGCTGCGCTGCAATCCCGTAGGGCGCATAACCTGGAACAGGTTATCCGCCGGATACTCTATGGCGGATAACGCTGACGCGTTATGCGCCCTACGCAACTGGGCGGTTCGCGAGCAAGAACTAGGCGTCCCCCTCGGTCCTACGAAAAGCGGGCAGAGCAGGCGAAACTCAGCGCACCACGGCCAGCTCGAAGCCGCCCTGGTCGCCGTGCTCGCGCACCTTCATCCCCGCCTCGTTCACCGCCAGGTCTTCCAGCGGGCGCTTGTAGGGCTTGTTGTCGAGGGTCTGCAGGCTGCGGTCCTCGTCGGTGGTGAGCAGCAACACGTAGCGCTCACCCTGGTTGGCGCGCACCGGTACCGTGCCCTCGATGAAGGCGTAGCGGTACCAGGTTTCCGGATTGAGCTTGTACACCGCGTCGCTCACCAGCCGGGTCGGGCGCTTCTGTTCATCCAGGAACAGCAGCGATGGGTAGACCACCTGGTGATTAGCGAAGCTGCGCACGCGCAAGCCGTAGACGCGCTGGGAGCTGGGCAGCTTCATCGCGACGAAATAGCTCTTGCCCATGGGGAAGTCGAAGCTCGGCGAGAACTTGTTCAGCTCTTCATAGCGCGGCTCCTCCGCCGACAGCTCGGTAAAATCGCCATCCCCCATCTGGTCGCAGCAACGCCGCTGCAGATCGACGTAGAGGTCATCCAGGGTCTTGCCGCTGCCCTTGAGCAACGCCTTCATGGCGTCGGTCTGTTCGCCCGCGCCATCGAGCCCCGGCAGGTTGTTCGGACGCGCCTTCAGGTCGATCTGGCGGCCTTCGGTGAAGGCGATATTGCTGCCGCCCTGCTCGCCCCGACGGAAGGTTTCGCCGCGCTGCTCCGCGGTGATCGGCGAGTTGCGCACCTGTCCCTTGTCATCGACCCAGGTGAAGTACGGGCTGCCGTTCTCGCTGCGCACGAAGCCGCGGTCCTCGTAGGATTCCGCATCGATGTACTCGGAGGAATGGTCGCCATTGGGCAGCACATAGTCGGCGCGACCGGGCGCTACCTGGCCGGCGGCGTAGAAGCTGTTCTGCAGGTTGCCCTGGGCGTCGACCCAGGTGAAGTAGCGCCGCTTGCTTTCCCCCGCCGGCCGGCTGCCCGGCCATTGCGTGGCGCTGAGGTCGATCAGCCGCGCACGATCGCTCTGGTCGATGCGCTTGTCCGCCTGGCGCTGCTGCTGGGCGTAATTGGCGTCGACGAAGGTGTTGTGCACCTGGCCGCTGTCGTCGATCCACGACAGGTAACGGCCGCTGGCAGCCTGCGCCGAGGCACTCAGGCCGATGGCGGCGCAGCAGGAAATCAGGAGGGTCAGCCTGCTCATGTTCTCGCCCTCAGAAGGTGGTGCGGTAAGTCATGGCGAAGACGTATGCCTTCACCGTGGTGCTGACGTCTAGGCCGGCATAAGGGTTGTAGACCAGGTTGTCGATGCCGGTGCAGTTGATGTTGCAGCTGCTGCCCGCCTTGATGCTCTGCTTGGAGACGAAATAGTTGAAGCCCAGGTCGATCACCGTGTCCTTGTCCCACTGATAGCCCAGGCCCAGACCATAGAGGTCGGCGTCGCCAATCGGCACCAGGGCGTCGGCCTTGTCCTTGGGAATCGCCGAGGGACGGTACTCGTAGCCCGCACGCAGTTGCAGGCGGTCGTTGACGTCGTACTGCACGCCCATGGCGTAGCTCCAGGTGTCCTGGTAACCGCGGTCGAGGATGATGCTGTGGTCGGTGGCGCCGTTGGGCGCGAAGTTCTTGGCGATGCGCAGCAGGTCGAGCTCCTTGTCGAACTCGATTTCCAGTTTGTTCCAGTCGCTGTAGTCGGTCCACTTCAGGTCGAAGTTGAACTGCCACTTGTCGAACGGGCGCACCTTGATGCCAGTGGAGAAGCTGTCCGGGTTGACCATGTTCAGCGTCGCCACGCCGTGTTCTTCCTCGGCGTTGCCATAGGGGAACAGCGGGCTGAGGAAGGCGCCGAACACCGAACTCTGCATGCCCGACCAGAAGCCCTGCCAGTCCTTGGTGTAGTCGACGCGGTACTTGCCCTTGAGGTGCATGCGCGACTCGCTCTGGTAGGTCGCGCCCCAGGCGAGCCAGTCATAGGGTTCCCAGAGCACGCCCAGGTTGAAACTCGGCGAGAGGGTCTGCTGCATGTCCAGCTTGAGGTTGGCCAGCGAATCATAGGGGCCGATGCGCCCGCCGCAGACGTTGAACACCAGCTCGACGATTTCCTGGGCGCCGGGCACGCAGGTGGTGTCGTGCAGGGTCTGCAGCAGCCCCGTGAGCAGGCCCGGGTTGCGGAAGTCGGTATCCAGCGCCATGGCCTGGTGCGAGAAGCCGACGCTCAGCCCCACCGACAGGTCGTCGTTGACCTCGTAGCCCACCGATGGCGAGAAGTAGGTGATGCGTTGCAGCGAGACGCGGCGGCCTTCATAGCGCGCCGGGTCACTGTCGGAATCACGCGAATAGCCCAGCGCCTGGGGTGCGTAGACGTTGGTGGCGAAGGTGAATTTGGAGCCCGGCGGGTTGATCGACAGGCCCGCCAGCGGCGCCACCAGCAGCGGCATGTCGGTCATGCCGCCGAGGCCCGGCAGGTACATGGTCGGCGTCAGGGTACGGCTGTTCTCGCCGGCCACCGGATCGTCGTCCAGGCCGAATGCCGAGGAGCCGTAGTCCGGCGGCGCCTTGAAGCCCGCGCGGATATCCATGACCCCGGTGATCAGCTTGATCTGGGTCTGGCGGCCCTTGAGCTTGGTCAGGGCAGCGGGGTTGTAGTGCACCGCATCGATACCGGTGGAGTCGGCCGTGACCGCGTTGGCCATGGCCATGGCCTTGGGGTTGCCGATGGTCAGGTCGTTGGCCAACTGGGCCTGGGCGAGCGTCGCCCAGCCAAACCCTACCCCTGCCATCGCCACCGCGAGGGGCGAAATGCGCATAGTCATGTGGTGATCGCTCGTCGGTTACTGGGCTTTGAGGCCTTGGATATCCAGGGGCAGGGAAACCCCCAGCAGTACATCCGGCGAGTCTTCGGTCAGACCGAAACCGGCGTTCACGTTGACGATGTAGTCCGGCGATGTTCGCAGGCCGAGCGAGAAGTTCATGATCGCGCTGGTCTGCTCGGGCGCCTCGACCGTGCGGTCATTGAAGTAGTACTTGTTCTTGAACGAGTAGGCCATCTGGTACGAGGTGGCCAAGGAAACGTCGTAGGACAGCGCGTACGCCATGCCCATGGCGAAGTTGAGGGTATCGCCCGGCACCACCTTCTCCAGCTCTTCGCCGAACTGGTTCTGGTGGATGTCGTCGACCTTCATGTTGTAGGTGTAACCGAGCGAGCCGTAGAGCACGACCGGGTCGATCACGTAGGACATGTTGGCCCCGGCGCCGAGACTGTAGTAACCAGCGCCGGTGGAGACATCGTCCTGCACGTTGCCCTTGTACGGGCTGTCGCCGGTGGGCAGGCCGAGCGTCGCATAGAGCGTGGTGACCGGCCGGCCACGACTCGCGGCCCAGGGCTGCCAGCGCAGCGTCGCGGAAATGTCACCGAGGCTGTAGGCATGGATGTCGCGCTCGGTGTCGTACTTGGCCACGAACGGCAGACGCATGCTGAAGGTCAGGTTGTCCCAGATGCCGTAGTCGAAGGTGAAGGAGTTGGTGAAGGTGTGCTGCGCCTCGCTCTGGGCCAGTACGCTGTAGACGTTCTCGCCACTGCGCACGGCCTGCAGGCGCGTGTCGCGCATCAGGGTGTAGTCAAAGCCGTAGGTCAGCTGGCGCTCACCCTTCTTGAGCAGGGTGTAGCTCTTCTCGGCGGCCTGGAATACCTGCTCCAGCGCCTTGGCGCTGTCGGCGTCGGTGTCCTTCTTGGCCAGCGCATCACGCGCGTCTTCGGTTGTCGCTTCTTCGGCGATGGCGCTGGTACTTGCCAGCAGGGCCAGAGCGGCAACGCACGCAAACCCCTTGAAATCCATGTTGCTATCCCCTGGTCTTGTTCTTATTCGTATGGGCCGATCGGGCGGTCACTTGCGCCGGATGTACTGGACATCTCCATTGGTGGCGGCTTCGCCAATCTGGTTCTGGGTGATCTTGCTCATCTCCGGAAACTCACGGAACGCCAGCAGGCTGACGGTGCGGTCATCCACCAGGCGCAGGTCGGCCTCGCGCAGCTCCAGGGCGTTCTTGGGCTCCTGGCCGCTGGGGTAGATGACGAAGAGCACGTTCTGGTCCCAGATCTCTTCGAAACGGGCGCGGGTGAAACTGATGTTGCCCAAGGCAGGATCGGCAACGAAAACGTGGTCGTTGTAGACGTCGCGGACCACGACGAAATGCTTGAAACCGGCATAGTGGATCGGCACCAGCGCCGGGTGTTCGAGCGAGTCCAGGTCGGAGAACTCGGCACGGAAGCCGCCACTCTTGTAGCCGAGTGCGGCGGCGTAGCGCTTCATGTCCAGAAGCGAGAAGCCACGGCGCTGGACGATCTTGTCGGCCTCGCCGTACTTGATCAGGCCTTCCATGACCTGACGCTCCTCCAGGTTGCGGCCCAGGTAGTAGTCCAGCAGCGTGGTCAACGCCGCCGAGCCACAGCTGTAGTCGTAGGCCTGGCGGATGACGTTGCGGAACTGCACCTGGCTCATCGGTTCGAGCTGGACCGATTCGCGGAAGGGACCGTTGGGCGTGAGCGGCTGCGAGATGTTCACTGTGCCTTGCTGTTGCGGCTTGGTATCCACGGCCTGGGTAAAACCGAACAGGCCCAGCAGGCTTCCCAGCAGAATCTCGAACATCCAGCCCCCTCTCTTCAATCCTGGAAGAACCTTGCCGGCAGGTGCCGGCAAGGGTTACCGCGCGTACAACCTCGGGATCAGTGACCCCAGACCTTCACGGTCGAACCGGCCAGGTTCAGGTTGGAAACGGTCAGCGAGCCAATGCTGGCTCCAGTGGTGCCAACCTTGACGGCGTCGATGGTGACGTCGCCGGTCACGGTGGGCAGGCCGATGGCCAGCTGCTGGGTTGCAACAGCGGTGCCGCCACCGGACGGGGTGATGCTGGTGGTGACCACGTCAACGGTCATCGGGGCGTTGTCGGCGATGGTTACGCTCGGCAGGTGGATACCCTGCAGGACCAGGGAGCCGCCGCCGGTGTCGGCGTCCTTGTAGGTGACAGCGCCGATGGAGGCGTTGAAGGTACCGGAAATGCTGATGCCATCCTGGCCGGTGATACCGGACAGTGCAGCGTCATCCATGGATTTCATGTCGGCATGTGCCAGGAACGGAGCGGCCAGAACTGCGCTTGCAAGAACCAGTTGCTTGATTTTCATTGTTATAACTCTCCAGTGTTCAGGTGGGGTTGCCCCAGGCACTGCAAGGGGCGTCCTACCCCGCTGCAGGTTGACCGGCTGCTGCCGATCTTCCAGACCCACGACTTCTTCCTTAGGCGCCGCGGGTATGGATTCGTGAAGCACGAAGCTTCGCGTCCTGATCTCCAAGCTACTGACCCGCCGTGAACCTGCCAGCCCATCCAAGGGATGGCGCAAAACCAACCGTCTGACTCAAGCTTCGCTGAGCAGTCCCAGACTCTTCCCCTTGAGTACCGCCTGGGTCCGGCTACGCACCCCCAGCTTGGCGAACAGGTTGTGCAGATGCCACTTGATGGTGGCCTCCGACAGATGCACCGCCTGGGCGATGTCGCGGTTCGACAAACCCGCCGCCACGAGCCGCAGAATCTCTCGTTCCCGGTGGCTAACATCCTGATTTTCATCGAAACTTTCCGGATCGACGGAAAGCCTGCGGCACTGTTCGCGGAGCATTTCCGCCACCCCCTGCCAGGCCGAGGCGCGCTTGGGTTCGGCGGCCTTCCAGGCCTCCCACAGCGGCAGCAGCCACAAGGCGTCATCCTGGAACAGTCGGCGGTAGCCCAGATTCCAGGCTTCTTCCAGGGTGGGAGCGAACAAAGCGAAGGCTTTTTCGCTGTTACCTTTCTGCCAATACGCCACAGAAAGTAACAGCGAAAGACGCAGCCGCCGGTCGCGCTGATAGGGCGAGGTAAAGCCCGCCAGGCAGGCTTCCAGACGCTGCTGCGCGCGCTCGGCGCGCCGCTCCGAAAGCGCCAGGCGCGCCTCGGCCAGAACCAGCGCGGTATGCGCGTCGGCGTAACGCTCGGCATTGAGCCCGGAGAGGTGCCGCTCCAGTTGCAGGCAGACCCGCTCGGCCTCGTTGGGGCGGCGCATCCACAGCAGCAATTGCACCTTGCAGCTCATCGCCAGCGCATGCACCCGCTCATAGCCCGGCGACTGCAGGCCAACCAGCCATTCGTCGAGCTGGGCCAACCCTTGCTCGGCCTCACCGGCGAAGAATCGCGCCTTGGCCATCACCAGCTTGCCGCGGCTGATCAGCTCCACAGGCGTTGCGACATCACGCCAGGTGGTAGCCAGCGGCAGTTCGGCGAGGATCGCCGCGTGGCGATCCTGCTCGTACAGCAGATCGGCATAGGCCAGCGACAGCGGCCCGCCGACCCGGCTGCGCCGGCCGAAGACCCGCTCCACGCGGCTGCGCGCGCTCTCGGCGATGGTCCGGCCGCGCTCCAGTTCGCCGCGCTCCTTGCAGATCAGCGCCTCGATCATACTGACCACCACCTGCAGGTATTCGCTATCGGCCATGCGCAGGCAATCGCGCGCGACCCCGATGGCGGTTGCCGCCTCGGCGTAGTCGCCCAGCAGCGCATAGGCCGCCGCCTGGATGCACGAGAGGCTGGCACGGAACACCGGCTGGTTGCCCGGCACCAGCGCCAGCCACTGGCGAGCGACCTTCAGGCACGCCTCCAGCTTGTCCTGGTAGAGCAGCACCAACGCCTTCAGCACCTGGGCCACGGCGAGCAACTCGGCCATGCCGAAGTGGCGCACCTTGCCCTGGCCTTGCAGCAACCGGGCGCTGAGCTCTTCGATCAGCGCCTCGGCCTCGGCGAACTTCTGCTCGAAGGCCAGTTGCCAGGCGTAGAAGATCTGGAACACCGGATGCTCGCGGATCACCTCGGCGGGAATACTGCCGAGCATCCCGAGGATGCCGTAGACGCGGTTGCCGGCGATCAGCTTGGCGCCCTGGCGCTCCAGCAGATCGGCGGCAAAGGCATAGTCACGCGCACGCAGCGCGTACTTGATCGCGCGGTCGGCCATATCGCGCCCCTCGCACCAGCGTGCAGCGGCGTGCAGCAGCGGCGTCGGGTCAGAGTTGCGCGCCAGTCGGCCCTGGAGGAATTCGGCGAACAGGTGGTGATAGCGGAACCACTCGCGCTGGTCATCCAGCGGAATGATGAACAGTTGCTCGTTCTGCAGCCGCATCAGCATGTCCAGGCCATCGCGGCGGCCGGTCAGGGCGTTGCACAGTTCAGCGCAGAACTCATCGAGCACCGAGGTCTGGTCGAGGAACTGCTGCAGCGGTTCGGGCAGGCTGCGCAGCACGTCCTCGGCCAGGTAATCGGCAAGATCGCGTTCGGTGCCGGTGAGGCCCTTGAGCAGCGCGGCCCGATCCGGGTTGCGCGCCAGTGCCAGCGCCGCCAGATGCAGCGCGGTGATCCAGCCCTCGGTGCGTTTGTGCAGCAACTTGAGCTCGCTGTCGCTCAGGGTCAGGCCCTTGAGTTCGGTGAGGAAGGTGTCGGTTTCCTCGCGGGTCAGGCGCAGGTCGTCGCCGCTGAGGCAGAAGGCCAGTGGCGCCAGCCCCGGCTCATCCACCAGGAACCGCGGGCGGTAGCGGGTGCTGGTCACCAGGCGAATGTTGTCCGGCAGGTGCTCGATCAGGTACCGCGCGCCATGGGCCAGCGCCGGGTGGCGGATCTGGTGGAAATCGTCGAGCAACAGGTAGAGCGGCCCGTCCAGACGCCGCAGGTCGGAAAGGAAGGCATCGATGATGCCCTCCAGCGGCAGGGTCATGTCCGACTGCAGCAGGTTCGAGGTGTTGGTGCCGAAGTCTGCCTCGACGCTGCGAATGCTTGCCACCAGGTACTGCACCAGGCGCTGCGGTTCGCTGTCGCCCTCGTCGCAGGACATCCAGGCGACCCGTGCACCGCCCTCCAGCAAGCGCTGGCGGAACAGGCTGAGGATGGTGCTTTTGCCGAAGCCGGCCGGCGCGCTGAGGATCAGCACGCGCTGCAGGCGGTTGGCATACAAGCGATCAATCAGCGCGCGGCGCGGCAGCAGCGAATCGCTGTCGGTGCGCGGCGGGAACAGTTTGGTGCGCAGCAGCGGCATGGGCTGCTGCGGCAGTGTGGTCAGGGTCGTCATGTCAGAGCAGACTCAGCTCGCGGGCACGGCGTATCGCTTGGGTCCGATTGCGCACCTTGAGCTTCTCGTAGATGTTGTGCAGGTGCCATTTGACGGTGCCCAGGGCCAGCGACAACTGCTGGCCGATCTCCTCGTTGGAGAGTCCCTGGGCCGCCAGGCATACCACCTCGCGCTCGCGGTCGGTCAGACCTTCTTCGAGCACCTCGGGCGACCTGCGTGCTTCCTGCCCCGGCCAGACAGTCAACATTCCGCGAATGAAGACCTGCAGCGCCGGTTGTCGCTCGGTGGACTCCAGTTGCTGCAGCAACTGGCGAATCCCCTCGCCTTCCTCGATGAAAATGCTCCGCACCCCTTCCCGCTCGGCACCGACCAGGCATTGGCCGAGCAGGCTGTGGGAACGCTCCTGGTATCCCAGGCGCTGGTAGCTCAGGGCCGCCAGCAGGTCCAGGCGCAGCCGTTGCAGGCCGTGCCAGCCCGGCTGGAGCATGCCGCGCAGCTGGGTGATTTCGTGCAACGCCTCGCTGAAATGCCCACGCGCCTGGAGCAGGCGCACGCGGCTGATGCCCTGTACCCAGAGCACCGGGTTGAACGGCATCTGCTTGTAGTGGCTGGCGAGCTTGGCCCAGTCGATTGCCTTGAGTCGCTGTTCGGCGCGCTTGCAGCGATCGGTGGCGGTTTCCTGGAGGATCAGGTTGATCTCCTCGCCCACCGCCATGGCGAAGAAGCGCCAGGACTGGTTGCGCGAGGCCAGGGTCTGCATCAGCCCGAGGGTGGCCAACGCCTCCTTGCCGCGCCCCTGCAAGCGCTGGATGCGTGCCAGGCATTGCATGCCCTGGGCGTACAGGTCGATGGGGTTGACCACATCGACACGCCCCAGCGCCCAGCGCAGGCGTTCTTCCAGGCCGTCCAGCTCGGTACGGTAGTAGGCGGTCAGCGCTTCGGCGATGGCCGGCAGCGCCAGGGCCTGGGAGCGCTTGTCGAACAGCGGCATGGCCTGTTCGCGCACCCGTTCGATGAGCATCTGCGCCTGCTTGACCTGGCCCTGCTCCAGCGCCAGCACGACCTCGATCGTGCACTGCTGCATGTGCAGGTAGCGGCCATCGAGAAAGTGGTTGCGCTGTTGCGCCAGCCCCATCAATCGACGCGCCTGCTCCGCCTGGCCGCGCACGACCTGGGCGAAGGCCCCGATCAGCAGGATCGCACCTTCGAGAAACGCCGAGTTCTGCCCCAGTTGGCTCTCCACCTTGCGTGCCAGGGTGATGCACTGCTCGAGGTCATCCTTCTGCAAGGCCAGCACGGCTTTCACCGCCAGCGCCGACAGGTACTGGTTGCCCATCGGGCCGTTGCCGCGCGAGTCGCCCCAGCGCGCCAGCAACTCATCGATCATGCGGTTGGCTTCAGGCAGGCTGAGCTCGGTGGCACGGGTCCAGACGTCGCTGAGCACCAGGATCGGGTAGCGTTCGGCGATCTCGTTAGGCACGTGCTTGCGCCAGCGCGAGATCAGGTAGAGCTGGCCGCGGTTGATCAGTTCCAGGCCGCAGCCATCGACCAGCGCGGCGAGCATCTCCGGGTCCTCGGCGAGGCAGGCGTGCTCGATGGCCAGGGTCGGCATGTGGTGGTTGGTGAACCACAGGCTGGCGTTGAAATGCAGTTGCTTGAAGCGCTCCGGGTCGCGCTCGCGCAGGCGGGCGCGGAGGAAGTCGGCGAACAGCTGGTGGAAGCGGTACCACTGGCGGTCACGATCCAGCGGCAGGAGGAACAGCTGCATGCTGTCCAGGTGCTCCAGCAGCGCCTGGCCGTCCTGGCGACCGGTCAGGGTATTGGCCAGGTCGCCATTCAGCCGATTGGCAATCCCCAGGGACAGCAATGCGTCCTGCACGTCTGCCGGCAGGCGCTCGAACACCGCACGCAGCAGGTAGTCACCCACCGCCGCCTTGTCGCTGCTGAGCAGCTTGAGGTCTTCGGGCGCGCCGGGCTGCTGGCGCAACCACAGGCTGACCAGGTGGACCCCTGCCATCCAACCTTCGGTCTGGTTGTGCAGCGACTGCAGGCAGCTATCTTCGAGTTGCAGGCCATCACGGGCCAGGTATTCGCGGGTTTCGTCGCGGGACAGGCGCAGCTCGTCCTGGCCGATTTCCAGCAGCAGCCCCTTGGCGCGCCAGGTGGCGAGGTTCAGCGGTGGCTGGGAACGGCTGCCGATGGCCAGGGTGAGGCCGGGCGGCGCGTACTGCACCAGGCGATTGAGGCCGGCGAAGACGTCGGAATGGGTGATCTCATGCAGGTCGTCGAGTACCAGCAGGACCTTGCGCTCGTCGCGGGAGAGGTCCATCAGCAGGCTTTCCATGACCGCGACCACAGGCACGCGCATGGTGTTGCGCACGTAGCCCAGCGCATCCTCGCCGGTGCCGGGCACGGCAGTGGCCAGGGCCTGGATGAGCTTCAGGCAGAAACGGCCGGGGTCGTCGTCGTCGCTCTCCAGGGAGAGCCAGGCGACCTGGTGGCCTTCGCTCGCACGCTTGCCGGCCAGCGCCGCCAGTGCAGTGGTCTTGCCGAAACCGGCGGGCGCCGAGAACGACAGTATCGAGGCATAGGGATGACGGTCCAGGGCATTCTGGACCTCAGGACGAATCAAATAATCAGCAGGCACCCGAGGGGGTGTTAATCTGGAGCGCAGAAGGCTGCCGGCTGCGGGTTCGAGCACTACATCCACGGCCTGTATCCCTGTGTCATTATCGTTGTTGGTACGGAGCACTGTCCGCGTGGGATTCGTCACTTCTTATCAGAATGCTTTTCCGACGTAAACTGAAGAAATAGCTCTAGGATCGATACTTCAGCCGACCTGATCACCTCATTTGCCTGCACGCTGTTACCCATGCCTGACTGTTTCCTGCACCCGCTTCCCTACCGGGAAGACCCGGGTGAACGCTTCGCCCTGATCCATCGGGCGCCCGGCGCCGTACTCCTCGACGCCGGTCGACCCATTGCCACACGTGGACGCTATGACCTTCTGAGCGCCTGGCCATTGGCAGAACTGGCACCAACCGCCGACGAATCGGCCAAGAGCTTTTTTGCCCGCGCAAGAACCGCCTTGCAGAGCCTGGGCGAGGCGAATGTCCCCGACGATTGCAAACTGCCATTCGTCGGCGGAATGATCGGTTATCTCGGTTATGACTTTGGCCGGCGCGTCGAGCACCTGCCCGAGCCGAACCTCGATGACCTTGCCTTGCCCGACGCACGCCTGGGGCTGTACGCCTGGGCGCTTGTCAGCGATCACGAGGAGCGCAGCAGCCAGCTGGTGTTCCATCCCGCGCTGGCGGCGAATGAGCGCAAGCGCCTGATCGCGCTGTTCGAAGGCCCCCGCGACGACCAGGCCCTGGCGCCTTTCCGCCTCGGCGCGCCATTCCGTCCGGACCAGAGTCGCGAGCAGTACCGCGAGGCGCTGGAGCGCGTGCACGGCTACATCCTCGCGGGCGACTGCTACCAGGTGAACTACACCCAGCGCTTCCGCGCGCCCTGCAGTGGCTCACCCTGGCTGGCCTACCGTGCGCTGCGCGAGGCCTGTCCTACGCCGTTTGCCGGTTACCTGGCATTGCCTGAAGGCGCCGTCCTCAGCCTGTCGCCGGAGCGTTTCATCCAGCTCCACGGCAAGCAGGTGGAAACCCGCCCGATCAAGGGCACCCGTCCGCGCGGTGAGACGCCCGAAGCCGACCGGCAGAACGCCGAAGCCCTGCTCGCCAGCGAGAAGGACCGCGCCGAGAACCTGATGATCGTCGACCTGCTGCGCAACGATCTGGGCCGCAGCTGCCGCCCCGGCAGCGTGCGCGTACCCGAGCTGTTCGCCGTGGAGACCTATCCCAACGTTCATCACCTGGTGAGCAGCGTGCGCGGCGAACTGGCAGACGACAAGGACGCGCTGGACCTGCTCGAAGGCAGCTTCCCCGGCGGCTCCATCACCGGCGCGCCGAAGGTCCGCGCCATGCAGATCATCGACGAACTGGAGCCGACCCGGCGCAGCATCTACTGCGGCAGCCTGCTCTACCTCGACGTGCGCGGCGAGATGGACAGCTCCATCGCCATCCGCACCGTACTGGTGAAGGACGGCCAGGCCAGTTGCTGGGCGGGCGGCGGTATCGTGGCCGACTCCAGCTGGGAGGAAGAATACGAGGAGTCGCTGACCAAGGTGGGCGTGCTGCTGCGCACCCTGGAAAGCCTGTGAGGCTCGCTCGGATCGCCAGTTACCTGTAGGAGCGAGCTTGCTCGCGAACAGGAGGTATTGCCTACAGCACCGGCATCAAGTGGTTCGCGAGCAAGCTCGCTCCTACGAAGATCAAGAGCTCCTCACCCTGGCCCTGGCTGCGCGCCCCGCTCCGCAGCGGGAAACGGGACCGTCCGGTGCCGGAGAAAGCTGTGGCGTCAGCCAGCACGGTCTGCCCCCCTCTCCCTGCGGCAGAGGGCTGGAGTGAGGGGGAAACACGGGCACGGACTTTTCCAGGAAAAGACAGTTGCTCCTACCAAAAGCCGGAAAGAAAAAGCCCCGCATCAGCGGGGCTTTTTCGTCACAGCCAGCGTTACAGGCTGAGCGGGCGATTCGACGCCTTGAGGAATTCCTTCTTCAGGTCCTCATAGGTGTGCACCGCCGGGAACTGCGGGAACTCGCGAATCACGTTGTCCGGCGCGTGGAACAGGATACCGGCGTGGGCTTCGGCAAGCATGGTGGTGTCGTTGTAGGAATCGCCAGCGGCGATCACACGGTAGTACAGGCTCTTGAAGGCGATGACCGACTGGCGTTTCGGGTCCTTCTGGCGCAGCTGGTAGCTGACGACACGATCGGTCTCGTCAGTGATCAGCTTGTGGCACAGCAGGGTCGGGAAACCGAGCTGGCGCATCAGCGGCTGGGAGAACTCGTAGAAGGTGTCGGAGAGGATCACCACCTGGAAGCGCTCGCGCAGCCAGTCGACGAACTCCACCGCGCCTTCCAGCGGCTTCAGGGTAGCGATCACTTCCTGGATGTCGGACAGCTTCAGGCCGTGCTCGTCGAGGATGCGCAGACGCTGCTTCATCAGCACGTCGTAATCCGGGATATCGCGAGTCGTCGCCTTGAGCGCTTCGATACCGGTTTTTTCAGCGAAGGCGATCCAGATTTCCGGAACCAGGACCCCTTCCAGGTCGAGACAGGCGATTTCCACGAACGATTTCCCCGCAGGATTGACTTGAGAGGCGGCACTCTAGCCGCTCGCTCCAAGCGGCGCAACGCGGCACTTATACCCAAACACCACAGTCGACCTTCCTGATGGTTATTTAGGGGCATATCCGCCTCTTTGCTACCATCGCGCCCACAGAGCGCCTTGCGCCATTAAAACTAGGAATACCGCCTGATGAGCCTCCCGTTCGATATCGCGGAAATCGCCGCGAGCTATGCCAGCAAAGCCCCACAGGACATCCTGAAGCTTGCCTTCGAGCACTTCGGCGATGAGCTGTGGATTTCCTTCAGCGGTGCCGAGGATGTGGTGCTGGTGGACATGGCCTGGAAGCTCAACAAGAACGTCAAGGTGTTCAGCCTGGACACCGGTCGCCTGCACCCGGAAACCTACCGCTTCATCGAGCAGGTCCGCGAGCACTACGGCATCGCCATCGAAGTGATGACCCCGGATCCGCGCCTGCTGGAGCCGTTCGTCAAGGAAAAGGGCCTGTACAGTTTCTTCAAGGACGGCCACGGCGAATGCTGCGGCATCCGCAAGATCGAGCCGCTCAAGCGCAAGCTGTCCACCGTCACCGCCTGGGCCACCGGCCAGCGCAAGGACCAGAGCCCCGGCACCCGCAGCCAGGTCGCCGTGGTCGAACTGGACGGTGCCTTCTCCACCCCGGAGAGACCGCTGGTCAAGTTCAACCCGCTGGCCAACATGAGCAGCGAAGAGGTCTGGGCCTACATCCGCATGCTGGAAATCCCCTACAACAGCCTGCATGAGCGCGGCTTCATCAGCATCGGCTGCGAACCCTGCACCCGCCCCGTGCTGCCGAACCAGCATGAGCGCGAAGGCCGCTGGTGGTGGGAAGAAGCCACGCAGAAAGAATGTGGCCTGCACGCCGGCAATTTGATCAGCAAGGCCTGAGGCCTTACGCTCGTCTGACGGAAATTTCCCCTGTCAGCCCGCAGCCCAGGATTGGATGCCTGTATGCCTGCGATGGAGCCGATCCCATGCGCATCACCCTGGTGAAGAAGGTCCTGGCCGACGGCCAGGACTGCCGCAAATGCCGCGAAGTCCACGAACGCCTGGTCAAGGGCGGCTACCTGAGCCGCATCGACCGCACCCTGGTCGCCGACGAGCGCAACCCCGCCAGCACCGGCTGGCTGGTCGCCGCGCAGTACGGCGTGGACACCGCGCCCTTCTTCGTCGTGCGCCATGATGACGGCCGTGAGGTCGTCTACACGGTGTTCATGAGCTTCCTCCACGAGGTGCTCGAAGGCCGTGGCGAACTTCCGCTGGACTCCCGCGAAGCACTGGCCGAACTGGCCCAGCGCGACGACCTGGATCGTCTGTAGGCGTCGCCCTTGACGCATTCTGGATGAGTGCTCGGCAAGGCTGTTCTGCCCTCCCCTGACGCACCCGGAAGCTTCGGCTGGGATCGCCCGCGCCCGCGCATTTGCGGTACTGCGCCAGCGCATCCGCCGACATGAAAAAGCCCGGCATCTGCCGGGCTTTTTCATGTTGCGTGGCGCCATCAGTAGACCGGCAACTCGATACCGTCGAACAGCTCGTCCAGCTCGGTCTTGTTGTGGCACTGCACGGCCTTGGCCAGCAGGTCACGGGTCAGGTGCGGAGCGAACTTCTCGATGAAGTCGCACATGAAGCCACGCAGGAAGGTGCCGCGGCGGAAACCGATCTTGGTCACGCTGGACTCGAACAGATGGCTGGCATCGAGCATCACCAGGTCGCTGTCGAGCTTCGGATCGACCGCCATGTGGGCGACGATGCCGACGCCCAGGCCCAGGCGCACATAGGTCTTGATCACGTCGGCGTCGGCGGCGGTGAACACTACCTTCGGTACCAGGCCGCGCTGGTTGAAGGCCTCGTCGAGCTTGGAGCGACCGGTGAAGCCGAACACATAGGTGACGATGGGCTGCTCGGCGAGCAGTTCCAGGGTCAGCTTCGGCACCTTGGTCAGCGGGTGGCCCTGCGGCACGATCACGCAGCGGTTCCAGCGGTAGCACGGCATCATGATCAGGTCACCGAACAGCTCCAGCGCCTCGGTGGCGATGGCGAAGTCGACAGTGCCGTCGGCGGCCATCTCGGCGATCTGCATCGGCGTGCCCTGGTGCATGTGCAGGGATACGTCCGGGTACTGCTTGATGAAGCCGCTGATCACGCCGGGCAGCGCGTAGCGCGCCTGGGTGTGGGTGGTGGCGATGGACAGGGTGCCCTTCTTCTCGTTGGAGAACTCCTGGGCGATCTGCTTGATGCTTTCGACCTTGCGCAGGATCTCGCCAGCAGTGGTGATGATGCGCTCGCCGGCCGGGGTGACGCGGGTCAGGTGCTTGCCGCTGCGGGCGAAGACTTCAACGCCCAGCTCGTCTTCCAGCAGGCGGATCTGCTTGCTGATGCCGGGTTGGGAGGTGTACAGGCTTTGGGCGGTAGCCGAGACGTTCAGATCGTGGTGCGCGACTTCCCAGATATAGCGCAGTTGCTGAAGCTTCATGGACTTTCCTCGAAATGAATGTCGCTACCCGCGATCAGGGGCTTGTCGTTTTATAACCATATTAATGGTTTAAGGAATAAAACTAGACGTTTTTTTTCGCCCTGCATGCCATTCGTCTAAAGCCCCGCGCAAATGCCGGGCCTGTCCGACGTATCGTCACAAAGCTTTCAGCGGTGCAGCAGCATCGGCACCAGGTAGACCGGCACCTCGGCCAGTTGCACCAGGCGCCCGGCGGTGCGCCCCAGCGGCGTGTTCAGCCCTTCCCCATGGCTGTGGCTGCCGGCAACGATGATGTCGACGCCCAGGCGCTTGGCCTCGTCGAGGATCACGGTCGGCGCGTCGCCCTGCACCACCCGCACCGTGCGGATCAGCTCGGCATCCTGGCGCGCCTCCCCCAACTCATCGCGGAAGCCTTCCATCACCCGCTGCTCGATGCTGCCCATGACGTTGGTCAGGCCATTGGTGCGCATCTCGTTCAACGTACCTTCATCCAGGTAGGTCTGCAGGACGGACTCGGCGAACAGCCCCAGCGGCTCCACCGCGTGCACGACGTACACCTCGGCGCCATAGGCTCGGGCGAGCGAGAGCGCATGCTGGAGGACGTAGGGGGCGTAGAGACCGAGGTCGGTGGCGTAAAGAATCGTTCGGATCATGCGGCCTCCTCGACTGCCTGCGCGGCGGGGCCTATCCAGCAGCGTAGCAGGAGAACGCGAATCGCTCCGAGACGGCCGGATGTCGCGGCCGGGCGGCTATCCGGCGACCTTCTTCTCGTTGCTCACTCCATGCGGGACATGGCCGGTCGCCACTACATCCCGCGCCCTCTCGCAGTGCATCGGCTGGTCATCGAAGAACACATCCGCGGCGAAGGCTTCGAGGAAGGCGGCCTTATCCAGGCCACCGAGGAACAGCGACTCGTCCAGGCGGATATCCCACTCACGCAGCGTGCGGATCACCCGCTCGTGGGCCGGGGCGGAGCGTGCGGTGACCAGCGCCGTGCGGATCGGGCAGGACTCCTGGGGGAAGGCCTGCTGTACGCGGTTCAGCGCCGCCAGGAAAGGTTTGAACGGTCCGCCGCCCAGCGGCTCGCGGGCGGATTCGCGCTCGTGGGTCTGGAAGGCTTCCAGTCCGCCCTGCTGGTAGACGCGTTCGGAATCGTCGGAGAACAGCACTGCATCGCCGTCGAAGGCGAAGCGCAGCTCGCCATTGGCCTCGCGGCGGGTGCCCCCGGACAGAATGGTTGCGGCAGCGAAGCCGGCATCCAGGGCGTTACGCACGTCCTCTATGTGAGTGGAGAGGAAGAGGTGGCAGTTGAACGCCTTGAGGTAGGGATAAGGGCTGCGGCCGCCGACGAAGGCGGCGCGCGAGATGCCCAGGCCGTAGTGCTGGATGGAGTTGAACACGCGCAGACCGGTGTCGGCGCTGTTGCGCGAGACCAGGATCACCTCCACCGGCGCGCTGTCGGTCCCGCCGTTGAGGGCGAGCAGCTTCTGCACCAGGGCAAAGGCGTCACCCGGCGGCAGGACCTGGTCCTCGCGCGCGATCTGGTACTGGCGGTAGGCTTCGACGCCTTCGCTTTCATAGACCTGATGGCTTTCCCGCAGATCGAACAGCGCCCGCGAGGAAATCGCCACCACCAGCTTGTCGCCCAGCCCTTTTGCCATGCTTCCCCCGGTTTCCGTCAGCGAGCCTGTTTGCGCGCGTCGATGAAGCGCAGCGCGCGATACAGCGCCTCGATCTTCGGCAGTGCGCACCCGGCCCGGCGTGCAGCTTCCAGCGGCGCCGCGTAGATAGCACCCAGCTCCAGCGGGCGGCGCTGGGCAAAGTCATGGTACATGCTGGGCAGATAATCCGGCATGGCGTCGGTGGAGCTGAGCATCGCGCCGACAATGCCCGGCGGCAGCGAGTGCCCGCAGGCAGCGGCGCCGGCGATGACTTCCTCCATCAGTTCAGCCACCAGGGCGCGGCTGTCGGGGTTGTCCATGATCGCTCGCGTGCCGCTGTCGAGCAGCACGGAGAGGCCGTTGTAGGGAATGTTCCAGACCAGCTTCTGCCAGCGCGCCTGCTCCAGGTTGGGCATGGCGTTGGAGTCCAGGCCGGCGCTGCGGAACAGCGCGGCGCCCTCCTCGACGATAGCCTGACGCGCTTCGGCTTCCTGCGCGGAGCCGGAGTGATAACCGATGTTCACCCCACCGAAGGCCTGGTGCTCGATCACGCCCGGTTCGGCACGGTGTACGCAGATGAAGCAGAGGCCACCCAGCAGGTGGATGTGCTCGGGCAACAGCGCCCGCAGTTCGTCTTCCACGGCGAGGCCGTTCTGCAGCAGCAGGACCTTCGCCCCCTGCGCCGCGGCCTGGATGATCAGCGGCGCCAGATCGGCGTTGCTGGTGGTCTTGGCGCCCACCAACAGCCAGTCGCAGGGCGGCATCCGCGCCACGTCGGCGTAGGCATTCACCGGCGACAGGCTCAGCGCGCCATGCACCTGGCTGTTCAGGCGCAGGCCGTTCTGCGCGACCGCGGGGTATTCGCTACGCAGCAGGAAATGTACGTCGTGGCCGGCGCGGGCCAGCATCAGGCCGTAGAAACCGCCAATGGCGCCGGTTCCAATGATGCCGATTCGCAGATTCATCAAGGCAACTCCTCAGCAGGGCGCGACAGGGCAGCGCGCAGGGCTTGGATCAGGGGTTCAGGGCGCAGCGCTGCGTGGACGGGGCCGAGGAACTGGCCATCGCGCACCAGGAACAGGGAAGGCAGGTGGAAGACTTCATAGCGCTCGACCAGGCCGCCACTGTGGCCGGCGTCGATCCAGCACAGACGATCTACCGGCAGGCTGAACGCCGGCAGTACCTGCCGCGCCCAGCGGCAGGTAGAGCAGCCGGCGCCGGTGAACACCAGCAGCGAAACGCCCGGCAGCTCCAGCAGCCGGCGGTCGGCATCCAGGTCGGTCAGCTCCAGGGCCGGCACTATACTCACAGAGCCAACACTATAAAGATTGCAGTCGGAGCGTTCCGTCATGCGTCAGTTCCTGCGTCACCCTTGCGACTTTCCGGTCGAGCTGGTCATCCGCAAACAGACGTTCCTGCCGCGCCAGCGGTTGCACAATATCAGCCTCGGCGGCGTCGCGTGCAATTCGCCACGGGGCTTTCGCCGTGGCACCTCCATCGAGCTGCGCATTCCCCTGCTGGGTGACTCCGCCCGCTATCCGGGCATCATCGCCTGGAGCCGCAAGCAGGCCAGCGATTATCGCGTGGGTATCGCCTTCATTGACGAGGACACGCTGTTCCGCGCGCGCATGGTGGAACAGGTCTGCCAGATCGAGCAGTACCGACGGCAGCGGGAGCAGGCCAGCGGCGGCAGCCTGCCGTTCGAAGAGCTGGCGCTGGAGTGGATCGCGCAGAACGCCGCGGACTTCCCGATGTTTTGCGCGGTCTGATCGACACCCCGCAGAAAGTCGCGCAAATGCCCGTGTTGCGGGCATTTTCCTGCATCGAGCCATTGTCGAGGCGAGGCCTGAACGGTTAAGGTTCGGGTTCCCCTTAGCGACACCATTGCCTGCGCCCCATCGCACGGGGATTTCTGGCGGCCGGCACCCGTGACCTGATTGAGTACCACGATGGCTGATTTACAGATCGACGACCTTAACGTTGCCTCCAACGAGACACTGATCACGCCGGAGCAGCTCAAGCGCGAAATCCCCCTGACCGATGCCGCCCTGCGCACCGTCGCCAACGGCCGCCAGGTCGTCCGCGATATCCTCGACGGCAAGGACCACCGCCTGTTCGTGGTGATCGGCCCCTGCTCGATCCACGACATCAAGGCCGCCCACGAATACGCCGAGCGCCTGAAGGTGCTGGCCGCGGAAGTTGCCGACAGCCTGTTCCTGGTGATGCGCGTCTACTTCGAGAAGCCGCGCACCACGGTCGGCTGGAAAGGCCTGATCAACGACCCGTACCTGGACGACTCCTTCAAGATCCAGGACGGCCTGCACATCGGCCGCCAATTGCTGCGCGACCTCGCCGAGATGGGCCTGCCCACCGCCACCGAAGCGCTCGACCCGATCTCCCCGCAATACCTGCAGGACCTGATCAGCTGGTCGGCCATCGGCGCACGCACCACCGAATCCCAGACCCACCGCGAAATGGCTTCCGGCCTGTCCTCGGCGGTCGGCTTCAAGAACGGCACCGATGGCAGCCTGACCGTGGCGATCAACGCCCTGCAGTCGGTTTCCAGCCCGCACCGTTTCCTCGGCATCAATCAGGAAGGCGGCGTCTCCATCGTCACCACCAAGGGCAACGCCTACGGTCACGTCGTGCTGCGCGGCGGCAACGGCAAGCCGAACTATGACTCGGTCAGCGTTGCCCTGTGCGAACAGGAACTGACCAAGGCGAAGATCCCGCTGAACGTGATGGTCGACTGCAGCCACGCCAACTCCAACAAGGACCCGGCCCTGCAGCCGCTGGTGATGGACAACGTCGCCAACCAGATCGCCGAAGGCAACAACTCCATCGTCGGCCTGATGGTGGAAAGCCACCTGGGCTGGGGCGCTCAACCCATTCCCAAGGACCTCTGCCAACTGCAGTACGGCGTGTCGATCACCGATGCCTGCATCGACTGGGAGACCACCGAGAAGGCCGTGCGCAGCATGCACGCCAAGCTCAAGGACGTCCTGCCCAAGCGCCAGCGCGGCTGACGCTTCGAGCGGATAGGAAAGAAGCCGGGCAGATGCCCGGCTTTTTTCTTTGGCAAATTCCGCACCGGTGCTTTTTGTAGGAGCGAGCTTGCTCGCGAATCGCTTGACGCTGGAGAGAAACACCGTTCGCGAGCAAGCTCGCTCCTACAGAACTGCCGACGCTGCCAGAAATGGAATTCCAGCGGGCACAAAAAAGCCCGGCATTCGCCGGGCTTCCTGTTTCCATACCCTGAAGATCAGAGCGCGGTATCAGTGTGACGCTGGCGGCGTTCCAGGTAGCGCTCGACGTAGGAGCACGACGGGATGACGCTGTAGCCCTTGCGCTCGGCGAACTGCAGCGCGTGTTCGGTGAGAGCGGCGGCGATGCCGCGGCCGCGCAGGCTGTCCGGAACGAAAGTGCGATAGATGTCGAGCGTCTGCTTGCCCAGATCCATGTAGGCCAGATAGGCGCGATGACCATCAACAGTCGTTACGAACTGGTGGCTGGTTTCATCATGCTGGATGGACAACGACTCACTCACTTGCTCTCTCCTTCGCAGGGCCTCACAACATGACCCGCACCTGATTGATCTTGTTCAGGCGGAGGAACATCTCTGCCGAGCCGGTCCCCATCAGGACCGTGATATAGGCTCGACCGTTCTCCACCTTGTGCAGCACACCTTGATAGTAGGCACCATCGAACGTGATGAACTGCAGGCGCTTGCCGGTGTACTGGGCAAGGCTTTCAACGCTAACGAACTCATATTGCTGCGTTCTGGCCTGCGACTCAACCGTTTCTTGGGCCGAAACCATTTGATATTGGCTTTCCGGCGTGATTTTTTTCTTCAGCGGATCGACCCAGGCGAACCCCAGTGGTGCAACCGTTTGCTGATTTATTAGGACGACCGGATGCAGCATCTGGATCACATCCCTGGGCTCGAAAAATTGCAGACCATCCCAGGCCATCCCCTCGGTAGGGGTCAGTTCGACGCGCAGCGAACGCGGGTCAGCCAGGTAGCGGCCGTAAGCCTCGAGCACCGGCTGGTCGAGGGCGATGCGCTGCTGGCGCAGGGCCTTGTCGAACTGCTCCAGCGACAGGGCGGTATAGGCCTTCGGGTCCAGGCCGAGCTTGCCCCGGCAGAACTCGCTGACTCGACGCTGGTACTGGTTGTCGTTCATCTCGACGACGACCTGTGACACCCGCGGCGGGTTCACGCGCATGTCCCCCGGGCGCTCGGAGACATTCATCAGCGTCATGCTGGTGTGCATATCGAGCATGTCACGGGTATCGCTGCGCAGATCGAAAGTCAGCGTCTGCGCGCCCGGCTGCATGCGGTAGGAGAACTCGATGTCCGATTCGAGGGTGCGGTAACCCATCTGCAGCAGCTCATCGACACCGATGTTGCGTACGTTGCCGCAGGCCACTTCGCTCATGGCGGTGAAGGCGCTCTTCTCCGCAGGCTGGGCATACAGCGACTGCATGAAGGGGCCGTGAATCTGCAGCTCGACGCCCTTCAGGTCTACCGACATCTGTTCCGGCAGCTTGCCCTCGGCCAGGCGCTCCTTGAAGCTGAGCAGTTCGCGCAGCCCGTTGAACTTCAACTGGGCGTGGGAAACCTTCAGGCTGTCGCCGGCCATCGGCACCCTGATCACCAGGTTCTGCAAGCCGACCTTGCCGTCGAAGGACGACGATATACCGCCGTAGGTGATCTCCATGATCGGCGAGAGACGGGCGATGGCGTCGTTCACCACGCTGCGCACGGAAAGCCAGAGCGACGCCTTGATGATCAGGGCAATCGCAACGACGGCAAACAGGGACCACTTGAAGATCTTCGACATGACAGGCACATCCTGGGTTGTGCGAGGGCGGTACGCAGAGATGGTGGCAGCTTAACAGCACGCTGGATGCCCCTCCACGAGCGCTGTCGGAATTTGCATACGCAGCGCACAGAAATCGTCCGGAATTTGTGACACGCAGCTGACTCACCAGTCAGTCAAAACGCTTTACGCCCCAGGCCGGCGTCAGTATGTTCTGGCCACTTCCAACCCAAGGACTGCAATCCAGGACCCTCTGCCATGAGTGAGCTGATCAGCTACCAATTCGAAGACGGCATCGCCACCCTGACCCTGAACAACGGCAAGGTGAACGCCATCTCCCCAGCGGTCATCGAAGCCTTCAACCAGGCCCTGGACCAGGCGGAGAAGGACCGAGCCATCGTCATCGTCACTGGCCAGCCGGGCATTCTGTCCGGCGGCTACGACCTCAAGGTGATGACCTCCGGCCCGGAGAACGCCGTGAACCTGGTGGCCGCCGGCTCGACTCTGGCCCGCCGCATGCTCTCGCACCCGTTCCCGGTGATCGTCGCCTGCACTGGCCATGCGGTCGCCAAGGGCGCCTTCATCCTGCTCTCGGCGGACTACCGCATCGGCGTCGATGGCCCGTTCCAGATCGGCCTGAACGAAGTGGCCATCGGCATGACCATGCACCACGTCGGCATCGAACTGGCTCGTGATCGGCTGCGCCGCTCGGCCTTCACCCGCTCCGTGGTGAACGCGGAAATGTTCAACCCACGCGATGCCGTGGATGCCGGTTTCCTCGACAAGGTGGTCCCGGCCGAGCAGCTCCAGGCCGCCGCCCTGGAAGCCGCCCAGCACCTGAAGAAGCTGAACATGACCGCACACCGCAACACCAAGCTGAAAGTGCGCAAGCAACTGCTGGAAACCCTCGACAGGTCCATCGAACTGGACAAGAACCACCTGTCCTGATCGCCCGCCAACAAGAAAGCCCGGCCTGATGCCGGGCTTTTTCATGTCATGACTATTACCTAAAGAGCAATACTGATTAATCCTGTTTGCTATTTTTAAAAAATTATTACGCATTAACCTATAGATGAACCCAGAGAAAACCAACCGGAGGTGTTCATCATGAAACTCAACATCATCGCCGCCAGCGTACTGGCCGCCGCTACCGCTTTTGCCGCCCAGGCCAGCTTCGCCGAAGAGTCCCCGCTGATGCAGGACCGCATGGTTCACATGACCCAGGCTGCCATCCAGCAACAGCAGTCCGAGCAATCGGCCAGCCAGGTGAACGTCGAAGCCGCTGCCAAGCAGGGCTGAAACCTTCACACCTCCAAGCCGCCTGCAGCAGGTGACGTCATGCAGTCGAGCCCGAAGCGAAAAGCCCGGCGTGATGCCGGGCTTTTCCGGGACGATGACGCAGCCTCGGCAAGGGTCAGATAGCCATGAAGCCCGCCAGAATCCAGGAACCCACCGACAGCGCCCCGCCACCGACCACCGTGCGTCTGGTCGCCATACTGCCATCTATCAATTCGCCTGATACCCGGAAGCAACCGGCATCGTTATTCAAGCGAACTGACCAAAGCGACACTGGGCCATCACTTCGCCGAGCCCGAATCGCCCCAATGAATCGTCAAGCCCACCGCTACGCCCGCAACGGCGCCCTCGCCGCCCTGGGGCTCTATACCATCGTGATTCTGGTGGTCACCGCCCTCACCGCCGGTTTTGATGGTGCACGCCGGGCCCCGGTGGACAACGTCGACCGCAGCGGGCTCTTCGAGCGCTTCAACCAGGCGGTTCCCGTCGCCCTACAGGGCCTTCAGGACGTTCTCACGCCGCACTCCTGAGCCCCATTCACTGGCGCAGCACGCCAGGCTGGCCAACACTAAAGCCCTGCACAACGACTCCAGATTCCGCACCAGATGCACTGCAGGGTGGGTTTCAGCATGGGCCGAGTCATCGCTTCCGCCGTCTACAGCAAGGGCCGCAAGGTCTCCGACATCCCGCTCGAGGATGGTTACCGCTGGGCCTGCCAGCCTGACCACTTCGTCTGGACCGGCCTGCAGGAGCCGACACCGGAGGAGATGTTTAACCTGCAGCGGCAGTTCAACCTCCACGAACTGGCTGTCTCCGACGCCCTGGAAAAGCACAGCCGGCCGAAGCTGGAAACCTTCGGCGATGCGCTGTTCATCGTCATCTATTCGCCGATCCGCGCCGATAGTCGACTGATGTTCGTCGAAACTCATCTGTTCGCCGGCATCGGCTACATCATCAGCGCGCGCCATGGTTTCTCCCAGTCCTACGCCCAGGTCCGACAGCGCTGCGAGGCGCGGCCGTTACTGCTGGCCCATGGCACCGACTTCGTGCTCTACGCCCTGCTGGATTTCGTGATGAGCAACTACGAACCGGTGGTGGAGGCGATCCGCGAGGAGATCGAGGAAGTGGAGCAGCAAGTGCTGCGCAAGTCACTGACCCAGGAGCAGATCGAGAAGATCTACGGCCTGCGCCGCGAGGTGCTCAAACTCAAGCACTACGCCGCGCCCATGGTGGAAATCTGCCAGGAACTGCAGCGCCTGGACTTTCCCTTCATCGACAAGCAGATGCGGCCCTACTTCCGCGACGTGGCCATCCACGTGAACCGCCTGCTGGAAGACCTCACTACTTTGCGCGATGTCGCCAGCCAGACCATCGAAGTCGGGCTGGCACTGGAGTCCTCACGACAGAGCGTGGTGCAACGCAAGTTCGCCGCCTGGGCGGCCATTCTCGCCTTCCCCACCGCCGTGGCCGGTATCTACGGGATGAACTTCGAGTACATCCCGGAACTGCATTGGCACTACGGCTACTTCCTGATCATGGGGTTGCTGGCGCTGGGCTGCGTCGGGTTGTACATCAGCTTCAAGCAGGCGGATTGGCTATAGAGAGCATTGGGAGCCATTCGGCGACGCGGAACGTAGGATGGCATGGAGCGCAGCGATACCCATCGAATGGTGTGCTCCGGCTGATTCGTGCCGGCTGAGGCCAATCGCGGACAGAGTCCGCTCCTACGTAAATGTCTGCTTCAGGTGCCGAACACTTCGCCAGCGCTCCCTGTAGGAGCGAGCTTGCTCGCGAACCGCCCGACGCTGGAGCAGCGGGGAAGACATCGCGGACGCAGTCCGCTCCTGCGAGATACCTTTGCGCTTGGGCCATCCCTCACCCTGGCCCTCTCCCAAGGGGAGAGGGGACCGTTCGGTGCAGGATGAAACGTCGGCAACAGCAGGCACGGACGGCTCCCTCTCCCCCTGGGAGAGGGTTGGGGTGAGGGGGGAAGACGCAGCGACGGGCTATCCAGAGAAGTCAGTTGCTCCTACACCAACCGGCGGCTGTAGGAGCGGACTTCGTCCGCGATCGGGTCGGCTCTAAACCTATCCAACCCGGACCGATGTCCCACGGCACCAACGAAAACGCCGCTCGATTGAGCGGCGTTTTCAGTCAGCACGGCAGAATCAGGCCGCGCTTTTCTTCTCGGCTTTCTTCTTCGCGTCGCTGCCCTGCTGGACGAAGCGCATCATCCACTCACCCACCGCGGTGCCCTGGTGTGGGCGCGCAAGGCTGTCGATGCCGGACTGGAACACCGGCTCGCTGAAGATGTGCTTGCGCAACTCGAGGATCGCCTGGGAATAGTCGCTCTGGAATTCCGGGTGGCCCTGGAAGCACAGCACCTGGTCACCAATGGCGTAGGCCGCGTTCGGGCAGAAATCGCTGGAAGCGATGCGGCGCGCACCGTGAGGCAGCTCGGTGACCTGGTCCTGGTGGCTGACCAGCAGGGTCAGGCCATCGCCCAGCGACGGGCTCATCCACTCAGGCTGCTCCTCGATGCGGTAGTCGTGGATGCCCACGCCCCAACCCTGCCCGGCACGCTCGGCCTTGCCGCCCAGCACCAGCGCCAGCAATTGATGGCCGAAGCATACGCCCAGCAGCTTGTCGCCGCGCTCGTAGAGCTTGAGCACGTAGTCCTTGAGGGTCTGGATCCAGGGATCAGTGCCGAACGAGTCCGCCTTGCTGCCAGTCACCAGGTACGCGTCGAACTTCTCATCATCGGGCGGGTAATGCCCTTCCACCACGTTATAGACCTTGAACTCGGCCGGAACGGGTTGCTTGGCGAACAGTTGCTGGAACATCCAGCCGTAGCCCTTGTACTGGTCGATGAGTTCGGGGCGGAGAATGTCGGTTTCCAGAATGCAGATGTGCAACGACATGCAGTGGTGATTCCTGGGGGGTTAGCGGCTGATAAGGATGGTTTTCCTGACACTGATGAAACGCGCGTGAAAATTACGCCCTATTTTTTCACCGCACAAGATGCCGAAGCCGATTCTTGCGCAGGAATTTCAGGGGAAATACCGGAAAAATCGACTTCCTTCAATTGCACCGGCGCACAGGGGTGACGGCCGGTTGGCAAGGATTCAGATCAGGGACAGCGTTCCCAGTAGCGAGTTCGCGTTCAGCACCTAGGCGTATTCACCTTGCAGGTTGGCCAGGGACATGGCGTGAACCTCCTCCGCACTGCGCCAATTGCCGTTGAAATCGCGCTTGTCGAAGGCGAAACAGGCGTCCGCCACCACCCGAGTGGCAAAGCCCAGGTTGCCCGCCGTGCGCGCCGAGGCCTCCACCGAGTTGTTGGTACTCACTCCGCAGATCACCAGCGATTCGACGCCGCGCACGCGCAGCCAGCGCTCCAGGCCGCTGTTGATGAAGGCGTCAGGGATGTTCTTCTCCACCACGTGCTCGTGCTCCAGCGGCGCCAGCGCAGGCTGGAACTCCGCGCCGGGCTGCCCCGGCCAGAACGGCGAACCCGGCGTGCGCGAGATATGCCGCACGTGCACCAGCGGCCAGCCGACCTGGCGCCAGGCTGCCAGCAGCTTACCGATACGTTGCTCGGCCTGGGGGTTGTTGCGCGGCTCGGGGCTGATGCGCATGCCGTTCTGCATGTCGATGATCAACAGGGCGGGAGCGGTCATCGGTGCGGTCCTGATGGGTGGGAAGGTGTCATCCTAAGGTTTGCGCAGGCAAGAAAAAACCGGCCATGGGCCGGTTCTTCCGAGTGAGGACTTGTAGGAGCGAGCTTGCTCGCGAACGGCCCTGCTGCGGACTCGGTTCGCGAGCAAGCTCGCTCCTACACGTACGCTCAGAACTGCTCGTTGCGCGCGGCCTTCTCCAGCAGCAGCGCCGGCGGCAGGAAGCGCTCGCCATACTGCTCGGCCAGGTACTGGGCGCGGGCGACGAAGTCCTTCAGGCCGTATTGGTTGATGAACTGCAGCGCGCCGCCGCTCCAGGCCGCGAAGCCGATACCGAAGATCGAGCCGATGTTGGCGTCGGCGGTGGAGGTCAGCACACCCTCCTCCACGCAGCGCACCGTCTCGATGGACTGGATGAAGAGGATGCGGTCACGCACGTCTTCCGGTGAAATCTGCGCGTCAGCCTTCTCGAAGCGCTGCTTGAGCTCAGGCCACAGATGCTTCCTGCCATTGGCCGGATAGTCGTAGAAACCCGCGCCAGCGGCTTTGCCTGGGCGCTTGTACTCGTTGACCATCAGGTCCACCACGGCAAAGGCCGGGTGCTGCGGCAACTGCTTGCCCTCGGCTTCCAGGTCCTTGCGGGTCTGCTCGCGGATGTGGGTCATCAGGCTCATCGACACTTCGTCACTGATCGCCAGCGGGCCTACCGGCATGCCGGCCTGGCGCGCCTGGTTCTCGATCATCGCCGCCGACACGCCTTCGCCGAGCATCGCCAGGCCTTCGTTGGTGAAGGTGCCGAACACGCGGGAAGTGAAGAAGCCGCGACTATCGTGGACCACGATCGGAGTTTTCTTGATCTGCAGGACGTAGTCGAAGGCGCGGGCCAGGGTGGCGTCGTCGGTCTTCTCGCCACGGATGATCTCCACCAGCGGCATCTTGTCCACCGGGCTGAAGAAGTGCAGGCCGATGAACTTCTGCGGCTGCGCCACGGCCTCGGCCAGGCCGGTGATCGGCAGCGTCGAGGTATTGGAGGCGATCACCGCGTCCGCCAACGCGGCGGACTCGGCAGCGGCGCTGACCTTGGCTTTCAGGCCACGGTCCTCGAATACCGCTTCGATGATCAGGTCGCAGCCTTCGAAGTCGGCGTCGCTGGCGGTCGGCTTGATCCGTGCGAGGAAGGCGTCACGCTTCTCGGCAGTCATCTGGCCCTTGCCGACTTTCTTGTCCAGCAGGCCGGCGGAATAGGCCTTGCCCTTCTCGGCCGACTCGATGGAAACGTCCTTGAGCACCACCTCGATGCCGGCGGCGGCCGAGACGTAGGCGATGCCGGCACCCATCATGCCGGCGCCGACTACGCCGACCTTCTTCGTCTGCTGCGGCGGGATGCCCTGCGGGCGGGATTTGCCGGCGTTGATCTCGTTGAGCTGGAACCAGAAGGTGCCGATCATGTTCTTCGCCACCTGGCCGGTGGTCAGCTCGGTGAAGTAGCGCGCCTCGATCAGCTGAGCCGTGTCGAAGTCCACCTGGGCGCCTTCGACGGCGGCGCACATGATCTTCTCCGGTGCCGGGAAGCAGCCCTTGGTCTTGTCACGCAGCACCGACGGGGCGATGGCCAGCATCTGCGCCACCGCCGGGCTGGACGGCGTACCGCCGGGAATCTTGTAGCCGGCGCTGTCCCACGGCTGCTTGGCGGCCGGGTTGGCGGCGATCCATTCGCGGGCCTTGGCCAGCATGTCTTCCCGGCTGGAGGCGAGCTGGTGAATCAGGCCGGCCTTGAGCGCCTGGTCCGGGCGCACTTTCTTGCCTTCGGCCAGGTACGGCAGGGCCTTCTCCAGACCGAGCAGGCGCACCATGCGCACCACACCGCCGCCGCCGGGCAGCAGGCCCAGGGTGACTTCCGGCAGGCCGAGCTGCACGTGGCTTTCGTCCAGGGCGATGCGGTGATGGCAGGCCAGGCAGATTTCCCAGCCGCCGCCCAGGGCCGCGCCGTTGATGGCGGCGACCACCGGCTTGCCAAGGGTTTCCAGGCGACGCAGCTGGCCCTTGAGCACCAGGATGCCTTCGTAGAAGGCCTTGGCGTCGGCCTTGGTGACCTTGATCAGTTCATTCAGATCGCCGCCGGCGAAGAAGGTCTTCTTTGCGGAGGTGATCACCACGCCGGCAATCGACTCCTTCTCGGCTTCCAGGCGCGCGACAGTGGCGGCCATGGCCTCGCGGTAGGCACCGTTCATGGTGTTGGCGCTCTGGCCGGGCATGTCCATGGTCAGGACGACGATGTTGTCCTGGCCTTTTTCGTAACGGATGGCATCAGTCATTTTTGTTTTCTTCCCAAGGGTGGGAGACCCGCAGGAGCGAGCCTGCTCGTGAATACTCCGCAGCGCGGACAGGTTCGCGAGCAAGCTCGCTCCTACGACAGTCAGATACGTTCGATGATGGTGGCGATGCCCATGCCGCCGCCCACGCAGAGGGTGGCCAGGCCGTAGCGCAGGTTGCGCCGCTCCAGTTCGTCCAGCAGGGTGCCGAGGATCATGCAGCCGGTGGCGCCCAGCGGGTGGCCCATGGCGATGGAGCCGCCGTTGACGTTGACCTTGCTCTCGGGCACGCCCATGTCCTTCATGAACTTCATCACCACCGAGGCGAAGGCTTCGTTCACTTCATAGAGGTCGATGTCCTCGGCCTTCAGGCCGGCCTTGGCCAGCGCCTTGCGGGTGGCCGGCGCGGGGCCGGTGAGCATGATGGTCGGGTCGGTGCTGGTCACCGCAGTGGCGACGATGCGCCCACGGGCCTTCAGGCCCAGCTCGCGGCCCTTGGCCTCGGAGCCGATGAGCATGGCAGTCGCGCCGTCGACGATGCCGGAGCTATTGCCCGGCGTATGCACATGCTCGATGCGCTCGACGAAGCTGTACTTGCGCAGCGCGCTGGCGTCGAAGCCCATCTGGCCCATCATCTCGAAGCTGGGTTTGAGCGCACCGAGGCCTTCGAGGGTGGAGTCGGCGCGGATGAATTCGTCATGGTCGAGCAGGACGATGCCGTTCTGGTCCGTGACCGGCACCAGGGATTTGGCGAACAGCCCTTCGGCGCGGGCCTTGGCGGCCTTCTGCTGGGAGCGCAGGGCGAAGGCGTCGACATCGGCACGGCTGAAGCCTTCCAGGGTGGCGATCAGGTCGGCGCCGATGCCTTGCGGGACGAAGCTGGTGTGCAGGTTGGTTTCCGGGTCCAGCGCCCAGGCGCCGCCGTCGGACCCCATCGGCACGCGGGACATGGATTCCACGCCGCCGACCACCACCAGGTCCTCGAAGCCCGAGCGCACCTTCATGGCGCCCAGGTTGACCGCTTCCAGACCCGAGGCGCAGAAGCGGTTGATCTGCACGCCGGCGACCTGCTCGTCCCAGTCGGCCACCAGCGCGGCGGTCTTGGCGATGTCCGAGCCCTGGTCGCCCACCGGGGTCACGCAGCCCAGGACGATATCGTCGACCTGCGCGGTATCCAGCTGGTTGCGCTGCTGCAGCGCACGCAGCACGCCGGCCATCAGGTTGACCGGCTTGACGCTGTGCAGCGCGCCGTCCTTCTTGCCCTTGCCGCGGGGAGTACGCACCGCGTCGTAAATGAATGCTTCGGTCATGGCGTTCTCTCTTAGAGTTGTCGTCACGCAGGCGTGGCGTGTCGGCCTACCTTAGCGGCGTAACGGCCAGGGGCAATGACCGCAACGCTCAGCACAATTGACCGCCACGCTCAGCGACCGACCGGAGGCGCTCGGGCCGAAGGCTCTGGAAAGGGGTTGTCGGCGGCAGCGGACGAGCGGTCGAAAAGCTGAACGGCGTTGTCACGCCCCAGTCATATAGAGGGAATATGCCTGAAGCTGCGTCACTTGCTGCAAGATGGTCTAAGCCCGCGCGGCACTAGGCTTAGACTCCGTTATGCAGTGAATGAAAAGCGTGCAGATGATGCGAAGAGTGCCGTTGCCGGGTTTTGCCGGTTCGGCTGGAGACACCAGAAGCCAAGGTACGCGCCTCACTATCAACAGGCCGTGAGTGAGCCGTGCCAAGAACAAGAAAGGCGGAAGGACATCATGGACAAACAATCGAGAAAATGGCGGCAGGCCAGCCTGATCGTCTTCGCAACCACCGTTGTTTTGATCATTCCCAATCTGAGTCGTCTGGTCGGCTAGGGCCAACACCCGGCTATCCCGTCGCTGCGCACCGCGCGCCGCCATCCGCGAGCCACGGTCAACGCAGCACGGGAGGAGCCACCTCCCCTGCCTCATCCCGTCAGCCTCTGCTATGGTTCCGCGGCCCGATTCTTCGCCCCGGATGCGACCATGCGCCCACTGCTGTTGTTGCTGTTCCTGCTCTGCCCCAGCGTTTTCGCTGCGACCCTCACCCTGGAATTGCCCAACGGCCAGCACACCCTCAGCACTGAACAGCTGCTGGCCAACGCCAGGGCGCAGGACATCGAGATTCCCGCCGACGTCTCCTACAAGCGCACCATGCACTATCGCGCAGTGCCACTGGCTGCCTTGCTGGACGGTGTGAAGCCCGGCGATCACCTGCAGGCGGTTGCGCTCGATGGATTCGCCGCCGAGCTGCCGGCCGCGCCGTTGCTGGAGGAAAAGGGTTCGCGCGCCTGGCTGGCCATCGAGGAAGCCGGCAAACCCTGGCCAAAGCTGGGCGACGGCAAGCCTTCCGCCGGGCCTTTCTACCTGGTGTGGACCGATCCCAGGGCGGCCGGCATCGGCCCGGAGCAGTGGCCGTTCCAGGTTGCCAGCATCCGTTACCTGAAGCCGCTGGCCGAACGCTTCCCGGCGCTGCTGCCGGCGAAGAATGCGCCGAAGCAGGTGCAGCACGGTTTCGCCCAGTTCCAGAAGAACTGCCTGGCCTGCCATCGCCTGAATGGTGCCGGGGATTCGCAGTTCGGTCCCGATCTGAACATCCCGCACAACCCGACCGAATACTTCGCCGCGGATTATCTCAAGCAGTACATCCGCGACCCGCAGAGCCTGCGGCACTGGCCGGAGGCGCGGATGAAGGGGTTTGCGGCGGATGTGATCAGCGACAGGGAGCTGGATGAGATCGTCGCGTATCTGCAGCACATGGCGGGGCGCAAGGTGAAGGCCGGCGAATAGCCTTCTTATGGGCGCCCCCGGCTTTCGTAGGGCGCATAACGCGCCAGCGTTATCCGCCATGCCGAAATCGGCGCAAGGGATTGCCCTCACCCTAACCCTCTCCCCAAGGGAGAGGGGACCGTTCGGAGCAGGAGGAAACCACCGCGTCAGCCGGCACGGACGGCTCCCTCTCCCTTTGGGAGAGGGCTGGGGCGAGGGGTTTCAGCTCAAGCGCAAATGCCTGGCGGAACTCAGTGCCAGTAATCCCCCGGCGGCGCCGGCAGCTCGCCGAGCAACTGGCGCAACCCCGCGCCCCATTGCCCGCGAATGCCCTCGAAATACGCATCGCCTTCCTGGATACGGTAGCCGGCCGGCACCTCCAGGCTGCCTTCGCGGTACACCAGCAGGTCCAGCGGCATGCCCACCGAGAGGTTGCTGCGGATGGTCGAGTCGAAGCTGATCAGCGCACAGCGCAGCGCCTGTTCCAGCGGCGTGGCATAGCTCATGGCGCGGTCGATGATCGGCTTGCCGTACTTGCTCTCGCCGATCTGGAAGTAAGGCGTATCGCGGCAGGATTCGATGAAGTTGCCCTGCGGGTAGACATTGAACAGGCGCGGCACCTCAGTGCCGATCTGCCCACCGACGAGGAACGAGCTGCCCAGGTCGACGCCCTGGTTCTGCCCGATGTTCTCGTCGTGGTCGACCACTTCGCGCAGCGTCGAACCCACCAGCCGGGCCGCTTCGAACAGGTTCTCGACGTTGCCCAGGTTTGGCTCGTCGCTGCCCATGCGCTGACGCAACACACTGATCACCGACTGCGAGGTGGCCAGGTTGCCGGCGCTTTGCACCACGACCAGACGTTCGCCGGGGGTGCCGAAGATGTGCAGCTTGCGGAACACGGCGATGTTGTCGACGCCGGCATTGGTGCGCGAATCGGATACGAAGACCAGGCCCTGGGCGAGGTTCATGGCGACGCAATAGGTCATGACGTTCTCATGGCATGTTCTGGGGGCAAAAGGCTGGCAACGATCTTAAGCCGCTGCCCGGCCTTTCGCCACGCCCACTCACTGCTGCATCTGCTGGGCCTGCTGCAGGTGCCCCGGCGCCACCGTGACGCGGGCGTGCATCTGCTCGCCGCCGCCGCCCCGACGCATGCCGCGCACCGGGCAGGCATCGAGGTAATCCAGGCCCACTGCCAGCTTCAGATGACGCTCCGGGCGGTCCAGCACATTGGTCACGTCGAAGCTGTACCAGGCGCCGTCCAGCCAGGCCTCGGCCCAGGCATGGCTGGCGAGATGATCCTCGGAGTCGGCGTAGAGATAGCCGGAAACGTAGCGCGCCGGCACGCCCAGGTAGCGCAGGCAGGCAAGGAAAGCGTGGGCGTGGTCCTGGCAGACCCCCTGCCCGGCCGCGAAGGCTTCGGCCGCGGTGCTGTCGACCTGGGTCGAACCCGGCACGTAGGCAATGCGCTCATTCATCGCCTGCATCAGGCGGATCATCGCCTTGCGGTCGCGGCGCTCGGCGCACTGGGCGCGGGCGAACTCCTGCAGCGCGCCATCGGCCTGGGTCAGGCGGGTGCTGCGGAGGAACGGCAGCGGCGACAGGTGATCGTGTTCGCAGTCGTTCTCCACGTCGATTTCGACGTTGCCGTGGGCGGCGATGACGATGGCCTCGTGGGGTTCATCCAGGGTCAGCACGTGAAGAATGTTGCCGTAGGCGTCGCGCTGCGGATGCGCCGGACGCGGCAGGTGCAGTTGCCAGTCGAGCACATGCTGGCGTTCGCTCTCCTGCGGAGTCAGGCGCAGGTACTGAATGCTCGCGCGCACCTGGTCTTCGTAACGGTAGGTGGTGTCGTGGCGGATGGAGAGTTTCATGCGGCCTCCAGGTACGAGCTGTGAATGGCGTTGGCGAGCTGGCGCACCAGCCCGATGTGGTCGGTTATCCAGGGATGCAGACCGGCGCCCAGCACCTCGTCGATGCCGCTGTAGCGCACCCGCGCCTCCAGTTCGGCGGCCAGGCGCTGGGCCGGGCGGCCGTTGGCGCCGGGCAGGCTGGCGAGGATCTGGCGCAGCTCCTCGGCGCAGGCCAGCAGCGAGCGCGGGACGTCCTCGCGCAGCAGCAGGAGTTCGGCGATGTTTCGTGCGTTCAGCGCATCGCGATAAAGCTCTGTGTAGCCCTCGAAGGCCGAGAGCGCGCGTAGCAATGCCGTCCACTGGTAGTAACCGCGGGCGGAACCTTCGGCAGGCCCGGCGCTGTGCTCGCCCAGTACCTGATGCCGCGCATCGAGCAGGCGCAAGGTGTTGTCGGCGCGTTCGATGTAGGTGCCCAGGCGGATGAAGTGGAAGGCGTCGTTGCGCATGCTGGTGCCGAAGGTGGCGCCGCGGAACAGGTGCGAGCGGTCCTTCACCCATTCGCAGAAGTGGCTGATGCCATAACGCAGCAGGCCCTGGTGAGCGATGTCGCGCATCTCCAGCCAGGTCGCGTTGATGTTTTCCCACATGTCGGTGGTGATGCGCCCGCGCACCGCGTGCGCTCCGGCACGGGCGGCGCCGAAGCAGGAATAGATGCTGGTGGGGTTCTGCGCATCCAGGGCGAAGAAGTTCAGCAGGCGCTCGGCGTGCAGTTCGCCATGGCGCGCGAGATAGGCGTCGAGATTGCCGGTGATCAGCAGCGGCATGGCCAGTTCTTCCAGGCCATCGCCGCGGCCATCCTGGGGCATCAACGACAACGAGTAGGACACGTCGAGCATCCGCGCGAGGTTCTCGGCACGCTCCAGGTAGCGCGACATCCAGTAGAGATCGGAAGCGGTACGGCTCAGCATGATCAGTCCTCCACCACCCAGGTGTCCTTGGTACCGCCACCTTGTGACGAGTTGACGACCAGCGAACCTTCGCGCAGCGCCACCCGGGTCAGCCCGCCGGGCACCAGGCGCACGTTGTCCGGCGCGGACAGCACGAAGGGCCGCAGGTCGATATGGCGCGGGGCGATGCCGTTGTCGACGAAGGTCGGGCAGGTCGACAGGCTCAGCGTGGGTTGCGCGATGTAGGCCTCGGGGCGCGCCATCAGCCGCGCGCGGAAGGCCTCGATTTCCGCGCTGGTCGCGGCCGGGCCGACCAGCATGCCGTAGCCGCCGGAGCCCTGCGCCTCCTTCACCACCAGCTCGGGCAGGTGCGCCAGCACGTGGGACAGGTCCTGCGGCCGGCGGCACTGCCAGGTCGGCACGTTGTGCAGGATGGGTTCCTGGTCGAGGTAGAAGCGGATCATCTCCGGCACATACGGATAGACCGACTTGTCGTCGGCCACGCCGGTGCCGATGGCATTGGCCAGTACCACGTTGCCGGCCCGGTAGGCGGCCAGCAGGCCGGGTACGCCGAGCATGGAGTCAGGATTGAAGGCCAGCGGGTCGAGGAAATCATCGTCGACGCGCCGATAGATCACGTCCACCGGCTGCGGCCCGGCCGTGGTGCGCATGTAGACGCGCTCGTCACGGACGAACAGGTCGGCGCCCTCCACCAGCTCCACGCCCATTTCGCGGGCAAGGAAAGCGTGCTCGAAGTAGGCGCTGTTGAAGCGTCCCGGCGTCAGCACCACCACGCTGGGATTATCCAGCGGGCTGGAACTGCGCAGGGTATCCAGCAACAGGTTCGGGTAATGGTCGATGGGCGCGATGCGTTGCGCACCGAACAGTTCCGGGAACAGGCGCATCATCATCTTGCGGTTCTCCAGCATGTAGGAGACGCCGCTGGGGGTGCGCAGGTTGTCCTCGAGCACGTAATAGGCGCCGTTGCCGTCGCGTACCAGGTCGATGCCGGCAATGTGCGCATAGACATTGCCCGGCACGTCCAGGCCCTGCATGGCCAGTTGGTACTGGTCGTTGGCCAGGACCTGCTCGGGCGGGATCAGGCCTTCCTTGAGGATGCGCTGGTCGTGGTAGAGGTCGGCGAGGAACAGGTTGAGCGCCTGCACCCGCTGGATGCAGCCGGCTTCGATGATCTTCCACTCGCTGGCGGGGATGCTGCGCGGGATGGTGTCGAAGGGAATCAGGCGCTCGGTGCCCTGATCGTCGCCATAGAGAGTGAAGGTGATGCCCGCGCGATAGAACAGCAGGTCGGCTTCGCGGCGGCGCTGCTGCAGCTGTTCGCCAGGCATGTCCGCCAGCCAGCGGGCGAACTCCGTGTAGTGCGGTCGGCAGGCGCCAGCGGCGTCATGCATTTCGTCATAGAACACCCGAGCCATCTTTCACTCCTTGTTGCCGCTCGTCTCGGCTGCAAAGGCCATCGCAAGGGCCGTGCCAGAGGTCGATTTCCTGTTGTTTCAATGACTTGCAAAGTCCGCCAGAGAGCCTCGCACCCGCTTGGTGCGCTTTTCCCGCCCGGCCGCCCCGGCCCGCCCCGTTTGGGGCCGCAAGCGCCATCCGGCGGGCCTTTGCGGGGAGCCGGGGGCTTTCTTGTCAGCCTCTGGGGGCGGAACTACGCTGCAAGAGCACGTCCGTTCGCTATGGACCTGCCGCGATCAACAGAGGTGCCAAATTTCTGCGCGCTGGTATCGCAGTGGCTCCCACAACGTAGAACAACAGGAGTCCGATCATGACCTCAGGGCAATTGTCTCTCGTGAAAGTCGCGGCGCTGGCCTTCGCCGGCGCCAGCCTGCTGTCCAGCGCCTCGCTGCAGGCGGCTGAAGCGCTCAAGCAACTCGGCAACCCTGAAGGGGCGCTGGATATCATTGCCTGGCCCGGCTACATCGAACGCGGCGAGAGCGACAAGAACTACGACTGGGTCAGCCAGTTCGAGAAGGACACTGGCTGCAAGGTCAACGTGAAAACCGCCGCCACCTCCGACGAGATGGTCAGCCTGATGGCCAAGGGCGGCTACGACCTGGTGACCGCTTCCGGTGACGCGTCGCTGCGCCTGGTCTACGGCAAGCGCGTGCAGCCGATCAACATCGCCCTGGTGCCCAACTGGAAGAACGTCGACAAGCGCCTGCAGGACGCGCCCTGGCACACGGTGGACGGCAAGCACTACGGCACGCCCTACCAGTGGGGGCCGAACGTGCTGATGTACAACACCAAGGTCTTCCCCAAGGCGCCGGACAGCTGGAGCGTGGTGTTCAGCGAGCAGAAGCTGCCCGACGGCAAGAGCAACAAGGGCCGCGTGCAGGCCTATGACGGGCCGATCTACATCGCCGACGCGGCGCTCTACCTGAAGACCACCCAGCCCGCGCTGGGCATCCAGGACCCGTACGAACTCAACGAGGAACAGTACGCCGCCGCCCTCAAGCTGCTGCGCGAGCAGCAGAAGCTGATCCACCGCTACTGGCACGACGCGACGGTGCAGATGAGCGACTTCAAGAACGAAGGCGTGGCCGCTTCCGGTTCCTGGCCCTACCAGGTGAACGCGCTGCAGGGCGAGAAGCAGCCGATCGCCTCGACCATCCCCACCGAGGGCGTCACCGGCTGGGCCGACACCACCATGATGCACGTCGACGCCAAGCATCCGGTGTGCGCCTACAAGTGGCTGAACTGGTCGCTCGAACCCAAGGTGCAGGGTGACGTTGCCGCCTGGTTCGGCTCAGTGCCCGCCTCCCCCGACGGCTGCACCGGCAGCCAGTTGCTGGGCGCCCAGGGTTGCGCCACCAACGGTTACGACCAGTTCGACCGCATCGCCTTCTGGAAGACCCCGCAGGCCAAGTGCGCCCAGGGGCAGTGCGTGCCGTACAGCCGCTGGACGCAGGATTACATTGCGATCATGGGTGGGAGGTGATCCCCCTGCTGGATCAAAAGCCCCTCACCCTAACCCTCTCCCGCAAGCGGGAGAGGGAACCGTTCGGTGCAGGATGAAACCTTGCCATCAGCCGGCACGGACGGCTCCCTCTCCCTAAGGGAGAGGGCTGGGGTGAGGGGATGCGTTGGCACAAACCTCTCCAGAAAACAGTCGCTGCTACAAATGCCCCACCTCACCCACAAGTCGGCAAGCACCCCCGCCCCCATGCGCTACCTTTTCTGATGCAGCCCCCGCCAATCAGGTAGCCAGCAGCATGACCACAGCCGTCCAGTTCACTGACGTGAGCCGTCACTACGGCGAGGTGCGCGCCGTCGACCGCGTGTCCATCGAAATCCGCGACGGCGAGTTCTTCTCCATGCTCGGCCCTTCCGGCTCGGGCAAGACCACCTGCCTGCGGCTGATCGCCGGGTTCGAGCAGCCCACTTCCGGCTCCATCCGCATCCACGGCAACGAAGCCTCCGGCCTGCCGCCCTACGAGCGTGACGTCAACACGGTGTTCCAGGACTACGCGCTGTTCCCGCACATGAACGTACTGGATAACGTCGCCTACGGCCTGAAGGTGAAAGGCGTGGCCAAGGCCGAGCGCTACCACCGCGCCGAGGAAGCCCTGGGGATGGTCGCCCTCGCCGGCTACGGCAAGCGCAAGCCGGCGCAGCTGTCCGGCGGCCAGCGCCAGCGCGTGGCCCTGGCCCGGGCGCTGGTGAACCGCCCGCGTGTGCTGCTGCTGGACGAACCGCTCGGGGCGCTGGACCTGAAGCTGCGCGAACAGATGCAGGTGGAACTGAAGAAATTGCAGCGCCAGCTCGGCATCACCTTCATCTTCGTCACCCACGACCAGAGTGAAGCGCTGTCCATGTCCGACCGCGTGGCCGTGTTCAACAAGGGCCGCATCGAGCAGGTCGACACTCCAGGCAACCTCTACCGTCGCCCCGCCACGCGCTTCGTCGCCGAGTTCGTCGGCACCGCCAACGTGCTGCGCGGCGACCTCGCCCAACGCCTGCTCGGCGAATCCCGCCCGCACTCGCTGCGCCCGGAACACGTGCGCTTCGGCCGCGCTGGCGAAGGCGAGCTGGAAGTCAGCGGTACCCTGTTCGACGTGCAGTACATGGGCGCCAGCAGCCGCTACGAGATCGAACTGGAAAACGGCGTGCGCCTGGTCGCAGCGCTGCCCAACGGCGAGCGCGAAGAGCCACGGCCGAAACCGGGTGACGCGGTAACTGCCGCCTGGGCACGTAGCGCGCTGGTGCCGCTGCTCGAAGAGCCCGCGCCGTGAGGGCGATCTCCAGCTTCCTCTACCGGCGCAGCACGCTCTACCTGCTGATGCTGCTGATCCCGCCGCTGCTGTGGTTCGGCGTGATCTACATCGGCTCGCTGTTCGCCCTGCTCTGGCAGAGCTTCTACACCTTCGACGACTTCACCATGGCGGTGACGCCGGATCTGACCCTGGCCAACTACCAGGCGCTGTTCAACCCGGCCAACTACGACATCGTCCTGCGCACCTTCAGCATGGCCATCGCCGTGTCGGTGGCCAGCGCCATCCTCGCCTTCCCCATCGCCTACTACATGGCGCGCTACGCCGGGCCCAAGGAGAAAGCCTTCTTCTACATCGCCGTGATGCTGCCGATGTGGGCCAGCTATATCGTCAAGGCCTACGCCTGGACGGTGATCCTGGCCAAGGGCGGCATCCTCTACTGGGTGATCGAACACCTGCACCTGCTCGGCCTGCTGAACCTGCTGCTGGAGGTTCCCGGCGTGGGCGGCAACACCCTGTCCACTTCGCACCTGGGGCGTTTCTGGGTGTTCACCTACGTCTGGCTGCCGTTCATGATCCTGCCGATCCAGGCCGCCCTCGAGCGCCTGCCGCCGACGCTGCTGCAAGCCTCGGCCGACCTCGGCGCGCATCCGCGGCAGACCTTCTTCCAGGTCATCCTGCCGCTGGCCTTCCCCGGCGTGGTGGCCGGCTCGATCTTCACCTTCAGCCTGACCCTGGGCGACTTCATCATCCCGCAGCTGGTGGGCCCCAGCGGGCTGTTCATCGGCACCATGGTCTACGTGCAACAGGGCGCGGTGGGCAACATGCCGCTGGCGGCGGCCTTCACCCTGGTGCCCATCGTGCTGATTGCCGTCTACCTGTCCATCGCCAAGCGACTGGGGGCCTTCGATGCGCTCTGAGGCACACTCCACCGACCGTCCTTCGTGGTTCCTGCGCCTGGCGGCCTGGGGCGGGCTGGTGTTCCTGCATTTCCCGATCCTGGTGATCCTGCTTTACGCGTTCAACACCGAAGAGTCGGCCTACAGCTTCCCGCTGCAGGGCTTCACCCTGAAGTGGTTCAGCATCGCCTTTCAGCGCGGCGACGTGCTCGATGCCATCTGGCTGTCAGTGAAGATCGCCTGTGTGGCCACGCTGATCGCCATGATCCTCGGCACGCTGGCGGCCGGCGCGCTGTACCGCCGTGACTTCTTCGGCAAGGAAAGCATCTCGCTGATGCTGATCCTGCCCATCGCCCTGCCCGGCATCATCACCGGTATCGCCCTGCTCTCGGCGTTCAAGACGCTGGGGATCGAGCCGGGCTTCCTGACCATCGTCATCGGCCACGCGACCTTCTGCGTGGTGATCGTCTACAACAACGTGATCGCGCGCTTCCGCCGCACCTCCTTCAGCCTGATCGAGGCGAGCATGGACCTGGGCGCCGACGGCTGGCAGACCTTCCGCTACATCATCCTGCCGAACATCGCCACGGCGCTGTTGGCCGGCGGCATGCTGGCCTTCGCGCTGTCGTTCGACGAGATCATCGTCACCACCTTCACCGCCGGCCACGAACGCACCCTGCCGCTGTGGCTGCTCAACCAGCTCAGCCGCCCGCGCGACGTGCCGATCACCAATGTGGTGGCCATGCTGGTGATGCTCGCCACCATGCTGCCGATCCTCGGCGCGTACTACCTGACGCGAGGCACCAGCGACGTGGCAGGGAGTGGCAAGTGACCCTGTACTTAGCGCCCCCTGCCTAACCGTCTCCTGAAGGGAGAGGAGGCTGGAACGGCGCAGGAAGAAACCACTGTTTCACCCGGCACGGACAGCTCCCTCTCTCTCCGGGAGAAGATTGGGGTGAGGGCAAACCCACTGATGAAAGGAGCCCCCCATGCAAACCAAACTCCTGATCAACGGCCAGTTCGTCGCCGGCGAAGGCGCCAAGCTGGACATCCTCAACCCCTCCACCGGCGAGGTGATCGGCCAGGTCGCCGAAGCCAGCGAAGCCCAGGTGGACACCGCCGTGCGCGCCGCTGACGCGGCCTTCGATGGCTGGTCGCAGACCGCACCGAAGGATCGCGCCCTGCTCCTGCTGCGCCTGGCCGACCGCATCGAGGAACACGCCGAGGAGCTTGCCCGGCTGGAATCGGACAACTGCGGCAAGCCCTACGCCGCCGCGCTGAACGACGAGATCCCGGCCATCGCCGACGTGTTCCGTTTCTTCGCCGGCGCCTGCCGGGTGCTGCCCGGCTCCGCCGCCGGCGAGTACCTGCCCGGTTTCACCTCGATGATCCGCCGCGACCCGGTGGGCGTGGTTGCCTCCATCGCGCCCTGGAACTACCCACTGATGATGGCCGCCTGGAAGCTCGGCCCGGCGCTGGCCGCGGGCAACTGCGTAGTGCTCAAACCCTCGGAACAGACGCCACTGACCGCCCTGCGGGTGGCCGAGTTCATCGCCGAGCTGTTCCCCGCCGGCGTGGTCAACCTGGTCTTCGGCCGTGGCCCGAGCGTGGGCGCGCCGCTGGTCAGCCACGACCTGGTGCGCATGGTCTCGCTGACCGGCTCGGTGGGCACCGGCAAGGCCATCATCAAGAGCGCCGCCGACAGCGTGAAGCGCCTGCACATGGAGCTGGGCGGCAAGGCCCCGGTGATCGTCTTCGACGATGCCGACCTGGACGACGTGATCGCCGGCATCCGCACCTTCGGCTTCTACAACGCCGGGCAGGATTGCACCGCCGCCTGCCGCATCTATGCCGGCAAGAAGGTCTACGACAACTTCGTCGCCGATCTGGCCAGCGCAGTATCGAGCTTGAAGACCGGTCTGCAGAACGACCCGAATACCGAGCTCGGTCCGCTGATCACTGCAGCCCAGCGCGACCGCGTCTCCGGCTTCGTCGAACGCGCCAAGGCCAGCCCGCACATCCAGATCGCCACCGGCGGCAAGATGGTCAGCGGCAAGGGCTTCTTCTACGAGCCCACGGTGGTGGCCAACGCCCAGCAGGATGACGAGATCGTCCGCCGCGAAGTGTTCGGCCCGGTGGTCTCGGTGACGCCGTTCAGCGATGCGGACGAGGCGGTGCGCTGGGCGAACGACTCCGACTACGGCCTCGCCTCGTCGGTGTGGACGAAGGATGTAGGCCGCGCCTCACGGGTCGCGGCGCGCCTGCAGTACGGCTGCACCTGGGTCAACACCCACTTCATGCTGTGCAGCGAAATGCCCCACGGCGGCTTCAAGCAGTCCGGCTACGGCAAGGATTTGTCGATGTACGGACTGGAGGACTACACCGTGGCGCGGCACATCATGTTCAAGCACTGAGCCGCGCCCCGGCGTGAGCCTGACCTGTAGGAGCGAGCTTGCTCGCGAACCCCGGCCCCGCAGCGGGGGCTGTTCGCGAGCAGGCTCGCTCCTACGAAAAGCCGCCCCCTGCGTAGGAGCGGACTCCGTCCGCGATCGTCCATAGCCGCATCAGAATTGCGGACAGAAACGTAGGATGGGTGGAGCGCAGCGATACCCATGCTGTCGGTGGGCGGAGTCGATGGGTATCGCTGCGCTCCACGCCATCCTGCAAAGTGCGCCATGCACCACCAGCGTGGTGCGAGACACCGATCAGACCAACCCGGCCAGCTTCAGCCAATGGCGGTAGAAGCCTTCCGCCACCTGGTTCATCGCCGCGACCCGCTGCGGCAGGCCCTCGAGCATCACCTCGGCGCTTTCCTGGCTCGGCTGGCTCGGGTCGAGGTATTCCGGGAAACCGTTGACCCAATCGCTGACCAGCTCCTCGGTCATCTCCGGGTGGCCCTGCAGGCCGAGAATGCGCTCACCGAAGCTGAACGCCTGGTTCTCGCACCAGGGACTGGACAGCAAGCGGGTGGCGCCTTCGGGGATATCGAAGGTATCGCCGTGCCACTGGTAGATCGGGAATTCGTCAGGCAGGTGCGCCAGCCAGGGGCTCTGCCCTTCCACGCGGCGCATCGGCTGCCAGCCCAGTTCGGTGTACGGCAGGCGATGGATCTGCGCACCCAGCGCCTTGGCCAGCAACTGGCCGCCCAGGCAGTGGCCGATCATCGGCACGTCACGCTCGAGGAAACGGCGGATCGCCGCGATTTCGTCGCGCAGCCATGGCAGGTCGTCGTTCACGCTCATCGGCCCACCCATGATGGCGACGGCCTTGGGCCGTTCCAGGTCGTAGCCTTGCAGCTCGTCGAGGTCGGCGCGGCGCACGTCGAACGGCAGTTGCAGACGGTCGAGCAGCGCGCCCAGATGGCCAGGCGGGCAGAAATCGACGTGGGTCAGGATCAGAATATCGGTCATGGTCACCTCCGCCCGGCAGTCTGCCGGATCGGCGGCGCTGAAGAAACCTGGCGTGTCCGCAAGCGGGTCCTTGCACGGCCGCCAAGCGGGCGGCGAAGAAAGCGCGCCGTCACTGCTGGTGGCGGCGCACTTTCCGCTTTGCGGCCAGACAATCGGCCATCGGGTGATGGCTCGACGACGTGTTGCGGTCAGCGCAGGGAGGTGACCTCCTGGGTCACGCCCCATCCATCGAGAATACCGCCCAGTGGCACCACGACTTCCTCCAGGTCGTGCTCGAAATCGCCGATGGCGGCGTGGGTAGCGAACATCACCTTGCTGATCTGCAGGCTCCAGCCGCCATCATCGCGGGCTTCGACCTGGGTTCTCAGCGACTCTCCGCGAAACTGCCGGGCAGCTTTGCGGGCGTTCTGTTCATCGGAAAAGATGGCGAAAAAATCGATGGGATGAATGCGAGCGAAGTCGAAGCCACCTTCCTTCATCCGGCGCAACACGTTGACGCTGATATCCTCCGAGAGGGGCTTTTCCATGGTACGCACCTCCTGTCGAGACGTTCAGAGTGTATTCCCGCCGACGAACGCACCCGCCACGGGTGCATTCCGGGCACTTCAGTGTGCCGCCAGGAAACGTCAATTGACGCAACGTCCCCCGAAATAGTGGCCAACTCCGTCGAACGCGCCGAACGGCGCAACGGACTATCCCGGCCACATTTCTCAGAGTAGCGCCTGAGCACGCGGCCTGCCGCTCCTTTGACGCTTCGCGCCGTTGGGCGGCGACGGGCGGCAGAAAGGCGCCATCCCGCGTCGCTAGCCGCCCAGTGCGATGCACAGGCCGGTCATGGCCACACCCAGTGCGGTAAAGCCCAGCGCCCCGGGCCAGGGCGAACCACCGGACCAGCGGCTGAGCAGCCAGCCCAGGCCGAACAGCATGCTCACGCCGATGCCCTGGGCCAGGCGCAGTGCCAACAGGTCATCGAGTACCAGCCACAGTGGCAGGATCAGCGGCAGGGTAATGCCGGTGACCAGCACCACGATCAGCAGCGCCGCCAGCCAGACCTCGGCGCCGCCGCCGTGCGGCTCACCGGTTCCCAGCTCGGATGCGACCAGGCGCTGGCGCAGGCTCCACAGCTCATCCGGCTGCAGGACCGCCACCAGCCGCGGCGGCAGGAATTCGTCGAGGCCTTCGCGAAAGTCGACGTCAGTGGAGGTGCCGCGCAGCGCCCGCAGGCGGCCATGCTGGTGCAGCCGCTCCACCCGCAGGCGCACCAGCAGCATCAGGGCATCCACCACGCCCCAGGCGATGTTGCAGCCCAGCGCGGCGACGATCAGGTCCTGTCGGCTCGCCCCACCGCTGGCGGCAGAGATCACCGAGATGATGGTCAGCGTCATGATGACCCCGTAGGTCATCTCGCTGATCCGGTCGAAGGGCGTAGTGATGTCCTGCAGCACGCGCTGCCAGGCGGATGACTGAGTTTGCGGGGTTTGCTGCATGGGCCGGCCTCCTTTGCCGCCCCTGCAGTCTACTCAGGCGCGGCTGAGCCAGGCCATCACCCAGCGATTGATCGCCGGCGGCGACAGCTGGCCGGACCAGTACATGGCGCGGAACATCGCGCCGATCGGCCGGTGCACGCCGCTGCTCTGCGCCTGGCGCCAGGCGGCCTGGGCGATATCCTCGGCCACCAGGGTGACGCCCAGGCGACGCAGCACCGGCGGCTCGAAGGTCTGGCTGGCGACCATCGGCGTGCGTACGAAAGGCGGCATCAGGTCGGCGACGCGGATGCCCAGTTCGCGCCACTCCAGCTCCAGCGCTTCGGTCAGGCCGCGCACGGCAAACTTCGACGCCGAATAGCTGGCCATCTGCGGCACGCCGTAGAGCCCGGAAGCCGAGCCCATGTTCAGCACCTGCGCGCCGGGCGTGCGCTTGAGGTAAGGCAGCGCCGCATAACAGCAATTCAGCACACCCTGAACGTTGATCGCGATGATGCGGTTGTGCTCGGCGAGGCTGATGTCCTCGAAGCGGCCGAAACGCAGGATGCCCGCGCAGTTGAACAGCAGGCGCAATTGACCGCCGTTGGCTTCGGCGAACTCGCACACTGCCGCCGAGACGGCGTCGGCGTCGGTAACGTCCAGCGCCCGATGCCAGGCCCCGTCCAGCTCGGCAGCCAGCGCCGCCAATGGTTCGGGATTGAGGTCGAGCAGCCCGACGCGCCAGCCGCGCTGGTGGAACAGTTTCGCGGTGGCGGCGCCTATGCCCGACGCCGCCCCGCTGATCAGTATGGTGTTCATCGTGGCGATCCTTGCTTGAGACCGGGTTGCAGATGGCCGGTGAGAAAGACGGCAACGTCCTGTAACGCACGATCGGCCACGTCGAGCAAACCGGCGTGGGCCTGGAATACATGCCAGCAACCGGGGAAGCGTTGCAGTTCGACGGTTGCGCCATAGCGCCGTGCCGCTGCGACGAAGCGCAGGCTGTCGTTACGCAGCACCTCGTCCTCGCCGACCTGGATCAGCAGCGGCGGCAAGCCGCTGAGATCGGCATGCAACGGCGACAGCTGGGCGTCTGCGCGCGGTACACCGGGCGGGCAGAACATCTCCATGGCACTCTCGATCCAGGCGCGGGTGATCAGCGGGTCGCCCGCCGCCGGGGCGTGCAGATGTTCAGCGGAAAGATCGGTCACCGGCGAGAAGGTCACCAGTGCGCCCGGCGCTGGCAGCCCCTGGGCCTTCGCCTCAAGCGCCAGTTGCAGGGTCAGGTGGCCACCGGCGGAATCTCCGACCACGGCGATGGACTGCGCGGGAATACCCTTGTCCAGCAGCGCGCGGTAAGCCGCCACGGCGTCTTCGCGCTGCGCCGGGAAGCGGTGCTCGGGCGCGAGACGGTAATCGATCACCCAGACCTCCGCCTTGCAGCGCCGCGCCAGGTTGGCGGTGATCGCCCGGTGCGTGGCCGGCGAGCCGATCAGGTAGGCGCCGCCATGCAGGTAGAGGATCACCCGGCCCTCACCCACCTGTACCGGCCGCCAGACTTCGGCGGGAACTCCACCCAGCGTTGCCTGCTCGCGGTGCACGCCACGGGGAGTGAGCGTCGCCGCCGTCAGCCCGCGCAACAGGGCGCGCTGTGCCTTCACCGGCAGTTGCGGGCCCATCAGCCCGCGGAACAGCAGATTGAGCACGCCGCGCAAGGTGGCCGTCAGCAGTTTCTGGCGGGTCGACAGCGACGCCACGGGTTCAACGGATGCAGTCATAGTCGGCGAACTCCGGCTGACGGGTCTGTTGGCGATAGCGGAAGGTGAAGCCCGGCCAGTTCACGGTATTGCGCCCGCTGGCGGTCTTGTACCAGCTGCTGCAACCACGCTCCCAGATGGTGTGCTGCAGGTCGTGCTGCAACTGGCGGTTGAAGCCCTGCTGCACCTGCGGCTTGAGGTCCAGGTACTTCAGGCCCTCGCGCTGGATCCGTTGCAGGCAGCCGAGCACGTAGGGGAACTGGCTCTCCAGCATGTAGATGATCGAGTTGTGCCCCAGGTTGGTGTTCGGCCCATAGAGGATGAAGAAGTTGGGGAAACCGCTGACGCTGATGCCCTTGTACGCCTCGGCGCCGTCGCTCCAGGCCTGGTTCAGCTCGCGCCCGGCCAGGCCGGTGATGCGCATCGGCGCGAGGAACTCGGTGGCGGCGAAGCCGGTGCCGTAGATGATCGTATCCACCGGATGACGCTGGCCGTCGCGAGTGACGATGGCGTCTTCAGTAACCTCGCGGATACCGGTATCGACCAGCTTCACGTTGCTGCGCGCCAGCGCCGGGTAGTAGTCATTGCTGATCAGGATGCGCTTGCAGCCCATGGGGTAATCCGGCTGCAGGCGCGCACGCAGCTGCGGGTCGGCGATGCTCTTGCGCATGTGCAGGTGGAAGCTGATGCGCATGAATTTCATCATCGGCGGGAACACCGTGAAGGCCAGCGCCCGTGCCTCGTGCTGCACGTACTTCAGCCCACGATCCAGGCGCTGCAGCCAGGGCAGGCGCGACTTGATGCGGCGTTCCCAGGCGGAATAGGGGCGATCCGGCTTGGGGATCACGTAGGCGGCGCTGCGCTGGAACAGCAGCAACTCGGCGACTTTCGGGGCGATCTGCGGGACGAACTGGATGGCGCTGGCGCCGGTGCCGACCACGGCGACGCGCTTGCCGTCCAATGGAGTGCCATGGTCCCACTGTGCGGAATGAAAGGCCTTGCCCTGGAAGCGCTCGATGCCCGGCAGCTTCGGGATCAACGGGCGGCTCAGTTGGCCAAGGGCGCAGACCAGCGATTGGGCGCGCAGCTCCTCTCCGTCGGCGCAGGTCACCCGCCACTCGCCAGCCGCTTCATCGAAACTGGCCTCGCGCACCTCGCAGTTGAAGCGGATGCGCTCGCGCAGGCGGTATTTGTCGGCGCAGTGCCGCGCGTAATCGAGGATTTCCGCCTGGGGCGCGAACTTGCGCGACCAGTCGGCCTTGGGTTCGAAGGAGAAGGAATACAGGTGCGAAGGCACGTCGCAGGCAGCGCCCGGATAGACGTTCTCGCGCCAGCAGCCACCGACATCGGCGGCCTTTTCGAGGATCAGGAAGTCGCTGATGCCGGCCTTCTGCAGGCGGATCGCCAGGCCCAGGCCGGCAAAGCCGGCACCGATGATCAGCACGCGCGGGGCGGCCGATCGACGGGATGGTGTTGTCATTGTTGTGCTCCCGGTTTGATCTCCGCACAGCGGCGGATGACAACATCCTAGTGCGACTTCCGTCAGCGGGTTATGGCATAGTCGGACAGAAAATTGTGACTTTCGGTCAGCCATTTTTCCCTTCCCTGCCTGAAACTTCGCCCCGCGAGGACATGATGCCCGCCACCCCATCCTGGTCGCCCCGGCGCAGCGCCATCAGCGTGCAACTCATGACCCAGTTCGGTCTGGACCACGGCATGACCCTGGAGCAATGCCTGGACGGCACCGGGCTGGACATCGGCGTGCTCGCCGACCCCGGCGCAGAGGTTGAAGCGACCCAGGAACTGCAGTTGCTGCGCAACATCAACCGGTGTATCGGCCAGCGCCCCGGCATCGGGCTCAAGGCCGGCCTGCGCTATCACCTCAACACCTACGGCATCTGGGGCTTCGCGATGCTCAGCAGCTCGACCTTCCTCAGTGCCGCCCACCTGGGCCTGCGCTACCTCGACCTGACCTATGCCTTCCACCGCATGACGCTGGAGGAACACGCCGGCGAGGCGCACCTGGTGCTGGACGACACGTCCGTGCCGGAGGACCTGCGCGACTTCCTCATCGACCGCGACGGCGGTGGCGTGCTGCGCATCCAGCGCGACCTCACCAACCAGCCGCCGCCGATCCGCCAGGCGCTGTTCCGCCGCGAGGCGCCGGCCGACCTGCAGCCCTACATCGAGGAACTGGGCGTCACGCCGCTGTTCGGCCAGGCGGAAAACCGCATCGTCTTCGACAGCCGCATCCTCGAAATGCCGCTGCCCGGCGCCAACCCGGAAGTAGCGCGGCGCTGTGAGGAACAATGCCGCGCCCTGCTCGCCCGGCGCCAGGTGCGCACCGGGCTTTCCGGGCAGATCCGCGATCGCCTGCTGGGCACGCCGGGGCGGCTGCCGGACATGGAGCAACTGGCGGATGAGCTGCACATGACCTCGCGTACGTTGCGGCGCCGGCTGGAGACCGAGGGCAGCAGCTATCGTGCGCTGCTCGACGAGGTGCGCCAGGCGCTGGCCGAGGAGTTGCTGGCCACCGGGGTGATCCGTCTGGAGGAGATTGCCGAGCGGCTCGGCTATGGCGAGGTGTCGAACTTCATCCACGCCTTCCGCCGCTGGAAAGGCGTGACGCCGGGGCGCTTCCGCCGCCGTTAGAAAACCTGTTGACGATCTTGCGAGCTAGTGCCGTAGCAGGCGGAAAACGCCCGAAGAGCGGAGTTTACCTTCTTTAAATGAGCATCTGAGGGCGCTTTCCAACGCCCAACGGCCGACGCGCAGCAGATCGTAGACCGGTGTTAGAAGACCAGCTTGTAGCCGATCATCGCCAGCATCAGTGCCAGGCAAGGGCGCAGTACGCCGTCCGGGATGCGCCCGGCCAGGTGGCTGCCGACGTAGATGCCCGGCAGCGAGCCGATCAGCAGGTAGCCCAGCAACCCCCAGTCCATGTTGCCCATGCTGGCATGGCCGAGGCCGGCGACCAGGGTCAGCGGCACCGCGTGGGCAATCTCGGTGCCCACCAAGCGGCGGGTAGCGAGGAACGGATAGAGGATGAACAGCGCCACGGTACCCAGGGCCCCCGCGCCGATGGACGTCAGGGCGACCATCGCACCGAGGATGGCGCCGGTGATGACCGTCAGGGTATTCAACCGTGGGCCACTGAAGTGGAAGCTGTCGCCGGCATGGCGCTGGGCAAAGGCCAGCACCTGTTTCTTGAACAGCACCGCCAGGGCGGTGAGCAGCAGCACGACGCCCAGGGCGTTCTTGATCACGGCGTTCATCGCCGCGGTATCGGTATGCAGGCTGTGCAGGAACAGCAAGGTCAGCGCCGCCGCCGGGACGCTGCCCAGGGCCAGCCAACCGGTGATGCGCCAGTCGATGTTGTCGTTCTTGCGGTGAACCAGGACGCCGCCGGACTTGGTGATGGCGGCATAGAGCAGGTCGGTGCCCACGGCAGCGGCAGGGTTGATACCGAACCAGAGGAGAATCGGAGTCATCAGCGAACCACCGCCGACACCGGTCATCCCAACGATAAAGCCAACGACAAGACCCGCGACTACAAACCCGATATTGCCGAAATCCATCTACGCGTCCTGACTGGCGAAACTGATCACCTCGTGGTGTGGGCGGCAGGATAACGACTTTTCTTATAATCCATTAGATCGATGTGGTCTTAATTTATAACCTGTTCTTTCAAATGGTCAGGCCGCTGATTTGCCCCTTCGCAGCGTCTGCTTCGCGCTTTTCAGGCGTGCCCCGGTATCGGTCTGAGCAATGAAAAAGGGGCCCGAAGGCCCCTTTTCAGCTAGCGCTCTGTCACTTCACGTCAGGCTTGCCGTCGACCACACCGGTCTTGTTGCCCAGCAGGGCCTGGGTGGCGGTCTGGATGAAGGACTCCAGACGGGTCTTCATCTCCGACTGCTCCGGCGTGTTCTCGATGCGGGTCGCACCGAAATCCTTGCCCAGCTTGTAGTCATAGACGCGGATATCGCCATCCTTGGGCTTGATCAGGATGCGGTTGCCATACACCAGCGCGACATCCTGGCCGCTGCCAGACGGCTTGATCATGCCGAAGCCCTTGTCGCCTTCGGGCAGGTTCAGCAGGTCGCGGCCCCAGCACTGGTGACGCGCTTCGCCGCCCAGGCGACCCATGATGGTCGGCACGATGTCGATCTGGGTGCCGACGGTGTCGCGCGTGGCGCCGAACTTCTCCTGGATGCCGGGAGCGATGACCAGCAGCGGCACGTTGAAGCGGAACAGGTCCATCTCGGTCAGCTGCTCGGGGGTACCGAAGCCGTGGTCGCCGACGATCACGAAGATGGTGTCCTTGTAGTACGGCGACTTCTTGGCCTTCTCGAAGAACTGGCCGAGCGACCAGTCGGAGTAGCGCATCGCAGTCAGGTGCTCGTCCAGGCTGCCATAACCGCTCACCGGCTGTACCGGCAGGTCCTTGGGCAGCGCGTAGGGTACGTGGTTGGACAGGGTCTGCAGCAGGGCATAGAACGGCTTGCCGGTGGCATGCAGCTTGTCCAGTTCCTCGTTGCCGCGGGCGAACATGTCCTGGTCGGAAACGCCCCAGGTCGGGTCGGAGAACACCGGGTTGACGAAGTCATTGCGGCCGATGAACGAGGTCATGCCCTGGTTGGCGAAGAAGCCGGACTGGTTGTCCCAGGCGAAATCGCCGTTGTAGACGTAGACGTCCTCGAACTTGCGCGCCGACAGCAGCTGCGGCAGGCCGGAGAACTTGTGGCCACCCTCGGGCGTCTGCATCAGGTACTCGAAGCCCGGCAGGTTGGGGAAGCACGCCATGGTGGCGAACATGCCCTGGTGGGTGTGGGTACCGTTGGAGAAGTACTGGGTGAACAGCAGCCCGTCCTTCGCCAGCTTGTCGAAGTTCGGCGTGATGTTGCCCGGAGCGCCCAGCGCGCCGACGTAGTGACCGGCGAAGCTTTCCATCAGGATCACCACGACGTTCTTCACCGGCAGGGTGCCATCGGCCGGCGGCGTGTAGTCGCGACGGATCGGAGCGTCATCGGCGTCGACCAGCTTGTCGTCCGGCATCACCAGCATCTTGCGCACGGTGGCCAGCGCCTTGTCCTGCGGCAGGGTCGACTTCCAGATGTTGTCGCGGTCTTCGGAGAAGCGGCTCTCGGCGGCCTTGATCAGGCTCAGGGTGCCGTTCAGGCCGAGCTGGTTGGCAAACTGCGAGTCGGTGGTAAAGGCATCACCCCAGCGCAGCGGCGGGCCCTGGCGCAGGGTGCCACGGGCGGCGACGACGCACAGCACGATCAGTACCAGCAACACCGCCACGCGGATGTACCAGGCAGCGGCCGATGGGCCACCAGCGGCCGGGCGGGTAGCGCGGTCGATGCCGCGGAACAGCATGTACAGCAACCAGGTGGCGATGGCCCAGGCCAGCAGGTAGCGGACTACCGGGTAGCCGTACCAGATCATGCTCATGACCGTTTTCGGGTCTTCGGACATGTACTGGAATACCAGGCTGTTCAGGCGCTGGTGGAATTCACGGTAGAAGTCCATCTCCAGCACGCCGAGGAACAGCGTGATGCTCGCGGCGATGGTCAGCCAGGTCTTCCACAGCCAACGCCAGCCCATGGCGCGCACACTGACCACGGCGAGCACCAGCGGAGCGACGATGTAGACCACGGCGCGGATGTCGAAACGCATGCCGGTGAGGAAGGCTTCGACAAAGGTGGAGGCGGGTGTGCTGCCGATCAGTTCGCGGTTGTAGATGAACAGCGCAAGGCGCAGCAGGGAGTACATCACCATCAGCGTGACGACGCTGAGCGCGGTGAACGCCAGGTGGCTGGACACGGTCGGCCGCGTGAGGCTCGCACCGGTCTGGCGGTTGGACAGGACTTCTGATTGGCCCATTTCTTGGTTCCGTTGTGAACGTTCGGGGTCGAAGGTGCATCGCCATTGCCGGACAGAACGGCTGCCCGCGCGAGCGCGAAAGGCTGCGGCATTACACCGCAAAAGCTGCGGCGGCGCATTCTAAAGTGCGCCGCTTAAGCGGACATTAAGCTTGGCACGCCAATCGTTTCGGGATGATGCAAGCGTGAAGCGGCGCAGGTGGGACCGCCCAAGGGCGGGCAGAGTGCCGTGCGGGATGTGAAGAAAATGTCGTGGCGCAGGGCTTGCCCGCGCCACGCGCAGAGCCGCTCAGTCGTTGGCCGGCTTGCCGATGGCCTGCAGCACGTACTGCGGCAGGGCAAACGCGCCCTGGTGGATCGCCGGGTTGTAATAGCGGGTCTGGATGCCGCTGGCGGCGAAGCGCTGCGCCAGCGTGGCGGCGTCGACCTTGCGCAGCGCCGGGTTGGTCGAACCCCAGGCGAAGGTCATCGAGCCACCGATGTAGGTCGGCACCGCCGCCTGGTAGAAGTGCCAGTCGGCGAACAGGCCGTTCATCCGCCCGGCGGTGTTGCGCACGGTGTCCAGCTGCATGAACGGCGTGCCGTTCTGGGTCACCAGCACGCCGCCCTCGTTCAGGCAGCGGTGGCAGGCCTGGTAGAAGTTCTCCGAGAACAGCACTTCGCCCGGGCCGATCGGGTCGGTGGAGTCGGAGATGATCACGTCGAACTTCTCCGTGGTGGTGGCGACGAAGCGCATGCCGTCATCGATCACCAGGTTCAGCCGCGCGTCGTCGAAGGCGCCCTGGGAATGGTTGGGCAGGAACTCCTTGCACATGTCGACCACGGTGCCATCGATCTCGACCATGGTGATGTGCTCGACGCTGGCGTGTTTGGACACCTCGCGCAGCATGCCGCCGTCGCCGCCGCCGATGATCAGCACGCGCTTGGCATTGCCATGGGCGAGGATCGGCACATGGGTGAGCATCTCGTGGTAGATGAACTCGTCGGCCTCGGTGGTCTGGATCACACCGTCCAGCGCCATCACCCGGCCCATGCGGGCATTCTCGAAGATCACCAGGTGCTGGTGCTCGGTGCGCACCTCGTGGAGCATCCTGTCGACGCTGAAACGCTGGCCATAGCCGTCGTAGAGGGTTTCCTGGTAATCGTGCATGCAGTGGGCTCCCGTCGGGACAAGACAATAGGAGGGGACGGCCGCGCCGCCCCGAAAGAGGCGCGCATTCTACGTGCCGAAGGATGACAGGTCGAACCCTGCCGTCGCTGCCTGCATAAAGAAGCCGGCCCGCACCGGTTTGAAAGTCAGGCGCGGGAGGACAGCTGCTCGCCCAGCAGGTAATGTCGCCCCATGAAAAACATTCCGCCCCTGCCCCAGCGCATCCGCCTGCCCTACCACGCCCCCTGGGACTGGCAGCAGTTCCACGAGCATTTCGCCCTGCGCAGCCTGGCCGGCGTCGAATGCCTGTCACCCCGGCGCTACGCCCGCAGCGTTCGGCTGGGCGCGGACAGCGGCTGGTTCAGCGTTGCCCCCCTGGACGGCTGCGCCGAACTGGAACTCGAACTGCACCTGCCGAGCCACCACGCCGAGGCGCTGACCGCGCGGGTTCGCAAGATGTTCGACCTGGACAGCAATCCCGCGCACATTGCCGCACACCTGGGCGATGACGCCATCCTCGGCCCGCTCCTGCTAGAGGCTCCCGGCCTGCGCCTGCCCACCGCGTTCGATCCGTTCGAGCAGGCCGTGCGCGCCATCGTCGGCCAGCAGGTCACGGTCAAGGCCGCCGTGACCATAGTCGGACGCCTGGTGCAGCGCCTGGGCGAGGAGTTGCCGGGAGCGATCGAAGGCCAGCCCACGCGTCTTTTCCCCACCGCCGAAGCCCTGGCCGAAGCCGATCTTGCCGGCATCGGCATGCCTGGCAAGCGCGTCGAGACGCTGCAGCGCTTCTCCGCCGCCTGCGCCAGTGGCGCGCTGCAGCTGCATGTGGAGGATGGCGCCGAGGATCTGGTGCAGCGCCTCTGCGCCCTCCCCGGCATCGGCCCCTGGACCGCCGAGTACGTCGCCCTGCGCGCCTTTGGCGATCCGGACGCCTTTCCCGCGGCCGACCTGGGCCTGCTCAAGTCACCGGTCTGGGGCGCGCAAGGCATCACCGCGCGCGAACTGCAACGCCGCGCCGAAGCCTGGCGGCCGTGGCGCGCCTACGCCGCCGTCTATCTGTGGCACGCCTACTCCCAGGCCGGCCGCACCGGAGGATGACCATGCACTATCGCTACCACGACAGCCCCACCGGACGCCTGCTGCTGGCCGGCGACGAAGGCGGCCTGCGTATGCTCTACATGGACCTGGAAACTCGCCACTACCCACAGCCGGACTGGCACCAGGGCAGCCCGCTGCTGGACGACGTAGCACGTCAGCTGGACGAGTATTTCGCCGGCAAGCGCCAGCGCTTCGAGGTGAAGCTGAACACCGGTGGCACCGAATTCCAGCGCCAGGTCTGGCAGGCGTTGCTGGAGATTCCCTACGGCTACACCACCGTCTACGCCGAACTGGCGCGGCGCATCGGTCGGCCCAAGGCGATCCGCGCGGTGGGCGCGGCCAACGGAGCCAACCCGATCAGCATCATCGTCCCCTGCCATCGGGTGATCGGCAGCGACGGTAGCCTCACCGGCTATGCCGGCGGCCTGCCGCGCAAGGAATTGCTGCTGCGCCTGGAGGGCGCGCTGGAAACGGCCTAGCCGTCCGCTCTAGGAGAAGTCGAAGGCGGTCTGCGCTGCCTGCGGATCGACGTAGCCTTCCAACGCCAGCATGCGCATCTTCGAGCCGCTGCCACCGGGCGCGGAGAAGCCGCCGGTCTTGCCGCCACTAGCGAGAACCCGGTGGCAAGGAATGATCAGCGGGATCGGATTGGACCCCATCGCCTGCCCTACCGCGCGGGACAACCCGACATCGCCCAGGCGCCGGGCGATCTCGCCATAGGTCGTGGTCTCCCCGCGGCCCAGTTGGAGAATGTCGGCGTAGACACGGCGGTGGAAATCGCTCTGCCCGGACAAGTCCAGTGGCAGCGTCTCGAACGACACCGCTTCGCCCCTTGCATAAGCGAGGATCAAGCGCCGGGCTTCATCGATGAATGCCGGCCATTGGGCAATCTCGCTGCCGAGCTTGTCGAAGCGCTCGCGCACGCTGTGCACGGAATCCCCCGGCAGATAGGCGCGGGTAATCCCCTGCGGGCTCCAGGCGAGCCCGAACCAGCCGAGGTCTGTTTCAATCAGGCAGTAATGCATCGGACGAGTCTCCATCGCGGTGCTTTATACCGCAACCCTTTCCGCCTTCAGCACGACATCGCACCAGCGCCTGAGCTCGCCACCGATGGCCGTGGCCGGATCGCCCTGGCGCTCGAACGCCCACCACAGCTGCGCCCCCTGCCATTGACTGGCCATCAGTCGACCAAGCACCGGCTGCCGTTGCGGATCGTCGCTCAGCCGCCGGCCCAGCGCAGCCGCCAGCGCAGCGCCCCAACACGCACCACGTTCGCGCAACAGCGGATCGCGCATGTCCTCGCGCAGGATCAGCAAGCCTTCCGCGTAATCGCTCTCGCCCTCGCCTACCGGGAACAGCGCCAACAACATCCTCACCGCGCCCTCGGGGCTCAACTCAGCGCTGTCGTCGAGACACGCGGTCTGCTCGTCCAATCGATCCCAGGCACGCAGCAGCACGGCGCGGAGGAACTCCGCCTTGCTCGCGTAGCGCTGCACCAGCGTCGCGGCGGACAACCCGACCTCGCGGCCTACCGCGGCGAAGGTCACGGCTTCGGGCCCTGCGCGCACCATCAACGCCATGGCGGCATCGAGTATCGCTTCGTTGCTGACCGTCTTGGTGCGAGCCATGTCATCCTCTTTTATAAATGAACATTCATTTATATATTGATGCACAGCTTACCCAGGGAGCCCCCACATGGCCAGAATTCTCGGCTACATCGCCAGCAGCCTCGACGGTTTCATCGCCACCCCGGAACACGGCCTGGACTGGCTGTTCAAGCATGATCAGCTGGAGCTGGGCGAACATGACTACCACCTGTTCCTGCAGCGCATTCGCACCGTGGTCATGGGCCGCGCGACCTACGACTTCCTCGCAGCCGACCCGGGCCCCTGGCCGTATGCCGAACAGCGGGTCGTGGTGGTGACTTCGCGCCCCATCGAGCACCCCAAGGGCCCGCTCGAAACCCGCAGCGATATCGATGCACTGGTCGCGGAACTGCGCGCGCTGGATGACGGCGACGTGTGGATGCTCGGCGGCGGCCAGCTGCAAATGGCCTTCCTGCAGCGTGGGGCGCTGGATGAGCTGGAGGTCTACGTGATGCCGGAGATCATCGGCGGCGGTTACCCGCTGTTCCCCGCGAGCGGACTGCGGGCCTCGCCGACGCTGTTGTCGGCCAAGGTGATCGAGCCGGGCTGCGTGCGGATGCATTACCGGTTCGATTGATAGACGAGTCTGGGCAAGGGGTTCGCGAGCAAGCTCGCTCCTACAAGAAAAGCTTGCCCTGCGGCCTGGCTCTGGCTTTTGCTCTCGAAGTCTTCCAGAGAAACATCCAAGCGCGCCGAACGCCCCTTTCAGGAGGCCTCAACGAGGGTATTTTTCGCCCCAAGCGAAAAACCGGATGGAGGGGCAAGCCCTTTGGTTACTTTCCGGGGAGCGGCCATCCGTCGTTTGAGAAAGTAACTCGCCAGAGGGGGCGAAACAAAATCTCCTACCCCATACCGAAGCGGCGCAGAAACACCCAGACCCGACGAAGACCAACTTATACCCGCACGTTGCCTCGCGGCCCGGCGATGGCCCAGATGATCAGCCCGAGCACCGGCAGGATGACGATCACCAGAATCCAGATGATCTTCATCGGCATCTCCGCGCCGCTCTTGACCACGTTGATGATCGCCCAGATATCCAGGGCGAAGATGATCAGGCTGATCAGCCCACTGAGGGTCGAGCCCATGATGAGATTCTCGCGGTTGGGGTTGGTCCCTTCAGCGTAGCCTGCCAACCCCTGGTGCACCTCAGACCCGTGCCGGATCGATCAGCGCAAAGCTCGCCAGCGTCTCGTGGCCTTCCAGCACCCCACCCTCGCGAGCCAGGCCGATGGTCTGCAGGCCGGCCTGCTGCGCGGCGTCCAGCTCCTGCACCACGTCGGACAGGAAGAGGATTTCCTCGCCCGGCAGGCCAATAGCGGCGGCGATACGCCGGTACGACTCGGCCTCGCGCTTGGGTCCGCTGGTGGTATCGAAGTAACCGGAGAACAGCGGCGACAGGTCGCCCGCCTCCGAGCAGCCGAAGATCATCTTCTGCGCCTGGATCGAGCCGGAGGAATAGACGTACAGCCGGTAGCCCTCGGCGTGCCAGTGGCGCAGCGCGTCGACGGCGTCCGGGTAGACATGGCCCTTGAGCTGGCCGGCGCGGTAGCCCTGCTCCCAGACCATGCCTTGCAGTGCCTTGAGCGGTGTGGCCTTGCGGTCTTCGGCGAGCCAGCCGAGAAGGATGTCGATGCAGCGTTCGGTGCCGGCGTTCACCTCACCGCTGTCGGCGCGCACGGCGGCCAGTTGCTCGGCCACGGCCGGCTCGTCGGCGTGCTCACGCACATAGTCCGGCAGATGCGCGGCGGCATAAGGGAAAAGCACGTCGAAGACGAAGCTGACAGCGCTGGTGGTACCTTCGATGTCGGTGAGGATGGCTTTGATCGGCATGGGAACTCCAGAGTCCCGCCTCTGGCGCAGGCGGACGGATATGGCGGTAGGAGCGAGCTTGCTCGCGAACAATCCCCTTGCGGACTCGGTTCGCGAGCAAGCCCGCTCCTACGAAAACAGACAGCGTCCCCACTCACTTGCAGCGACGGGAGACGCCGCAATCGATCAGTCTTCCAGCAACGGAAAACGCTTGGCGATCTCGTCACCGGTGAACTTCGCGACCCAGCCCTCGGCATTGTTGAACAGACGGATGGCGACGAAGTGCGGGCGCTCGCCCATGTCGAACCAGTGGCGGGTGCCGGCTGGCACCGAGATCAGGTCGTTCTTCTCGCACTGCACGGCGTAGACGTGGTCCTCGATGTGCAGGGTGAATAGCCCGCGGCCAGCAACGAAGAAGCGCACTTCGTCCTCGCCATGGCGATGTTCGTCGAGGAACTTGGCGCGCAGTTCGTCCTTCTGCGGGTGGTCGGCGGTGAGGCTGACCACGTCGACAGTGATGTAGCCTTCCTCTTCCTGCAGGCGGCGAATCTCGTGCTGGTAGGCGGCGATCACCTCTTCCTGGCTGGCGCCGGGAACGATGGGCGCATTCGCCGCCCAGCGCTGGAAGCGCACGCCCAGCTCGCCCAGGGTGGAGGCGATGTCCTCGGCGTGAGTCAGCAGCTTCAGTGGCTGCTCGGGATTGGATTCGTGGTAGACGGTCAGGCTGCTCATGGTCGTTATCCTTCTGGGCTATTTCCGCAAAAGCGGGCCGGATTCGCTCAGCGCGTGCCGCCGCGAAGGCTCAGTACTTTCAGTTCGCATTCGAAGAGGAATTCGAATGCTTCGATCTGGCGCAAGGCATCGGCCATGCGTGGCCCCCAAGTGTACAGGCCGTGGCCACGGATCAGGTAACCGGGGCAGTCCGGATGCGCATCCAGCCAGGGTTGCACCTTGCCGGCCAGGCGGGCGATGTCCTGGTCATTGTCAAAGATCGGCACCGTGACACGGCCTTCGTGGGTGGTGACACCGCTGAAGGCCTTCTGCAATTCGTAGTCTTGCAGCTCCAGGCGGTCGCCCACGGTCAGGCGCGACAGCACCGTGGCATTGACCGAATGGGTGTGCAGCACCGCACCGATCTCCGCGCGCCAGGCGTAGAGCTGGGTGTGCAGCAGGGTTTCCGCCGAGGGTTTCTTGCCCGGCTCCAGGCTGTTGCCGGCCAGATCGGTTGCCAGCACGTCGTCCTCGCCGAGCTGGCCCTTGTGCTTGCCCGAAACGGTGAGCAGCGCGCGGTCGGCCGCCAGGCGCGTGGAATAGTTGCTGCTGGTGGCCGGCGACCAGCCACGGCGATAGAGGAAACGGCCAGCCTCGATGATCTGTTGGGTCAGCTGTTCACGGGTGTCGTTCATGCGGGTCCTCGTTCAGACGGGTCCAGATGATGAAGGCGGCAGCCAGCGCGGCGACGCTGGCGATGGCGAAGGTCCAGGCGGGGCCCAGGCTACCCCAGCTGTAGCCGGAGTACAGCGCGCCCAGCGCACCGCCGGTACCGGCCAGCGCAGCGTAGAGCGCCTGGCCCTGCCCCTGCTGGCGCGCCTGGAAACTGCGCTGGACGAAATGAATCGCGGCGGCGTGGAAGCTGCCAAAAGTCGCGGCGTGCAGCAACTGCGCAAACAGCAGTACCGGCAGGTGCCCGGCCAATGTGCCCAGCAGCAACCAGCGCAAGGCCGCCAGCAGGAAGCTCGCCACTAGCACCTGGCGCAGCGAGAAGCGCTTGAGCAGGCGCGGCATCACCAGGAACAGCAGCACCTCGGCCACCACGCCCAGCGCCCAGAGCTGGCCGATCAGCCCGCGGGCGTAACCGAGGGCCTCCAGGTGCAGGGTCAGGAAGGTGTAGTACGGGCCATGGGACAGCTGCATCAGGCACACGCACAGATAGAAGGCCAGCACACCGGGCTTGAGCAGCTGCCGGAGGAAGCCGCCGGCACTGGCCTCATCCTGCCGCGCCGGCGGCTGGGCATTCGGTACCCACCAACTGGCGCCAATGATGCCGAGCATGATCGCCAGCAGCGCCAGCGGATAGGCGTCCAGGCTGGCGAACTCGAACAGCCAGCCCAGGCCGACCACCGTACAGATGAAGCCGATGGAGCCCCACAGGCGGATGCGACTGTAGCTTTCGGTGCGCCCGCTCAGGTGCGCCAGGGTAATGACTTCGAACTGCGGCAGGACGGCGTGCCAGAAGAACGCGTGCCCGGCCATGATCAGCGCCAGCCACGCATAACTGTGGCCGAGGAAGATGCCGGCGAAGCACAGCGCCGTGCACACCGCGCCAAAGCGCACGATGGCCAGCCGCTGGCCGCTGCGATCGCCCAGCCAGCCCCACAGGTTCGGCGCGACGCAGCGCATCAGCATGGGAATGGCGACCAGCTCGCCGATCCGTGCACTGGAGAAACCCAGGTGATGGAAATACAGCGCGAGGAACGGCGCCGTCCCGCCCAGCAGGCAGAAATAGAAGAAGTAGAAACTGGACAGACGACAGTAAGGAAGAGCGGCCACAGGCGCTAGGCTACAGGCGGCAGGAAAGAGCAGCTGTTACCTGCAGCCTGTAGCTTGCAGCTTGTCGCCTGCGGCTCAAAGCTGGCCCAGCACCGGGGTACCGACCTTCACGTCGGCATTCTGCGCACGATGGCGCAGCAGGTGGTCGAGCAGCACGATGGCCATCATCGCCTCGGCGATGGGCGTGGCGCGGATGCCCACGCATGGGTCGTGGCGGCCCTTGGTGATCACGTCCACCGGGTTGCCGTTCACGTCGATGGAGCGGCCGGGGGTGGTGATGCTGGAAGTCGGCTTCAGCGCCAGGTGGGCGACGATCGGCTGGCCGGAGGAGATGCCGCCGAGGATGCCGCCAGCGTTGTTCGACAGGAAGCCTTCCGGCGTCAGCTCGTCGCGGTGCTCGGTGCCGCGCTGGGCGACGCTGGCGAAGCCGGCGCCGATTTCCACGCCCTTCACCGCGTTGATGCTCATCAGTGCGTGGGCCAGTTCGGCGTCCAGGCGGTCGAAGATCGGCTCGCCCAGGCCCGGCGGCACGCCTTCGGCGACCACGGTGATCTTCGCGCCAACCGAATCCTGGTCACGGCGCAGCTGGTCCATGTAGGCCTCCAGCTCCGGCACCTTGTCCGGGTCGGGGCTGAAGAAGGCGTTGTCTTCGACGCTATCCCAGGTCTTGAAGGGGATTTCGATCGGGCCGAGCTGGCTCATGTAGCCGCGCACGCTGATGCCCATGCCTGCCAGCGCTTTCTTGGCGATGGCGCCGGCGGCCACGCGCATGGCGGTCTCGCGCGCCGAGGAACGGCCGCCGCCACGGTAGTCACGCACACCGTACTTGTGGTGGTAGGTGTAATCGGCGTGGGCCGGGCGGAACAGGTCCTTGATCGCCGAGTAGTCCTTGGACTTCTGGTCGGTATTGCGGATCAGCAGGCCGATCGGGGTGCCGGTGGTCTTGCCCTCGAACACGCCGGAGAGGATTTCCACCTCGTCGGCTTCCTGGCGCTGGGTAGTGTGGCGGCTGGTGCCGGGCTTGCGCCGGTCGAGGTCGCGCTGCAGGTCTTCCAGGGAAATCTCCAGGCCGGGCGGGCAGCCGTCGACGATGGCGACCAGCGCCGGGCCGTGGCTTTCGCCAGCGGTGGTGACGGTGAACAGCTTGCCGTAGGTGTTGCCGGACATGCGAGGCTCCGCGAAAAGACTTGGATTCGAAAAGGCCGAGCAGTATACCTGCGTCAATCCGCCCTGCGAACCTTCGCCGCCCGCGAGGATCAAAGCGCCATCAGCCCCGTCGCGAAGTCTTCGATGCGCCGTATCGCCCTGTTCTGCTCTCTGCTCCTTGCCTGCCTCGTCACGAGCCAGGCCCAGGCCGCCCCCACCAGCATCCTGCAACGCCCCTATGACCTGGACAGCGGGCACGGCGTGCTGCGCGGCACCCTGCTGCTCCCACAGACGCAGACTCCGCCGCCCGTGGCCCTGCTGATCGCCGGTTCCGGCCCCACCGACCGCGACGGCAACAACCCCGAGGGCGGACAGAACGCGTACCTGCGCAAACTGGCCGAGGCTTTGGCGGAAAACGGCATCGCCAGCGTGCGCTACGACAAGCGCGGCGTCGCCCGCAGCCTGCCGGCCGCGCCGCGCGAGGAAGAGCTCAGCGTCGAGGCTTACGTCAGCGACGTGGTGGCCTGGAGCGACAAGCTGGCCCACGACCCGCGCTTCGGCCGCCAGGTCCTGATCGGCCACAGCGAAGGCGCGCTGATCGCCAGCCTCGCCGCGCCGCAAACCCACGCCGAGGCACTGGTATCCCTGGCCGGCAGCGCCCGCCCGATCGGCGACGTGCTGCGCGAGCAGTTGCAGGGACGCTTGCCCCCGCCCCTGCTCGCCCAGGCTGACCAACTGATCGACCGCCTGCAGGCCGGGCAACTGCAACCCAAGGTGCCAGAACCGCTGAAGGTGCTGTTCCGCCCCAGCGTTCAGCCCTACCTGGTCTCGCTGTTCCGCCAGGACCCGGCCCGCGCCTTTGCCGCGCTGAAACTGCCAACGCAGATCCTGCAGGGCACCAACGATATCCAGGTTGGCGTCGAGGATGCGCAGGCGCTCAAGCGCGCCAAGCCCGACAGCGATTTCCACCTGATCTCGGGGATGAACCACATCCTGCGTATCGTTCCGACCAGCGGTCCGCAGCAACTCGCCTCCTACAACAACCCCAACCTGCCGCTGGCCCGCGAGCTGGTGGAGCGCGTCACCACGTTCATCCGGCACGCGCAGACCCTGCCCGATGCCACGCTGGCAACTTCTGGAGCGAACGTCTCAAGAAATCCGCCGGTGCGTCGATAAACCACGGGAGAGCCCTGGTCACGCCAGCCAGGCCCCGAGGTAGATCCCCATGACCGAAGCCGAACAGACCGCCGTCGCCGCCGACGAGAGCGCCGCCGCTCGCCCGCACCCGTGGGCCGAGCTGGCGCCGGAACACCATCGCCTGCTGCGCCTGGCGCCGCTGCCCACCGACCGCACCACCGGCGCGCGGCCGCTGCGTTTCGTCCAGCTGGGCCGAGTCGAGCGCCACAACGGCGAGCAGAGCCTGTTGCGCCTGACCGTGCAGGTACCCGGGCAGGTGCTGCGCAAGGAAGTGAATCTGCTGGAAGTCTGGGCGGACCACCGCAACAAGGAGGTGCGCTTCGGCGCCGACTCAGGCTTCGCCACCGAACCGCTGAACCGCGGCCTGGGGCGATTCCTGCTGGCCCAGGGGGTGGCCTGGGCGAAAAAGAAGTGGTCGCACTACCGCGTCGAGGGTGGCGCGCTGGCCGTGAAGGACGGTCTCAGCGAGGAAGCCCGACAGCGCCGCGACCACTTCCTGCGCGCCCAGGGCTTCGACGTGATCTACGAGGATTCGCGGCTGTTGAAGGCGCGCTACAGCGTCGGCCGGGTCAGCGAGCTGTATGACGACTGGCACAAGGACAAGGTGCAGATAGTCCCGCTGCTGGAAGCCGGCTCGATGCTGGAACAGGCCGACCAGAACCTCGCCACCCAGTCCAACGAGATCCGCCGGCTGGAGCAACGCATCGAAACCTTCCGCCGCGACGACACCAGCCTGCGCTTCACCATCGCCTGCCTGACGGTCTTCGCCGTGTTCCAGGCCGGCCTGCTGATCTGGATTGCCACGCACTAGCGCGCACGCGCCTCCGACCGCTCGGCGCGGCCGGAGGGCAATCGCGGACGAAGTCCGCTCCTACCCAATGCCAACCTCCGCGTAGGAGCGAACTCCGTCCGCGATCGACTGAGCCTCACATCGAAACCAAGCCAGAGCGATTCTTTTGTAGGAGCGGACTCCGTCCGCGATCAGCCGAGCCCCACATCGAACCCAAGCCAGAGCGATTCTTTTGTAGGAGCGAGCTCGCTCGCGAACCGCCCCAGCGCCGGGGTAACCGGCAAATCCATTCGCGAGCAAGCTCGCCCCTACAGATTCAGCCCACCCTTGGCGTGGATCAGGCCATCACACGGACAGAGTCTGCTCCTACCCAAAGCCGACCTCCGCGCAGGAGCGGACTCCGTCCGCGATCGAATGAGCCTCACATCGAAACCAAGCCAGAGCGATTCTTTTGTAGGAGCGAGCTCGCTCGCGAACCGCCCCGGCGCCGGAGTAACCGGCAAATCCGTTCGCGAGCAAGCTCGCTCCTACAGATTCAGCCCACTCCTGGAGTGGATCAGGCCTTTACCCGCGCCCTGAACAGCTCCTGGTGCTCCCGGCACTGCTGCGCCGAGAGCAGGAACACGCCGTGGCCGCCGTATTCGAAGTCGAGCCAGGTGAAGTCCACTTCCGGGTAGAGCGCCGTCACGTGGACCTGGCTGTTGCCCACTTCCACGACCAGCGTGCCGCGTTCGCTCAGGTGGTCCGCCGCCTCGGCCAGCATGCGCCGCACCAGGTCCAGGCCATCGTTGCCGCAGGCCAGGCCGAGTTCCGGTTCGTGGTGGTATTCGGCGGGCATGTCGGCGAAGTCTTCGGCATCGACGTAGGGCGGGTTCGACACGATCAGATCGAAACGCTGGCCCGGCAGGCCCTCGAAGCCGTCACCCTGCACGGTGTAGACGCGCTCGCCCAGTTCGTGGCGCTCGATGTTGATGTTGGCCACTTCCAGGGCGTCGAAGGACAGGTCGCCCAGCACCACTTCGGACTCCGGGAAGGCACTTGCACAGGCGATACCGATGCAGCCCGAGCCGGTGCACAGGTCCAGGATGCGCGCAGGATCGGCCGCCAGCCAGGGCTCGAAGCGACGTTCGATCAGCTCGGCGATCGGCGAACGCGGCACCAGCACACGCTCATCGACCACGAAAGGCATGCCGCAGAACCAGGCCTCGCCCAGCAGGTAGGCGGTGGGCACGCGCTCCTCGATACGCCGGCGCAGCAGGTGCATCAGGTACTCGCGCTCCTCGTCCTCGAGGCGGCAGTCGAGGTAGGCATCGGCCATTTCCCAGGGCAGGTGCAACGCGCCCAGCACCAGTTGGCGGGCTTCGTCCCAGGCATTGTCGGTACCGTGGCCAAAGAACAGCTCCTCGGCGTGGAAGCGGCTGACGGCCCAGCGGATATGGTCACGCAGGGTCAGCAAACGGGATTCGGTCACGGCGGTGTGTCCTCGCAGCTCGCAAAAAGGGGCGCATTCTAGCGGAACGCGGGCGCTCTGGGGGCCGATGGGCAGTTCCAGCGAAGAATGCCAATACCACTTTGGCGCGAGTTCGCAAAGATTCACAGCGGACGCGTTACGGCCCACAATGAGTGAACATGCATTTACAGGAGTCGTGACATGTCCCTTCCGCTCAGCATGCTGCAGATCAGTGGCCGTGGATATCCGCCGGCCACCCTGCGCCAGAGCACTCTGTTGATCATCGACGCGCAGGAGGAGTACCGCAGTGGCGTGCTGGCGCTGCCTGACCTGGACGCCGCGGTGGCGCAGATTCGCCTGCTGCTGGAGGCGGCGCGGAACATGGGCACTCCGATTGTCCACGTGCACCACCTGGGCGTGGTCGGTGGCCTGCTCGACCCGCAAGGCCCGCGCGGCCGCTTCCTGCCGGAGCTGACGCCGCTGCCGGGCGAAGTCGTGGTGGACAAGCGCCTGCCCAATGCCTTCGCCGGCACCGACCTGCATGACCGCCTGCAGGCCAGTGGCCGCCTGGACCTGATCGTCTGCGGGTTCATGACCCACTCCAGCATCAGCACCACGGTCCGTGCCGCCAAGGACTACGGCTACCGCTGCACCCTGGTGGATGCCGCCTGCGCCACCCGCGACATTCCCACGCCCGAAGGCGGTGTGCTTGCCGCCCGCGACCTGCACCGCGCGGAAATCGCCGCCCTCGGCGACAACTTCGCCGCCGTGGTCGCGCAGGCCCAGGCACTGGTCTGAAGCCACTCGTCCCGACAGGCGGCAACGACAAGCGCCCGGGGTTAGGCTCAGCTTAGGCGCGCAAGCCAGCGAACCCGCTCACCCAGCGGGCTCGCCGCGCTTCCCGGCCCTGGGGGTGGAACCCCACCCGTCCCCACCGGTCATAGCCTCGTTCAATAGATGAGGAAGTCGGGATGAAGATGACCGAAAAGTTCGATCCACCCAGCCTGCGCCCGAAACGTCCGGGCCGCTGGCGCTGGCGTTTCGCCGCCGCGATCGCGGCGATAATCGCCACCTTCGGCATCCTCTCCGCCATGGCCGGCGTCGCCGCCCTGCTCCGCCGCCAGCCCGCGGTGGGAGTGCTGCACATCGAACCGGGCGCCGGTGCCGTATTGCTGGTGATCGGCCTGCTCGGCCTCTGGCTCGGCGTCACCTTCTGGCGCGCCGCCCGCCGCCGTGCCCGTGGCCGCGAAGGCCTGAGCCTGTCGCCACGATTGATGAAACGCCGCAACTGATCCCCGTACGGTGCATTTCCGCAGGACAGGCGCGATCCGTTAGACTGCGCGGCTGTTTGAGGAGGTGCGCATGCAAGACGACGATTTTTCCCAATTCGCCAGCGAAATGCGCGGCGTCAGGCGCATCACCGTGGACCAGGCCGACACCGGTAAACCCAAGGCCGATCGCAAGCAGCTCAAGGAGCTACGGCAGAACGCGACCGTACGCACCGAGAACATCCGGGTCGACGGTCTCTCCGACCAGTTCGTCATCGACGTCGGCCCCGAGGACGAACTCTACTGGGCCCGCGACGGCGTCCAGGAAGGCCAGATGCGCAAGCTCAAGGCCGGTCAGATCGGCTTCGACGGCAGCCTCGACCTGCACGGCATGAAGATCGAAAAGGCCCGTGAAACCCTCTGGGACTTCATCGCCGAAGCCACCCGCTTCGAGGTCCGCTGCGTGCGCGTCACCCACGGCAAGGCCGCGCGCGTCGATGGCCGCAGCCCGATGGTAAAGAGCCACGTGAACACCTGGCTGCGCCAGCACCCGCAGGTACTCGGCTTCGCCTCCTGCCTGCCGCGCCATGGCGGCACCGGCGCCATCTACGTGATGCTGCGCCGCAACATGCTCGAAGGCCGCGACGAGTAAAACCACTGCGCCGGGCGCGCGCCCACGCCCGGCGACAAACTGCCTGCCATAACGCGCCAACCGGCGCTCGGGCCTTGCCAGCCAAGGCTGAGCGCCCTACCCTGCGCCACGGTTTTTATTTTTGTCATTGCCACAGGTAGATCATGTCCCTGGAACAAAACTACTCCGCGATCCTCAGCCAGCTCGGTGAGGACGTCACCCGCGAAGGCCTGGTGGACACGCCCAAGCGCGCCGCCAAAGCCATGCAGTACCTTTGCCGCGGCTACCAGCAGACGCTGGAGGAGATCGTCAACGGCGCCCTGTTCAGCTCCGACAACAGCGAGATGGTGCTGGTCAAGGACATCGAGCTCTACTCGCTGTGCGAACACCACCTGCTGCCCTTCATCGGCAAGGCCCACGTCGCCTACATCCCCAACGGCAAGGTGCTGGGGCTGTCCAAGGTGGCGCGCATCGTCGACATGTACGCCCGTCGCCTGCAGATCCAGGAAAACATGTCGCGGCAGATCGCCGAGGCGGTCCAGCAGGTCACCGGCGCGCTGGGCGTGGCCGTGGTGATCGAGGCCAAGCACATGTGCATGATGATGCGCGGCGTGGAGAAGCAGAATTCGTCCATGGTCACCTCGGTGATGCTCGGCGAGTTCCGCGAGAACGCCGCCACTCGCAGCGAGTTCCTCAGCCTGATTCGCTGAAAGCCGCTGCCATGAAAAACCGGCCCTCGGGCCGGTTTTTTTTGTACCTGTGAATCGCTGCGATCAGCGCGTGTAGTAACCCACCGCAACCAGGTAGTGGCCAGACTTGCGCAGGAAGGCGTGCTTGTTCTCCACCTTGCTGGTCACCGGGTTGCGCCACTGGTATTCGAATTCCGCCTCGCCCTTGGACTTGGCCAGCTCGAGCATGGCGTGACCGATCGGGTTGCCGCCGGGGTCCTTCAGCGACTCGAAATCGGTGCCGACCATGCGCGTATTGAAGCCATGGGCGACGAACTTCGAGGTATCCAGGTCGACCACGAAGACATACAGGTCATCCTCGATGAAGGTCTTGTCCAGTGCATTGATCTTCCTGAAGGTACCCTGCGGGTCGGCTTCCACAGCCTTTACCGCCTTGGCCAGCATGGCCGCCGCCTGCTGCGCCGAGGCGCGCGGGATGTAGTAGCCCACCGCGAGGAAGCGCTCACCGACGCGCTGGTAATAGACGTGCTTGCGCTCCACCTTGCCGTCCGCCCAGTTCTTCCAGCGGTAGTCGGCCTGCTGCACCTTGCCGGTTTCCGGCGACTTCAATGCCTTGGCGAACTGCTCCTGGAGCGAAGGGTCGAGCATGGACGACACGTCGCGGTCGATCAGCACCACCGACGGCCCGCCGCTGGCGAGCATGGTGCCCTTGCTGTCCACCACGAACACGTAGAGGTCGCCATCGACGAACTCACCCTGGCGGCTGAATGCGGCGAAGGCCTTGTCGCCCTCCTGCTTGTATGCGGCCACTGCCTTGGACAGCAGCGCCTTGGCGCGCTGGTCGTCGGTCGGCGCGGTGGTGGCCGACTGCGCGGCGAACAATGGGAAGGACGACAGGAAAGAAAGCAGCAGCAGTGACTTCAACAGCGTCTTCATGCGCGAATACCCCCGTGGCATTGCTTGTAGTTGTGCACAGAGCATAGTCAGCCGGAGGGGATTCGCGTCGGCATTCACCGCCGAAACAAAGGGCGATTCAGCCGAAGAATCGCTTCATCGAGCGCGACAGCCAGCCACCGTGGCTCTGGTCGCGGGTCAGCTCGTGCATGCTGGCCATCACCGACTCCACGTAGTTGGCGTCGTCATTGCGGATGTGATTGAACAGCCAGCGCCCCAGCAGGCCCTTGAGTTCCTCGGCGACGTCCTCGCCAGCCTCGAAACGCGCACGGTAGTCGGAAACGCGCTTGATGAAGAGCTCGTGGACCTTCTTGTGCGCACGGGTGAACTGGTAGCCGGAATCCTCCAGCAGGGTCTCCTCGAAGGCAAAGTGCGAGATGGTGTAGTCGACCAGTTCCTCGATCACGCCGCCGAGCATGGCTCGGTCGTGATGGGCCTGGGCCTCGTGCAGCTGATTGATCATTTCGACGATGCGTTTGTGCTGCGCGTCGATCACTCCGATCCCGGTATCGAGATCTGCCTGCCAGACCAGATAGGCCATCTTTCCCCTCCCCACGCCGGACGACGACACTGCCTGCTTCTCGCGCCCGGCCACATCGGTACGTCCTACATGGCAGTGCGTCCAGATTAGGGAGGGCGACAAAACGCCGCCATGATGCCGGTCAACCCCAATGCGGCGAAATCCGCGGTTTAGAGCGGTCTTTTCGGAATTATCTGATGGCAAATTGCCTGTTTTCGCTGCGCACAAGGCAAACCCATGCGTAGGAGCGGACTCCGTCCGCGATCGCTTTTCGGCTGCTCCGAGCTGGCCGGTGGCACATCGCGGACGGAGTCCGCTCCTACGCTCCCCTGTGTCATTGGGTATGCACAACGAAAAACGCCGCTTCCAGGGAAGCGGCGTTTTCAATGGCCGGGCGCGATGGTCAGTCCTGCATCGCCACGTGCCGCGGATGATCCGCCACCCGTGCCAGCCAGGCATTGATCGCCGGGAAGTTCGCCAGGTCGAAACCGCCCTGGTGCGCCACATGGGTGTAGGCGTACAGGGTGATATCGGCGATGGAGTAATCCTCCCCCACCAGGTAAGGCGTCTGCTCCAATTGCTTCTCCATCACCTTCAGCGCCTTGTAGCCGCCCTTCTGGCAGCGCGCGTACTCCTCGCGGCGCTCCTCGGGCAGGCCGAGGTAGAACTCGATGAAGCGTGCCACCGCCACATAGGGCTCATGGCTGTACTGCTCGAAGAACTGCCACTGCAGCACCTGGGTGCGCAGGCGCGGCTCGCTGGGCAGCAGGTCGCTGCCATCGGCGAGGAAGTTGAGAATGGCGTTGGATTCCCACAGGCAGGTGCCATCCTCGAGTTGCAGGACCGGCACCTTGCCGTTGGGGTTCATCGCCAGGAACTCGGCGGTCTGCGTCTCGCCCTTGAGGATATCGATCTCGCGCCACTGGTAAGGCAGGCCGAGCAGGTGCAGGGCCAGCTTGACCTTGTAGCAGTTGCCGGACAGTCGATCGCCGTAGACGGTGTACATGCTCATCTCCTCATTGGGCCTGGGCTTCGCGGATGACCGTCGCCAGGCGGCGCAAACCTTCGCCGGCACGTTCCGGCGCCACGTGGCTGAAGTTAAGCCGCAAATAGCCGGGATTGGCATCCGGTTGTGTGAAGAAAGGCTCGCCCGGCATGAAGGCCACGTTCTGCGCCAGCGCCGCGTCGAGCAGCGTGCGGGTATCCAGCGGCTGCCTGAGCTTGAGCCAGAAGAACAAGCCGCCCTGGGGCACATTCCACTCCGCCAGCTCGGCAAAATGCTCCTCCAGTTGCGCCTGCATGGCGTCGCGGCGGATGCGGTAGAAATCGCGCAGCTCGGCCAGATGGCCACGGTAGGCCTCGGTGCCAAACCACTGCAGTGCCTGCCATTGGCCGACGCGATTAGTGTGCAGGTCGGCGGACTGTTTCAGGCGCAGCAGGTGCGGGAACAGGTCCGGCGTGGCGATCAGGAAGCCCACGCGCAGGCCCGGCAGCAGCGTCTTCGACACGGTACCGGTGTAGATCCAGCTGGCCTTCTTCAGGCGGCTGACCAGCGGAGTGGCGGCGCCCGCATCGAACACCAGCTCGCGGTAAGGCTCGTCCTCGATCAGGGTCACGCCGAACTCGTCGAGCACGGCAGCCACCTCATCGCGGCGCTGTTCGCTGTAACGCACGCCGGACGGGTTCTGGAAAGTCGGGATCAGGTAGGCAAAGGCCGGTTTGCTGCTCTCCAGGCGCTGGCGCAGCGCGGCGACGTCCGGCCCTTCGGCGCCCAGCGGCACGGTCAGGCAATTGGCGCCGAACAGCTGGAAGGCCTGCAGCGCGGCAAGGTAGGTCGGCGCTTCGAGCAGCACCTCGGTGCCCGGGTCGATGAACAGCTTGCTGGCCAGGTCCAGGGTCTGCTGCGAGCCGCTGACAATCAATACCTGGCTAGCCTCGCAGGGCACGCCGAGCGCGCGCGCCTCGGCGGCGATGGCCTCACGCAGCGCCGGCTCCCCTTCGCTCATTCCGTACTGGCCCATGCTCGCCGGCATGGCGTCCCAGTTCACCTTCGGCAGCATCGGCTCGGCGGGAAGGCCGCCGGCGAAGGACATCACCTCCGGGCGCTGCGCCGCGGCGAGGATTTCACGGATCAGAGAGCTTTTCAGTCGAGCGATGCGTTCGGAGAAGGCCATGGGGGTCACCGGTAGCGGGAGCACGGAAGAATGAGTCAAACTGCTTGACCGAAGCTACGACGCCCGAGACGGATACGTCAATATGCCTGACCTAATAAAAAGCGACCTGCAGCTCGAAGCGATCCAAGCCTTTTTCTACAGCTACCGGGCCTTCACCGCGAAGCCTGACGAGATGCTGGCACGCCGTGGCCTGAGCCGGGTGCATCACCGCATCCTGTTCTTCATCGCACGCAATCCCGGGCTGAGCGTCAGCCAGCTGCTGGCCGCCCTGGGCGTGACCAAGCAGGCGCTGAATGTGCCGTTGCGCCAATTGCTCGAGCGCGACCTGATCCGCAGCGAAGCCTGCGACAACGACAAGCGCCGGCGCCTGCTGGCGCTGACGGCCGAAGGCAGCAAGCTGGAGAAGGCCCTGCGCCGTGAGCAGGAACAGCTGCTGCAGCGCGCCTTTGGCGAGGCCGGGGAAGAAGCGGTGAACGGCTGGCTGGCGGTGAACCAGGCCATCGCCAGGTTGCAGCACCACGACTAGCGGGCGACACCTTCCAGCTCGCGCGCGGCACGCAGGAACATCAGCGCCAGCGGCAGCAGGCTGGCCATCGCCAGCGCGGTGCCGGGCAGGAACAGCAGGACGCTGAGCAGGCACACGCCGGAGGAAACCTCCAACCAGCCCATGACCTTCACCGACGGGTAGGGCAGCTCGATCTTCAGCAGGCGGATGCCGTACCACAGGGTGACGATGCCGGTTGGTACGAACAGGCCCATGAAGCCCATCAGCGCGCCATTGAATTCGCCACTGAGCTGCTCGTCGAAGACCAGGCTGTAGACCTGCATCAGTAGCGCGACGGCAATCGACAGCCCGACCGGCCAGGCCAGGCCGCGGGCATTGAAGCGATCCTCGAGAAAGCGCCGGGTGCGCCACAGCAGGAAGCAGCCAAGCAGCGTGCTGAGCACGCCAACCCAGAGCTCGTAGCCTTGCCAGGTGGCCGATTCATGCAGCGCGGTGGCGAAGGACAGGACGAACAGCACCACATTGCACAGCAGCAGCGCCAGGCTCAGGCCACCGAGCAAGCGCAGATGGCCGGGGTTCCAGCGTCCGCCGAGGAATGCGCGCGGAGCGCTCTGATCCACCAGCTCGACCTTGGGGGCGGCGTAGGGATTCTGTTCCATGCTGGCGATTTTCCATCCGTTGCGCGGCTTTCCCGAACCATACCGAGGCACTCCCGCACACGCCACTGCCGCTCGCACTGTACGGGCCACTCGGCCACTGGCTGTTATGGGACAGCTTTGCGGTGGCGGGATTAGTCTGGCTCCAGAACAAGACCGGTACCCCGCCATGCCCCTCGAACTCCTCGGCGCCTTCGTGCTGTTTGCCTTCGTCACCTCCATCACCCCCGGCCCCAACAACATGATGCTGCTGGCCTCGGGCGTGAATTTCGGCATCCGCCGCACCATTCCGCACATGCTCGGTATCAGCATCGGCTTCCTGCTGCTGGTGGTCGCCGTGGGCCTGGGCCTGCACCAGCTGTTCGAGCGCATCCCGGCAACCTACACGGCGCTGCGCTACGCCGGCGGCGCCTACCTGCTGTATCTGGCCTGGAAGATTGCCCGCTCCGGCGCCCCCGAGGCGAAGGGCGAGAATGCCGCCAAACCCATGACCTTCCTCCAGGCCGCCGCCTTCCAGTGGGTCAACCCCAAGGCCTGGGTGATGGCCGTGGGCGCCATCGCCACCTACCTGCCAGCCAACAGCTGGATCGGCAATGTGGTGTTGATCGCTACCCTGTTCGCCGCGGTCAACCTGCCCAGCGTGGGCGTCTGGACCATACTGGGCAGTCTACTGCGACGCTGGCTGGAAGACCCGCTGCGGCTGCGCCTGTTCAATCTCGGCATGGCTGCCCTGCTGGTAGCCTCGCTCTACCCTCTGCTCACCCGCACCTGATGGAAGTTCGTGCATGACTGACAGCACTCCCGCCGCCGCGCCCTTGCGCCCGCTGGCCGACTCCTCCCCCGCCGCCATCGTCGCCGGGTTCGTCGCCATGCTCACCGGCTACACCAGCTCGCTGGTGCTGATGTTCCAGGCCGGCCAGGCCGCGGGGCTGAGCACCGCGCAGATTTCCTCGTGGATCTGGGCGCTGTCCATCGGCATGGCCCTGACCACCATCGGTCTGACCCTGCGCTACCGCACGCCCATCGTCATCGCCTGGTCCACCCCCGGTGCCGCGTTGCTGATCAGCAGCCTGCCGGGTGTGCCGTATGGCGAGGCCATCGGTGCATTCATCGTCTGCGCCGCGTTGATCACGATCTGCGGCGTCACTGGCAGCTTCGACCGCCTGATGCGCCAGGTGCCGGGGTCGCTGGCCTCTGCCCTGCTGGCCGGCGTGCTGTTCCGCATCTGTATCGAGATCTGCAACGCCGCGCAGCAACAGACGGCGCTGGTGGTGGCGATGTTCGTCAGCTACCTCGTCGCCAAGCGCCTGTCGCCGCGCTATGCGGTGTTCGCCGCGTTGCTGGTGGGTGTCGCCCTGGCCGGCTTCCTCGGCCTGCTCAACTTCAGCCACTTCCAGCTGGAGATCGCCCGCCCGGTGTGGACCACGCCGAGCTTCTCCCTGGCCGCCACCATCAGCATCGGCATCCCGCTGTTCATCGTGGCGATGGCCTCGCAGAACATGCCGGGCCTCGCCGTACTGCGCGCCGACGGCTACCAGGTGCCCGCTTCGCCGCTGATCTCCACCACCGGCATCGCCTCGCTGTTGCTGGCGCCCTTCGGCTCCCACGGCATCAACCTCGCAGCCATCAGCGCGGCCATCTGCACCGGCCCGGAAGCCCACGAGAACCCGCACAAGCGCTACACCGCCGCACTCTGGTGCGGACTGTTCTACGGCATCGCCGGCATCTTCGGCGCCACCCTGGCGGCCCTGTTCGCCGCGCTGCCCAAGGCGCTGGTGCTATCCATCGCCGCGCTGGCGCTGCTCGGCTCGATCACCAACGGCCTGACCAACGCCATGGCCGACGCGCGCCAGCGCGAAGCGGCGATGGTCACCTTCCTGGTCACCGCTTCAGGCTTCACCCTGTTCTCCGTCGGCTCCGCCTTCTGGGGCCTGGTGGCGGGCCTGCTGACACAGTTGGTACTGAACTGGCGCCGCGCCGGCTGAGTGAGCTCTGCTAGCATTCGGGCGTTTCCAGTCCACGGATCGCCCGCATGCTGCACACCCTGGCCGTCGCCAATTACCGCTCGATCAACTCGCTGGTGCTGCCCCTGGGCCGGCTGAACCTGATTACCGGCGCCAACGGCAGCGGCAAATCCAACCTCTATCGCGCCCTGCGCCTGCTCGCCGAGACGGCGCAGGGCGGCGTGGTCAATGCGCTGGCCCGCGAAGGCGGGTTGGAATCTACCTTCTGGGCCGGGCCGGAAAGCCATTCGCGGCGCATGCGCACGGGCGAGGTGGAAGTCCAGGGCGGCCCGCGCAACGAGGTGAAGCGCCTGCGCCTGGGCTTTGCCGGCGAAGACTTCGGTTACGCCATCGCCCTTGGTCTGCCGCCGCCACCGGTGCTCAGCGCTTTTGGCCTGGACCCGGAAATCAAGCACGAGAGCATCTGGGCCGGCCCCTGGTACCGCCCCGCCGCGCAACTGGTAGAGCGCAACGGCCCGATGCTGCGTGCCCGCGAAGGCCGCAGCTGGCAGGTGCTGGAACAACACATCCCGACCTTCGACAGCCTGTTCACCCAGATCGGCACTGGCTCGGATTGCGCCGAAGCCCTGCTGCTGCGCGAGCAGATTCGCGGTTGGCGCTTCTACGATCATTTCCGCACCGACGCCGACGCCCCCGCGCGCCAGCCGCAACTGGGCACGCGCACACCGGTGCTGCACCACGATGGCCGCGACCTCGCCGCCGCCCTGCAGACCATTCGTGAAATCGGTGATGCCAGTGCACTGGAGGCCGCCATCAGCGATGCTTTCCCGGGTGCCGAGTTGCTGATCGACTGCCAACCGGGCGGGCGCTTCGCCGTGGCGCTGAAGCAATACGGCCTGCTGCGGCCATTGAGTGCGGCCGAACTCTCCGACGGCACCCTGCGCTACCTGCTGCTGGTCGCCGCCCTGCTGACCCCGCGCCCGCCGTCGCTGATGGTGCTCAACGAACCGGAAACCAGCCTGCACCCGGACCTGTTGCCAGCGCTGGGGCGGTTGATCATCGAGGCCTCCAGGCACACCCAGGTCTGGATCGTGTCCCACGCCAGCCGGCTGATCGCCACGCTGGAGGAGCACTCCGAGTGCAACTGCCTGCACCTGGACAAGGAACTGGGTCAGACGCGCATCCGCGACCAGGGCATGTTCGATGCACCGGCCTGGCACTGGGCGGACTAGGGCTGCTCATTGGTATCCGGGGAGCCGAGTCGCGGGATGACGTGGCGCTTGCGATACCCATCCTGCTGCGTGAAATCGATGGGTATCGCTGCGCTCCACACCATCCTACGTCGGGTTCACCCGGCAGACCGTGCAGTCGTAGGATGGGTGGAGCTTGCGATACCCATGCTGCTGCATGGAATCGATGGGTATCGCTGCGCTCCACGCCATCCTACGTCGACACCGTGCAGGCGCTGCGCTGTGAGGGGATTCGCAAGCAGGCTCGCTCCCGTGAACACCTCTGGGATGCGAGGGAGGAGGAAGGCACCCCGTCAGTTCCCACGGGAGCGAGCTTGCTTGCGAACCCGGTTCCTCAGGCCCTCAGCGTACTTGGCGAGGCGGCCCCCATCAGGCGCTGCTGCACGCGCCAGAGGAACGCCGTTTCGAAGGCCACACGTTCTGTGTAGGTCTCCTGTTCATTGCGACCGATGAAGAAAGCCACCCACAAGTCGGCCTGCGGTTCCTCATCGTCGATCCAGCGCTCGACGCGCCGAACCGCTTCGTTCATGGCGGCCTGGCAATCGACTGGCCATCCCAGCGCCAGCCCGGGCTGGCCATCGGCCGGCGCTACCTGGCTCCAGAACTCGCCAGGGTGATTCGGTAATCGGCTTCCCATGTCTCGACTCCTTGCAAGCCGTGCCGGTATGTATCGAAGAACAGCCAAAGGGCCGTCAGGCCGGCAATGCACCCAACGGCCAGCCGCAAGCCTCAAATACTCGGCCGAGTGAGCATCGAGATTCGGCAAGCAATGACATTCGATAGAAGGAATCTCACGGGACAAAGCCGGTGGTGCTCGGGCGTAAAAGCGGGGTAATGCATCTTTCAGTACTCCTGCAAAGGGTTAACCCACCTCATCTCTTTCCACGGAGTAAGGAGGCGGGCCGCGCAAGGGTGGAAATACCGGCTTTGCAGGAGCCCCGGCCGGGCCGAAGCCCGCCTCGCACGACCCGCCATAACAGCAACTGACGGGCGCGTAAATAGCGCCAGCTAAACTGCCTTGGCGCTACTGCACCTGCAAAGAAAGCCCGGGTTTCCACGCCCAGGTCACGACAACCGTCGCGACCCGGAAACCTTACCGGCGGCCTTGCAAGCGCAGCAATGCGGGATGCTACAGGCTCTTCCGATGGGTGTGCAGGACGCTTCCTGAGTACCTTGTCGCATTTGCCTAGGATCATCCTGCGTCACCCAATACCTGGCGAGCGACGACGCCCCTGGCCCCGTCCAGACCAGGGAAGCCTGGCGGCTGTGTCGTCCGCCCAGACCCGGCGACAGGTGCCAGCAAAGTAGCTAGCGAACCTGGGCGCTGACGCGACAAGGGCGCTCGGGCGAAGACAGGATCGAAGAAGGTTGCCACCTGAACGGATGCGCTTCCTGCAAGCCCGTGAACCACGGGCGGGCTGCCCGGGGGTAAAGCCGGGCAGCGCAGGTTCCGACGACTGCGGCGCTGATCAACCCGCCCTCCCGCTTTCCACCGGAAGAGCGGTAGCAACCTGGCAAGCACAACTCACCGTGACGCCGGCCGGCCCAGCCGCTCGACGCCAGGGCGTCTACTGATAGGACAGGGTGAACGTGGCGACGGCGTTCGCGTCACCGCCGCGCACCACGGCATCGGTCTTGATGAAATTGGCCGTGAGCGGGATGTCCAGCGCACCGTTCGGCGCAGCGCCCAGGGCAATCTGCCCGGCATTCCCGGCCACCGAGGAATCCGGCCCGAACTTCACCGGCGTACCCAGCCTGCGCACTTGCAGGGCCACGCCGCTGGCCTGTTGCGACGAGGCGGAAAGGCCCAGGCGGTCGCTGGTATTGCCGGGGTTGCTGGCATCGGTGAAGGTCATGAAGACGTCCATCCCCGAGGAGCAGTCCAGGCGGATATTGAACGATGCGTTGCCCGCCGTGGTGCCTACCGGCCCGGCCAAGTCCAGCACATTGATCTTCCCGACCGGGACAGTGAAGCTCTTCGAACCCGCATCCACCGAGCAGGTTTGCGCGGTGACGGTCGAGGAAGTGATCTTGATCGGCGAAGGCAAGGTCGCATTTCCGCTTGTCTTGTCCTTTACGGTGAACTCGCCAATCTGCTGGCTGCTGAGCACGCCGGAGGCAATTGGTTCTCCAGTAGCAACCAGGCGAACCGCGGCGGATGCAGTCCATGTGGCGCCCCAGCCACGATAGAGATCGACCGGCGTAGCCTCGACAGGCCACCAGGTGGAGGAGCTGTACGATTTGGTCCTCATGATCAGCCCCACGCCACGCAACCCACTCTCAAACACCGAGTAGGTCTTGCCGTCGTTCACCACACTTTTGCCGGTTGGCGTCAGCAACATGGCAGCCTGCAGCCACACATTGCTGGTGTCGCTGGCCGTGCAGCCATTGAATACCTGGGCGTCACCGGTAGTCCACGCCGTCAACGGGGTTCCTTCCGAGCGATCGCGTGGCGCCGAGAAAGTGGCCGGCAACGAAATCGACACCCCGGCGGTGGCTTTGCAGGTTGGGTCAGCCTGCACGGTTCCGGCAAACAGACTCAATAGGATGCTGGTGAGCAAGCTGAACGATGCGAGAAGGCGATGATTGGCTTTCATGATTGCTCTCCCTTGAACCGCGCCGGCAGCCCGGCAATCACTTGCAGGTTTCATTGAGGGTCTCCATCGGCGCGCTGGCGCCATCCGCGACGCGCGGGGCAACGCGGTAATTGATCGAGCACTGCCCGGCGGAGTCGAGCGGCACATGCAATACGCCCTGGTCGGCATTGACCCGCGCAAAGATCTTGCCGCCCTGCCCGACCATGCCGACTTCCTGGTTCTGCTCGTCGTACACCGAAGCGCCGAACGGCAGCGCACTGCCATCGGCCCGGCGGCTCTGGATTAGCAGCGCATGGCCCTTGACCGTGTCGTACTTGACCAGCATCACCGCGCCGCTGCGCGGAACGACGTCATGCAGGGTGCTCTTGAGTTCAACGTCGTCGTCGAGCCCCTTGGGATCGAGTTCGACACTGTTGACACGGTACGGCGACAGGTACGGCACCACGGCCTGGCCCTGGCCGTCGAGCTTGACGTTGGCGGCACTGCTGACGCTGGCCCCGGCGGCACCGGGGGCATCGATGATGGCGATGCTGTCGCCGAGATTCTGGCCGAAGGTGATGCCACTCGGGTGCGCGACCACCGAGCCACTCATGCCGGCCGAAAGCTGGCGGTAGTCGGAACTCTCACTGACCGAGCCGTTCAGGGTGCCGAAGGAGGTGCGGTACTGGCTGTTGGCGCCAACGCTGGAGCTGCTGTCACCGGAGTCGGGGCTGTCATGGGATGCGGTCAGGCCGTAGCTGACCTGGCCCTCTTTGCCGGCGGTGCCGCTCAGCGTGCTCTGCAGGTTGCTCGAACCCTTGCTGCTCTGGCTGTAGCTGCTGCTCAGGTAAGGACGGTTGGTGCCTGCCTTGCCGATTGGCAGCGACACGCTGAACAGGGTGCGGTTGTCTGCCGTGCCGTAGGCATCCTGGGTCCGGGCGGCACTGACCGAGGTGCTGCCCCAACTCCAGTTATGGGTGTAGCCGGCCTGGTACTGGGTATCGAAACCGGTGTCGTTCCAGTAGTTCTGGCGCGAGCCGTTGACGTACAGGTAGCCGCGGCTACCGACGTTCTGGCTGACGTTGACCTCGCTGCGGCTGCGGGTTCGGCGGATGGCGTCGACGCCACCCTTGCTATCCCCGTACTCGTCCAGTTGGTCGCGCGCATTGAGGGCGTCGGTGAAGCTGAAATAGCCGTCGGTGGAGTAGCGGTACGCGGCCACCGTGAAGTGGGTGCCGGTGCTCTGCAGAATCTTGTTGTAGCTCAGGCGCAGCGACTGGCCGGTGAAGGATTGATCGTCAAGCTTGGTGCTGGCATGGGTGATGTCTGCGCCGAAGGCACCGTACTCGGTGGTCAGCACGCCACCGAGCAAGCCAGCGGCGTAGCCTTCGGAGGCCGTTGCGCCGGTATAGCCGGTGACGCTGTTGGTGAGGCCACGCTGGTAGGTGGCCTGGCCAACCTTCGGCGCCGAGCCGTAGCTGAGGTCGCGGGCCTGGCCAACGCTGAGGGTGTAACGGGACACGCCCGGCCGCAGGGAGCGCGCGACAGACGAGAACGGAACGGTGAAATGGCTTTCCTGGCCATCGGCCTCGGTGACGGTCACGTCCAGGTCGCCGTTATCGCTGGTGGGGTTGAGATCACTGATCTCGAACGCCCCCGGGGCGACGGTGACTTCCTGGATGACATAGCCGTTCTGGCGAATGGTGACGCGCGCGTTGGTAGCAGCGACGCCACGTACCACCGGCGCGTAGCCGCGCTGGGAGTCAGGCAGCATGCGGTCATCGGTAGCCATGCGCAGACCTCGGATCGATACCGCGTCGAACAGGTCACCGTCAGTGAAGGCGTCGCCCAGGGTCAGCTGGGAGCGCAGGCTGTCGATATCACGCTGGGCATAGGTGCTGAGGTTCTGGAAGTCGCTGCCCGAGTCGCTGTCCCAGTTCAGTGAGGAGCGTTGGCGCAGCCGCCAGTCACCCAGGTTCACGCCGCCGTTGAGGCTGGCGTAGGCGTTACGGTTGGTCTCGCCCTGCGTGACGCTCTGGTAGGCGTTGGTGCTGTAGTCGAGGAACGCCGCATTGACGCCACGGTCCCAGCGCTCGGGGCTGACGTAGCCGCGCGGATTGCTGCGCAGGAAGGCCTGCGGAATGCTCAACAACAGGCGTTGCTCGCCGGCATCGAGGCTGGACGTAGCGCCCTGGATCAGGGTCGGCAGGTCGACACACTCTTCGCCGGCCGCTTCGGCGGCTGGAGTGAGTTTCTCCAGGTCCACGCCGGCGGTTTCAAGCTGCAGCCGGGTCAGGCAGGCGACGCCGCGCCCCGCTTGGCCTTCGGCAATGAAGCGGATGTCCTGGCGCCCCATCATCTGTTCATTGACCCAGACATCGAGCGTATGCACGCCGGGCTCCAGGGTGTTGCCTTCGCGGAAGCGGGTCAGGTTCAACGACTGCGCACCGCGCCCCCAGAGCATGTCGTTGTCGAACTTTACCGAGCTGCCATCTGCCGCATCGGCCATGCCACTCAGCAGCGCCAGGGCCAACGCAATGGCCAGCGGCTTGAGCGCAAAGGCAAAGCGGTGCACGGGATGGCGTCTGGACGTGTTCATGGCTCACCTCGGTTGCCCTCGAGCCCCTCCGTGGACAGGCTTTTCGGGCATGAGCAGCCCCCTCCCGACAAGTTGCGGGTGAGGGAGGCGGCGGGGGAATTTAGGGTTTCAGGGCTTGCGAATAGGCGGTACTGCTGCCGTAGTCGTTGATCACGGAGTAGCTGACCTTGCCGCCGCTGGCATTCAGCGCGGCACCCTTGATCGGCAGCTGCTTGTGCTCACCGGGGGCGATCAGGCTGGAGTTGATATCCAGTTCCGCATCGCGGCTCTGGCCACCGCTGGTGAGGCTGACCTTGCCCAGCGACACGTAGTAAGGGCTGGCGTTGTAGCCTTCGAGCACCGAACCATTCAGGTGCCATTGCAGCTGCTCGGCAGCGGCCACCGGATTTCCCGCCAGGGATGCCGGGCGGTAGAACATCTTGATGCGGCTGCGGAACGCCACCTTGAGCCGGTTTTGCCCGTCATCGGAGGACGGCGGCACTTCCAGCACGTTGAGCCAGAACAGCGACTCCTTGTCCTGCGGCAGGCTCTTCTGCCCGGTGTAGCGCACACGCAGCGCCTGGCCCTTGGCCGGGTCGATACGCGCAATCGGCGGAGTGAGCAGGAACGGTGCGTCAGAAGTATCCGGCGTGGCCTGGACGTTGCCTTCATCGATCCAGGACTGCACGAGCAGGGGGAACTGCCCGTCGTTGCTCAGTTTCACCGTGACCTCGCGCTGGTCGGACGGGTAGATCACCCGGGTACCAGTGATGACGATGGACGCCTGAGCCTGGCCAACCAGCATGCAGCCAGCCAGCAGCAACATGTGCAGAGCTCGGCGCCCCAGCAGAGAACCTTTCATCGATGTGACCTCGCCAGAAGTGGGCGCAAACCAGGGATACCGGGAGCCGTCGACAGGCGACTCCCGGCGGTTGCCCGTGTTACCAGTCGATTACGGATAAACGATCGAGTAGGTAACGCTGGATTCCACTTCACCGGAGCTCGGTTCGGCTGCGTTGGAGTAGTACTTCACGGTGAAGGGCATTTCGGCCTGCAGGCCGGAGATGTCGACGAACTTCTGAGTAGGCTGGGCGCCCAGTTGCAGGGCACTACCCTCGCCCTGCTTGTAGATGGCCAGGTCGACTTCTTCTGCGCCAGCGCCGGTGTTTTTCAGACGGCCAGCGTCGGTCACGTTGGTGCCGGGCTCGAAGAACACAGCAACACCGAGACCGTTGGCGCTGTCAGCAGGTGTGCAGTTGCTGAGTTTGATCGAGAAGTTGGTATCGCCACCGGTGGTGCCGATGCCCTTGAGGGAAGTTTTGGAAACGGTCGGCAGGGTGACTGCGCCATCGCCGGTACCGGCGCCATTCACCTGGATGGTGCAGGTGACGTCTTCCACCTTGCCGGTGAAGTTGATGGTGCCGTCGGCGGCCTGGGCCTGCATCGCGGTAGCGGACAGGGCAGCCAGGGAGGCGAGAGCAATCAGGGAGATTTTCATCTGAGAGGTTCCTACATGAGTGAGTTGGCTCCCTGCACCGACATTGGTGAAGGAGAGGGCCAGATTCTGACCTCACCCGGAAACTCCTCCAGCCGTAATATCCTCATCACCGCGTAGGAAAAATCTATATCCCCTCATTAATTCCCATATTGGACCGTAACCCGCGTTCCAGAGCCTCCTACGCCCTCGCTGGAGCATCAGCTGACGCACTCGGCATCCGCGCAATGCTCCATCAGGTTGGCGAGTTTTCCGGCTCAGGCAGGCGCTCGTTCCGACGCCGTGGTCGCCACGCCACGACTGACCCACCAGCCGAATATTCCAGCGGTGAAGAACATCAGCACGCCATAGATGGCCGCCGGGATGGCCATGGTCTTGTTGTTCAGCAGCATCGGGCTGAGCGCCAGGGCGATGGCGAGGGTGCCGTTGTGAATGCCGATCTCCATGCCGATGGCGATGGATTGCGGCTTGGAGAGCTTCAACAGGCGCGGAATCCAGTAGCCCACGGCGAGGCTCAGCAGGTTGAAGCACAGTGCTGCCGCGCCAACGATGGGCGCATAGGCGAGGAAGGTCTGCCAGTCCTTGGTCACGGCCATACCGATGATCACCGCCAGCAGCAGCGCGGAGAGAATCTTCACCGGCTTCTGCAGCGCCGCCGCCACCGCCGGCAGCAGACGCCGCACGAGCATGCCGATGGCCACGGGGCCGAGGACGATGGCGAACACTTGCAGCACCTTGCCGAACTGCAGCGGGATGGTCTGGCCGTCATTCATGAAGTACAGCAGAGACATGTTCACGATCAGCGGCATGGTGAGGATGGCGATCACCGAGTTCACCGCGGTCAGCGTGATGTTCAGCGCCACGTCACCATGGGCCAGGTGACTGTAGAGATTCGCCGTGGTGCCGCCGGGGGATGCGGCGAGCAGCATCATGCCCACGGCCAGCGCGGCTTCGAGGGCAAAGCCGACGGTAATGAGGAAACACGCCAGGGGCAGCAGGATGATCTGGCAAACCAGGCCGATGAGCACTGGCTTGGGATAGCGCACCACGCGGGCGAAGTCGGCGACGGTGAGGGACAGGCCGAGGCCCAGCATGATGATGCCCAGGGCGATGGGCATGAAAAGCGTCAGCAAGGGATCGTTGGTCATTGTCATTATTCTCCAACTGGGGTGGGCCGATTGTTTCGGCCTCTTGGGCGCTTGTAACTGGCCTTGCAGGCCAAAACCACTTCATCGTGTAACAGAATGCGAAGTCTTGTAGCGAACGCGATGGGATCCTGCGGATGGGACGGTGCAGGAGCGGCCATACGCGCGGTCACAGGCATGGTCCGCTCCTGGACGTTGATGCCGAGATCAACAGCCGCGTAGGAGCGCGATTCCCAGCCGCTCCGAGCTGGCCGGCACCCCATCGCGGACAGAGTCCGCTCCTGCGAGATACCTCTGTGCTTGGGCCGGCCCTCACCCTCTCCCGGAGGGAGAGGAGACCAGTCGGTGCAGGGTGAAACCATCGCGTCAGTCGGCACGATCTGCCCCCTCTCCCCTTGGGAGAGGGCTGGGGTGAGGGGAACTCAGTGGCACAGAGTGACCGAAGAAGACAGTTGCTCCTACGAGATGATCTGCGCTCGGGGGTGCACCACGAGGATCAGATCGCCGTGGCCCCGCCATCCACCGGCAGCGCGATGCCGGTGGTGAAGCCGGCGTTGTCGCTGCACAGGTAGAGCACCGCACCGGCGATTTCCTCGACGCGACCGACGCGGCCCACCGGGTGCATGGCGGCGGCGAACTCGGCCTTCTTCGTGTCGGCCTCGTAGGCGCGGCGGAACATGTCGGTGTCGATCACCGCCGGGCACACGGCGTTGATGCGGATTTTCTTCTTCGCGTACTCGATGGCGGCGGACTTGGTCAGGCCGATCACCGCGTGCTTGGAGGCGGCGTAGATGCTCATTTTCGGCGCGGCGCCCAGGCCAGCCACCGAGGCGGTGTTGACGATGGCGCCGCCGCCCTGCTCCAGCATCACTGGAATCTGGTGCTTCATGCACAGCCAGACGCCCTTCACGTTGACGCCCATGATGGCGTCGAACTCGCTTTCCGCGCCGTCGGCCAGCTTGCCCTTCTCGATCTCGATGCCGGCGTTGTTGAAGGCGTAGTCCAGGCGGCCATAGGCGGCCACGGTGCCCGCCACCAGCGCCTTGACCTCGGCGTCGCGGGTCACGTCGCAGCGGATGAAGGTGGCCTCGCCGCCCGCAGCGCGGATCAGCTCGACGGTGGCTTCACCGCCCTTGGCGTCGACGTCGGAAACCACGACTTTCACGCCCTGCTGGGCGAAGGCCTGGGCGGTGGCGCGACCGATACCGTTACCGGCGCCAGTGACCAGGGCAACCTGGCCGGAAAGCAGCTGACTCATGAGCGAACCTCGAAGCGGGTTGAGAAATAACCGCTGCAGTCTAGCCAGCGCTCCAGCGGCGCGAAGCACTATCAGGCGGGGCGACGTCGCTGCATCCACGGCGATGATGATTCGCGCAAAGCCGGATCACTGGGACCGATGGACGGACATTCCTCCGGCGGACGGAACTTGCCCCGGCGCGACTGGCGGACTATCACCTAGGCTTTCCCCCTGACTGAGTCCACTGCCATGTCTGCCCAGATCAACCGCCAGTTCCAGCTCGCCCAGCGCCCGGTCGGCGCCGCCACCCGCGACACCTTCGCCTATGTGGAAACTCCGGTCGGCGAGCCTGGCCCGGGGCAGATCCTGGTGAAGAACCAGTACCTGTCGCTGGACCCGGCCATGCGCGGCTGGATGAACGACGCCAAGTCCTATATCGCCCCGGTGGCCATCGGCGACGTGATGCGCGCCCTGGGCGTGGGCAAGGTGATCGCCTCGCAGCACCCGGACTTCAAGGTCGGCGACGAAGTGAACGGCGCCCTCGGCGTGCAGGATTATTTCCTCGGCGAGCCGAAGGGCTTCTACAAGGTCGACAGCCAGCGCGCGCCGCTGCCGCTGTATCTCTCGGCGCTGGGCATGACCGGCATGACCGCCTACTTCGGCTTCCTCGACGTCGGCCTGCCCCAGGCCGGTGACACCGTGGTCGTCTCCGGCGCCGCCGGCGCGGTGGGCAGCGTGGTCGGACAGATCGCGAAAATCAAAGGCTGCCGTGTGGTCGGCATCGCCGGCGGCGCCGACAAATGCCGCTACCTGATCGATGAACTGGGCTTCGACAGCGCCATCGACTACAAGGCCGAGGACGTCAATGCCGGCCTCAAGCGCGAGTGCCCAAAGGGCGTGAACGTGTTCTTCGACAACGTCGGCGGCGACATCCTCGACGCCGTGCTGGCCCGCCTGGCGCCCAAGGCACGCGTGGTGATCTGCGGCGCGATCAGCCAGTACAACAACAAGGAAGCGGTGCGCGGCCCGGCCAACTATCTGTCGCTGCTGGTCAACCGCGCACGCATGGAAGGCATGGTGGTGATGGATTACGCCCACCGCTTCCAGGAGGGCTTCAAGGACATGGCGACCTGGATCGGCGAAGGCAAGCTGAAATCGAAGGAGGACATCGTCGAGGGGCTGGAAACCTTCCCCGAGACCCTGGCCAAGCTGTTCAGCGGCGAGAACTTCGGCAAGCTGGTGCTGAAGGTCTGAGGCGCCGTAGGAGCGGACTCTGTCCGCGATGGTCTCCGGCGCAATGCGGGCCTATCGCGGACGGAGTCCGCTCCTACCCGAAGCCGATCATCGGCGGGCAGCGGCAACCTTGTAGGAGCGAGCTTGCTCGCGAACCCGCCCGGCACCGATGTCGTCGGCAAGAGCGTTCGCGAGCAAGCTCGCTCCTACAGTTTCCCCGCATTTCCGTTCGGGGTGGCGTTACGGCCCGGCCTGTCGGCCGAATCGCCGATGAATCCGCTCAAAAGCCCCTCCTCCTGGCCCTGGCTGCGCTCCCCGTTCTTGAGGGAGAGGGGACCGGTTGTGCCGGCTTGGAACATGCCTTCATCCTGCACCGAACTACCCTCTCCCTGAAGGAATCGGAACCGATTGTGCCGACTGATGCCGTGGTTTCATCCTGCACCGTACTGCCCCCTCTCCCTCTGGGAGACGACTGCATGGATGCAGGAGGTAGAGCGACGCAGGATGCCAAAGCCGAGGGCTGGGGTGGGGGGCAAGCCCGGCACCGGAGCCACAAACCAATGACCTTCCTTCTTTCAGACCTCTATCTCGATGATTTCCGACAAGCTCTGAGGCGCCTTTCCAGCTAGGATTTCCCTTGGCCGATTCCAAGGAAGATCCCCGATGTCCCTCGCCCGCTGGCTGCCCGGTCTGGACAGCCTGCTGCACTACCGCTACGACTGGCTGCCGCGCGATATCCAGGCCGGCCTGTCGGTGGCTGCCGTGCAGATTCCCACCGCCATCGCCTACTCGCAGATCATCGGCTTCCCGCCTCAGGTCGGGCTCTACGCCTGCATTCTGCCGATGCTGATCTACGCGATTGTCGGCAGCTCGCGGCAACTGATGGTCGGCCCGGATGCCGCCACCGCCGCGATGGTCGCGGCGGCCATCACGCCGCTGGCGGCAGGCAACCCGGAGCGGCTGCTGCAGTTGTCAATGATCGTCGCGGTGCTGGTGGGCATCCTGTCCATCGCCGCCGGCTTCGCCCGCGCCGGTTTCGTCGCCAGCTTCCTCTCGCGGCCAACCCTGGTGGGTTACCTCAACGGCATCGGCCTGAGCCTGATCGCCGGACAGCTGGGCAAGATCCTTGGCTACCACAGCGAAACCAGCGGCTTTGTTCGTGGCCTGATCGCGCTGGCGCGCAACCTCGCCGATACGCACCTGCCGACGCTGGCACTGGGCGTCGGCACCCTGGTGCTGATGATCCTGCTGCCGCGACGCTACCCGAAGATTCCCGGAGCCCTGGTGGGCGTGTTATTCGCCTCGGTCATCGCGGCCCTGTTCGGCCTGGACCAATACGGCATCAAGTTGCTCGGCGAAGTGCCGCAAGGCCTGCCGCACCTGAGCTGGCCGAAGACCAGCGTCGAGGAGGCCGGCAGCCTGTTCCGCGACGCCATGGGCATCACCATCGTCAGCTTCTGCAGCGCCATGCTCACCGCGCGCAGCTTCGCCGCCCGCCACGGCTACGCCATCGACGCCAACCACGAGTTCATGGCGCTGGGCATGGCCAACATCGGCGCGGGGATATCCCAGGGCTTCGTCATCAGCGGCGCCGACTCGCGTACCGCGGTGAACGACATGGTCGGCGGCAAGAGCCAGATGGTCGGCATAGTCGCCGCGCTGGTGATCGGCCTGGTTCTGCTGCTGTTCAGCAAGCCGCTAGGCTGGGTGCCAATGCCAGCGCTGGGCGCGGTGCTGCTGATGGCCGGCTGGGGCCTGATCGACTTCCGCGCGCTGCGCGGTTTCTGGGCGCTGAGCCGGTTCGAGTTCGGCCTGTGCGTACTGACCACGGTCGGCGTGCTCAGCGTTGGCGTGCTGCCGGGCATCTTCGTCGCCATCATGCTGGCCCTGCTGCGGCTGCTCTATCTCACCTATCGCCCGCACGACGCGGTGATGGGCTGGGTGCACGGCATCGACGGCCAGGTGGAGATCGAGCAGTACCCCAACGCACGCACCTTGCCGGGGCTGGTGATCTACCGCTTCGACGCGCCGATCCTGTTCTTCAATGCCGACTACTTCAAGCAGCGCATCCTCGAGGTGGTAGCCCGGACGCCGCATGCCCGCGCCGTGCTGCTCAATGCCGAAGGTATCCTCAACCTGGATATCAGCGGCCTGACGACGCTGCGCGAGGTGCAGCAGACCCTCGACGCCCAGGGCGTGCACCTGTCATTGGCGCGGGTCACCGGCGAGACGCTGGGCCTGCTCAAGCGTTCGCAACTGCTCGGCGAGATAAAACCGCCGCTGGTGTTCAGCTCGGTGCGCGCGGGCGTCAACGCCTACCGGCGCTGGCACCAGCAGCGCAAGCGCGAGCAGGAAGCCGCCGGGCGCACCGCAGTGGCATCACAGCCGGAACTGCCCGACCAGCCCTTGTAGTTCGCGGCTGAGCTGCGCCAGCTCGACGCTGGAAGACGCCGTGGACTGCATGGCCTGCGCCGATTCGTCGGCAATGCCGCGGATGCTGGTGACGCTGCGGCTGATCTCCTCGGCCACCGCGCTCTGCTGCTCGGAGGCGGCGGCGATCTGCTGGTTCATCTGGTGGATCACCGCCACCGCCGAGGCGATGTTGCCCAGCGCGGCCTCAGTCTGCACCGCGTCGCCCACGGTCATCTCCACCAGCGCGTGACTGCGCTGCATGCGCTGCACCGACGTATTCGCACCACTCTGCAGGGCAGCGATCAGCGTCTCGATCTCGGCGGTGGACTGCTGGGTGCGCCGCGCCAGCGCCCGCACTTCGTCGGCCACCACGGCAAAGCCCCGGCCCTGCTCCCCCGCCCGCGCCGCCTCGATGGCCGCGTTGAGCGCCAGCAGGTTGGTCTGCTCGGCGACGTTCTTGATCACGTCCAGCACGCTGCCAATGCTCTGGCTCTCGCGGCCCAGTTGCTCGATGCTCTGCGTGGCGGCACGCACGGCTTCGGCCAGCTGCTCGATGCGGCCGAGGGTCTGGCGTACCACGTCCTGCCCGCTGGCGACCTTGCCGTCGGCCTGTTCGGCGGAACTGGCGGCTTCCTCGGCGTTGCGCGCGACGTCGTGAACGGTGGCGGCCATCTGGTTCATCGCCGTGGCGACCTGGTCGGTCTCGGCCTTCTGCGAGTTCACCCCATGCTGGGTACGCTCGGTGACACTGGACAGCGCCTGCGCCGAGGCGGTGATCTGCCCGACGCCCGCGCTGAGCCGGCTGACGATGCCGCGCAGGCTGTCGGCCATGCTGCCCACCGCCCCCATCAGTTGACCAACCTCGTCCTTGCGGCGCACGTCGATACTGACGCTCAGGTCCCCCTCGGCGATGCGGCTGGCCATGCCGATGACCTGGCGCAGCGGGCGCACGATCATCCAGGTGATCAGCAACGAAGCCAGCGCGCCCACCAGCAGCGCCAGCGCCGCCGAAGCGACGATCAGCAGCGTGTTGGTGCGCAACTGCTTCTGCATGGCCGCACGCTGAGCGGAGTAGGCGTCGTCGACCTGCTGCATGACCTGGGCCGCGCGCTCGTTCATCTGCGCGTGGACCTGTTTTTCCTGCTCGAGGCTGGCGGTGTATTCGTCGAGCTTCTCGACGAAGGCGTTGATGTTGGTGATGACGTCCTTGAGCACCGAAACATAGGTCGGGTCGGTGATAACCTCCTGCAGCTTCGCGGACAGCTCCAGCGCCTCGGCGGCGGACTTGATGCGCCCCACCTCGGCCTTCTCGGCGCTGCCCTCCTTCGCGTCGCTGCCGGCCTCCAGGCGCGAGCGTGCCTCGTTCAGGCCCTGCAGCACCAGACGATAGAGCTGGCTGACCTGGGCGGCCTGCTGCAGCAGTTCCTCGCCCTTCTGGCCCTGGGATTCCTTGAGTTCGTAGGCGCCGTCGTCGGCCAGGCTCGACTGCAGGATGTCCAGGCTGTTGGAGGCGCCGTTCACCGACCAGGTGGCGGCGTCCAGCGACAGGCGTCGGCTCTTGCTGGATTTCTCGAAACTGGCGAAAGCCGCCAGGTAGTCGGCGACACCCTGCTCCACGCCGGCCATGGCCGTTGCCTGCTGCGGCTGCGCCTTGAGCCGCGCCACCGCTTCGCCGAGGTTGCCGGCGTGCTCGCGCAGACGCTTGGCGGAAGCATCGCTGGCGTCGATCACAAAGTCCTTCTCGCTCTGGCGCATCTCCAGCAACTCGCGGTTGATGGTCGACATGTCGCCGAGCAGGTCAAAGCGCTGGGCAATGCCCCGCAGCGAAGTAACGCCGATCACCGCCACCAGGGTGGTGAGCAATAGCACCAGGCCGAAGCCGATGGCCAGTTTCTTCGCCGTACCCATGTCGGCCAGACGACGCTGCACGAAGGCAACCATGGCATCTCCCCCCATCCGCAATGGCGTTTCAGGAAATCCTCGAAGGTCTCCTGATCGTTATCGCTGCTTTTGGGCGGAACATTAGGAGCGCCGCCCGCTGGCTGGATAGAGGGCGAGACGGTGATGGCACGGTGATGCTGCGGAGAGATACGTGAAGGTCGCATCCAGAACACTGAACAGGACTTTCCTGACACGGTTACGGAACTCGCCGACAGCGACCTAGCGCTCCGACCGTGCAGATTCCGGCACCTGACTTTCCACTCCTGGTTGCGGATGAACGCCTACTACCAACTGGTCCTGCAGCGCCCTCTGGCAGGATACGCCGACACACTGTGCCTGCCGGAGCTGTACCGCGAGCAACGGCGCCTCGATCCGTTGCTGCTGGCTCGCGGCAACCTGCCGATCCGTGAGTTCGTCTACCCGCAGGCCTACGACGAGGCCAGGGACGAATGGCTGGACTGCTGGTTCGATGCCCAGACCGGCTGGCAGATGGTGCATGACATCGTCCGCCTGGTTCACGGCAGCGCGCAGCAATACCCCCATCGCGACGCTTTGCTCTCGGAACTCTTCAGCCTTGGCGAGCGGCTGGACGTGGCGCGCATGGGCGGCATCGATTGGCAGCTTGGCCTGGAGCTGGAGTTCACCTGACAGCACTGCGCCAGGCGCCAGCACCTACCTGGGGCGAATCATGCTGAAGGTGTCACGGGTATAGCTGTACTGGGTGCCGCCCAGACGACCCACCAGGTCCAGCTTCACCGGGTCGACATGACGCTCGTCGTGCATCACCGATTCATCGATATGCGCCAGCAGCACACGGGCGAAGATCAGCATGCTGGAGGGGTTTTCCGCCGGGTACGGCAGGATTTCCGCCAACTGGCACTCGAAGGCCACCGGCGCGCCAGCCACCCGCGGCGGCGCCACGCGCTCGCTGGGCACGGAGGCGATGCCGGCGTGCTCGATCTCACTGACACCGTGGGGCAGCCAGGCGGCCGTGGCGTTCATCTGCTCGGCCTGGGCGGCGCTGACCAGGTGAATGACCAGCTCACCGGTCTCGCGCACGTTGCGCAGGGTGTCCTTGACGCTACCGTCGTCGCGCACGCTGGTGTTGACCAGCAGGGTCGGCGGCGAATCGCTGATGACCTGGAAGAAGCTGAACGGCGCGAGGTTGCTCTGGCCGTCCGCGGACAACGTGGAGACCCAGGCGATCGGCCGCGGCGTGACAGTGGAGGCCAGCCAGCGATAGGCCTCGGCCTTGGACAGTTGGGTGAAGTCGAGTTGCATGGGCAAGTCCGGACAGGGCGATGGGCGATGCAATGGGAAGTCGCGGGGCCGCTCCCGGCGGCCCGGCTGCGCGCGGCTCAACGGCCGGCGCGGGATTCCTTGATGTAGAAGCGCGCGCGGCTGGCCTTGTCCGAGCATCCGTCGTAGGCCTCGACCTGCTGCTGAGTCTTGGCGGCGGTGAGCAGGCCCAGGGCCTTGGAGTAGCTGACGGTGCCGGCGAAACCTTCGGCCTTGGCCAGGTCCAGTTCGTGCCAGGCGGCGTTCAGCTCGTTGGCGCAGCTGTCGCGGTTGACGGTCTTGCCCGAGCAGCCAGCGACGGCCAGCAACAGGGCGATGATCAGGGGAATGCGCGGCATGACGAAACTCCTGCGGGTGTTCGGAATGGTTCCAGCTTAGAACGCGGCGCAGAGGCCTGCCGGACGGCGCCGCAGTATGCCATCGGACGGATGGCATTCAAGCGACTACTACACTGATTGCCCACGGGATATCCCGAGAAGGAGACGGATCATGGTGCACCAGGGCAGCTGCCATTGCGGGCAGATCGCGTTCGAAGTGGAAGGGGATGTCGGTGAAGTCGTGTCATGCAACTGCTCGATCTGCCGACGCAAGGGTTCGCTGCTGTGGTTCGTGCCGCGCGGCAAGCTGAAGCTGACGACTCCCGAGAGTGCGATGAGCACCTACACGTTCAACACCCACCGCATCGAACATCGCTTCTGCCCCACCTGCGGCTGCGCTCCCCTGGCCTACGCCAGCGCGCCGGACGGCACGCCGATGGCGGCGATCAATGTGCGCTGCCTGCCGGGCGTGGAGCTGGCGGGGCTGACGGTGACGGAGTACGACGGCAAGAGCCGGTGAGAAATGCCTGCTCCCCTGCGGGCCTGACGACATCGCGGACGGAGTCCGCTCCTACACAAGGTCCCGCATGTGCGTAGGAGCGGACTCCGTCCGCGATTGGCCCAGCGTCGTACCGATTCCAACGGGTTCGCGAGCAAGCTCGCTCCTACAAAGAGCCCTACGAAGCTCCGCCACCCTTTCCGGCGAACGCTTGCGTAGGATGGTGTGGAGCGCAGCGATACCCATCGTTCTGATGCGCAGACAGCAGCATGGGTATCGCACCTACGGTAATGCTCCATTGTGGCGCCGGTGCAAGTATGTAGGGCGCATAACCCGGAACGGATTATGCGCCGATGCCATAACGGCGCAGCCAGGTTGAAGACATCGGGGCGGGGTCCGCCACCACTGGCCTGCGCCGTTCTTTTCGTAGGAGCGAGCTTGCTCGCGAACAACCCCCACGGCGAGGCGGCTCGCGAGCAAGCTCGCTCCTACAAAGAGCCGATTACCGCTCCGCGCGGAAGCGCAGGTACTCCATTACTTCGTCCTGTGTTCCGCGGAACTCCACGCGTTCGCCCTTGCTCTCGCGCTGGAAGGCATACATCGGATCGTAGTATTCGCCCAGCAGGCCCTCGATCCAGCCACGGTGCAGGTCTACCGCGCCGCTGCGCTTCTGCTCGTCCAGAGCCGCGTCCATGATCGCCGCGAGGCGCTGGTAGCGCTCGCCGCCCAGGCGTTTGACGATACCCGCCAGGCTCTTGCGCAGGTAAGCCGCGAAGGAGTCGAAACCGCCCTCCTCGCCCACCACTTGCACATGGTCGGCGCACAGGTTCACCACGTAGTCCTGGAGGATGCGTTCCACGCGCTGCTCGAAGCTGTCCTCCAGCCACACCAGCGGGTAGTGCTGCATGCCCTGGTACAGCTCCAGCGGCACCGAGCAGCTGCCGACGATGCGCCCCTCATCCTCCAGCACGAACTGCTCCATGCCGGCGTGGCGCTTCTTCAGGATGTCGATGGCCAGGCGGTTCTCGAAATCGATCTGCGCCGGCTGCGGCGTGGCGCGGCGGCCGAAGGCGGAGCCGCGATGGTTGGCGTGGCCTTCCAGGTCCAGGCTGTTGGCCAGTTGCGCGATGACCTCGGTCTTGCCGGTGCCGGTCAGGCCGCCCACCAGCACGAACTGGCATTCCTCGGTGGCGGCGCGAGTGGTGTCGAAGAGGAAACCGCGCATCGCCTTGTAGCCGCCGACCACGCGCGGGTAGTCGATGCCGGCCTCGGTCTTCAGCCACTGCTGGGTGATCTGCGAGCGCAGGCCACCGCGGAAGCAGTACAGGTAGCCCTCGGGGTTGGCCCTGGCGAAGCTCGCCCAGGCTTCGATCCGCTCGGCCTTGATCTGGCCGCAGACCAGTTCGTGGCCCAGGGCGATGGCCGCCTGCTGGCCATGCTGCTTGTAGCTGGTGCCGACCTTCTGCCGCTCGATGTCGTTCATAAGCGGCAGGTTGATCACGTTGGGGAAGGCGCCCTTGCCGAATTCGACCGGGGCGCGCACGTCCATCATCTTCACGTCGCCGAGGAACAGCTCGCGGTAGTGGCGGGTGTTGTCGCGCATCACTCCACCTCGACCGCGTGGCTCTGTCGGCCAACCAGCTCGCCGATGGGCGCCAGGTCCATACCCAGTTCCCTGGCGGTGGTGAGGAACTGCGCCTCGCCCGCGGGCTCGACCGCCACCAGCAGGCCGCCGCTGGTCTGCGGGTCGCACAACAACAGCTTGTGCAGTTCCGGCAACGGCGCGATGCGCTCGCCGTAGCTGTCGAAGTTGCGCAGGGTGCCACCGGGCACGCAGCCGGCCTCCAGGTAGTACTCGACGCTGGCCAGGCGCGGCACGGCGTCGTAGCGCACGCGGGCGGTCAGGCCACTGCCGTCGGCCATTTCCACCAGGTGGCCGAGCAGGCCGAAGCCGGTGACGTCGGTCATCGCCTTCACGCCGTCGAGCTTGCCGAAGCGCGCGCCGGGCTTGTTCAGGGTACACATCCAGTCGCGCGCGACGCCGACGTCCTCGGTGCGCAATTTGGCCTTCTTCTCCGCGGTGGTGAGGATGCCAATGCCCAGCGGCTTGGTCAGGTACAGCTTGCAGCCGGCGGTGGCGGTGTCGTTGCGCTTCATGAAGCGCTTCTCCACCAGCCCGGTGACGGCGAGGCCGAAAATCGGCTCGGGCGCGTCGATGGAGTGCCCGCCCGCCAGCGGAATGCCAGCCTCGTCGCAGACCTTGCGGCCGCCGGCGATCACTTCGCGGGCGATTTCCGGTGCCAGCACGTTCACCGGCCAGCCGAGAATGGCAATCGCCATCAGCGGGTCGCCGCCCATGGCGTAGATATCACTGATGGCGTTGGTGGCGGCGATGCGGCCGAAATCGAAGGGATCGTCGACGATCGGCATGAAGAAGTCGGTGGTGGACACCACCCCGCGCTCGGCGTCGATAGCATAGACGGCGGCGTCATCGCGCGAGGCGTTGCCGACCCACAGCTTCGGGTCGAGGTTCTGCGCGCCGCTGCCGGCGAGGATCACCTCCAGCACCTTGGGGGAAATCTTGCAGCCGCAACCGGCACCATGGCTGTACTGGGTCAGGCGGATCGGTTCGCTCATCGGGAGGCTCCGGCAGGGAAAACAAACGCCGATTCTAGCAAAGCCCGGCTTGGCTCGACCGCCGACCCCGGCGTATCGTCGGGCAGTTCGTAACGCGGAGTTGCCCTATGTCAAAACAGATTGCGCTGGTGCTTGGCTCCGGCGGAGCCCGAGGTTATGCGCATATTGGCGTAATCGAGGAGATCGAACGGCGCGGCTATGAAGTGGTGTGCATCGCCGGCTGCTCCATGGGCGCGGTGATCGGCGGCATCTACGCAGCCGGCAAGTTGGGCGAGTACCGCGACTGGGTGGAAAGCCTGGACTACCTCGACGTGCTGCGCCTGCTCGACGTCAGCTTCCGCCTGGGCGCCATTCGCGGCGAGCGGGTGTTCGGCAAGATTCACGAGCTGCTCGGCGAGATCAACATCGAGGACTTGCCGATTCCCTACACGGCAGTCGCCACCGACCTGACCAACCAGCAGGAAATCTGGTTCCAGGAAGGCTGCCTGCACCAGGCCATGCGCGCCTCGGCGGCGATTCCCAGCCTGTTCACCCCGGTCATGCAGGGCTCGCGCATGCTGGTGGACGGCGGCCTGCTCAACCCACTGCCGATCGTCCCGGTGGTCTCGACCCACGCCGACCTGATCGTCGCGGTCAACCTCAACGCCACCAACCAGCGCCAGTACTCGCTGCCGGTGATCGAGCGCCCCGCCGCCCTGAAAGGCCGCTTCGACGCAGTGCTCTCCGGGCTGTCCAACAAGCTGAGCTTCTTCCGCAAGGGGGAATCCGAGCCGCCACCCGAGCTGATCGCCGACGCCCTGCTGCACCCGGTCCCGGCCGCCTCCGAGGAGCCAGCCGAGCCGGAGATGCAGCAACCCGCCGCCGCCCCCCAGGCCAAGGGCTCGCCACGCTCGGCCACCGGCAGCCACGTGATCGACAGCAGCAGCCCGGCCTCCTTGCTGGAACTGGTGAACCAGAGCTTCGAGGTGATGCAGACGTCGCTGGCGCAGTACAAGATCGCCGGTTACCCGCCGGATATCCTGATCAACGTGCCCAAGCGTGTTTGCCGCTTCTTCGAGTTCTACAAGGCACCGGAACTCATCGCCCTTGGCCGGCAGATCGCCAGCGATACGCTGGATCGGTATGAGGCGGAGAATCCGTATTGACCGGTTGATCCGGTGCCGTGCGGGTTCGCGAGCAAGCTCGCTCCTACAGAAACCCGACTCGCGCCGCTTTGGCTCTGGCTCTGGTTTTTGAAGACTTCCAGAGAAACACCCGCGCACGCCGAACGCCCCGTTCAGGAGGCCTCGTTGAATTGGAGTTTCAGGGGTTGAGCGACATGGATGTCGCGAGAGCCACGATGGGCCAGGGATGGCCCGTCGTGGCGTGCCCCTGAAACTTCGATTCAACGAGGGTATTTTTCGCCTAAGCGAGAAACCGGATGTCCGGGGCAAGACCTTTGCCCACTTTGGGTCGTTTGCCAAAGTGGGTCGCCCGAGGGGGCGAAACAAGAAGTCCGCGCGCACGCCGAAGCGACGCGGGAAACCCCAGTGCGAGGCACACACATCGCGGACGGAGTCCGCTCCTACGCGGGAACGTACGTCGCGCAGTCAGCCCTCGCGCAACCGATACCCCACACCCGCCTCGGTCACAATGAAGCGCGGGCTCGTCGGATCATCGGCGAGCTTCTGCCGCAGATGGCCAACCACTACACGCAGGTAGTGCGTGTCCTCGGTATGCGTCGGCCCCCAGATATCCTTGAGCAACTGCTGCTGGGTCACCACCCGCCCGACGTGCCGGGCGAGGGTCGAAAGCACTGCGTACTCCTTGCGGGTCAGCGAGACTTCCGCGCCGTCGAGCAGCACCCGGCGGTAGGAGAAATCCACGCTCAGCGGCCCGACCGCCACCACCGCTTCCTGCGTCTCGCCAGTGCCGCCCTGACGCAGCAGCACACGGATGCGCGCGAGGAACTCCTGGATGCCGAAGGGCTTGGTCACGTAGTCGTTGGCGCCGCTGTCCAGCGCCAGCACCTTCTCGCTTTCGCTGGCGCGCACCGACAGCACCAACACCGGCACCTGCGACCATTCGCGCAGTTCCCGCAGGACGTCCTGGCCGTCCTTGTCCGGCAGGCCGAGGTCGAGCACCACCAGGTCCGGGCGGCCCAGCGCGGCCTGGGCCAGGCCCTCTTCGCCGGTGCCGGCTTCGAGCACCTTGTAGCCACCAGCGCTGAGGCTGATGCGGAGGAACTTGCGGATCTGCGGTTCGTCGTCGACGACCAGGATGGTGGCGGCGCTGGCGTTCATCGGCAGTCCGGACTGGCTGGGGGCGTCCAGCTTGAGCCTTTCAGAGAGCAGCATCAAGCTGCTCCGGGTCCGGCTGCTGCTGCAGTGGCAGGTGCAGCACGAGGGTGGTGCCGCGCCCATCGATACCATCCTCGACGGTAATGCGCCCGCCGTGGGCGCCGACCATGCCCTGGCAGATCGCCAGGCCCAGCCCGGTACCCTGCCCGCCGCGGTCACCACGCGCAGCGGTGTAGAACATGTCGAAGATCTTCTCGCGCTCGGCTGGCGGAATGCCCGGCCCCTCGTCGCTGACCAAGAAGCGCAACTCCTCGTCGCCCTGCTCCACCACCACCCGCAGGCGGCCTTGCGGCGGGGAGAAGCGCGCGGCGTTTTCCAGCACGTTGACCAGCGCCTGCTCGATCAGCGCTGCATGCACGTAGAGCAGCGGCAGCTCCGGCGGCACGCGGGTTTCCACGCGATACGGCGCGACCACCGCGCGCAGGCGGTTGAGCGCGCTGCCAACGATGTCGCCGGGCGATACCCAGTCCCGCGACAGCTTCAGGCCGCCATGGCCGAGGCGGGTCATGTCCAGCAGGTTCTGGATGTAGCGGTCCAGGCGCTCGGCCTCGTCGCGGGTGCTTTCCAGCAGTTCGCGGCGGTCCGGTGGCGGGATCGCGTCACCGAGGGCCAGCAGGCTGTCGATGGCGCCGCGCATGGAGGTCAACGGCGTGCGCAGGTCATGGCTGACCGAGGCCAGCAACGCACTGCGCAGTTGTTCGGTTTCGCCATGCAGGCGCGCGGCTTCGAGGTCTTCCGCCAGGCGCGCACGGGCCAGTGCCTGCCCCAGTGGCTGGCCGAGCGCGGCGAGCAGGCGGCGGCGCGAACCGGGCAGCGGCTGGCCATCGCGCGGGCTGACGCCCAGCAGAGCCAACGGGCCGTCCTCGCCGGACAGCGGCCACCACCACCAGCGCCCGCCCGGCAGCGTGCCGGTACCCAGGCCGGCGGGCTGGTCGTGTTGCCAGGCCCAGTCGGCGGCGGCGCGCTCCTGATCCTCCAGCGCTTGATTCAGGCCGCCTTCGATTTTCCACTCGCGGTTGACCTGCCCGAGCAGGCAGATATCCAGCCCCTCCCAGCCGCCCAGTTGCTGTGCGGCGGCGGTCATCACCGCCTGGCGGTCGGTGGCGGCGGTGAGCTTGCGCGACAGGTCGAGCATCTGGCTGGTCTCTTCCTGCGTCTCGCGCAGCGCCTGCAACTGCCGGCGCTGACGGGCGGCGAGGTTACCGGTGAGGCCAGCCATGAGCAGGAAGAACAGCAGGGTCAGCACGTCCTCTTCGCGCTGGATGGAGAAGGAGAAATGCGGCGGGATGAACAGGAAGTCATAGGCCAGGAACGACAGCACGGCGCAGGCCAGTGCCGGGCCGAGGCTGCTGCGCACCGCCACCAGCAACACCGCGGCGAGGAACACCAGGGAGATGTTCGGCAGTTCCAGCACGCTGGCCACGCCCCAGGCCAGCGCACTGGCGCAGGCAGCGGCCAGGGCGGCGAGCAGGTAGTTGCCCCAGGGCCAGGGCGTTTGCGGGCGAACCCTGGGCGGCGTGAGGTCGGCCTCGCTGTCGAGCACGCTGATTTCCAGGCCGTCGCCCAAACGCAGCAGGCGCGCCGCGAGCCCGCCGCCGAACAACCGGCGATACCAGCGCTGCCGCGACCGGCCGACCAGCAACAGGGTGGCGCGGCGCTCCTTGGCATGCTCGACCAGGGTGCGTGCGACTTCGCCGCCACGCAGTTCCACCACGTCGCCGCCGAGACGCTCGGCCAGTTGCTGGGCGCCCTGCAATTGCATGCGCGATTCTTCGCTACGTGCTTCGCCGGTGTCGACGTGCACCAGCGACCAGGGCAGGTGCCGGCGCTCGGCCACGCGGCTGGCGTGGCGCACCAGGCGCTCGGCGTGGTGTTCACCGTCCACGCCAACCAGCAGGCGCCCGCGCACCGCCGGCGCTTCCCCGCCCTGCTGCCGGTAGCGGTGGGCAAGGTCGGCGTCGACCCGCGCGGCGGCGGTCTGCATGGCCAGTTCGCGCAGCGCAGTGAGGTTGGTCTGGCTGAAGAAGGCGTCGATGGCGGCGCGCGCCTGCTCGGGCACGTAGACCTTGCCTTCGCGCAGGCGCTCCAGCAGTTCGCGCGGCGGCAGGTCCACCAGCAACAGTTCGTAGGCTTCCTGCAGCACCCAGTCAGGCACGGTTTCGCGCACCTGCACGCCGGTGATGTCACGCACGTGGTCGTTGAGGCTTTCCAGGTGCTGGACGTTGACCGTGGTGTAGACGTCGATACCGGCCGAGAGCAGTTCCTGGATGTCCTGCCAGCGCTTGGCATGGCGGCTGCCAGGAGCGTTGCTGTGGGCCAACTCATCCACCAGCGCCAGCGCGGGCGGGTCGGCGAGCAAGCCGTCGAGGTCCATTTCCTCCAGGGTGATGCCACGGTAGTCGGAGCGCTTGAGCGCCTGCTGCGGCAGGCCGGCGAGCAGTGCCTCGGTCTCCGCGCGACCGTGGGTTTCGACGATACCGACGCGCAGTTTCACGCCCTGGCGCAGTTGACTCTGGGCGGCCAGGAGCATGGCGTAGGTCTTGCCGACGCCCGGCGCGGCGCCGAGGAATACCTTGAGACGGCCACGGCCCATGGCAGGCAGGTCGGCCAGCAGGGCATCGGCGCGGTTGGGGTCGGTCATGTCGCTATCCTCGAAGTGCTTGATGGCGCGCGTTCATGTGTTGCTGGAGAACGGGCGAAACCTCTTTCCCACGGGAAAATACCGTCAGCCAGCACCGCCTCCCTGCATGGCATCGACGGCGCTTCTGCCAGAACAACGCAAGCGCGTGCTGTGTAGGCTGCATAACGCGCCAGCGTTATCCACCACGATCAGAGCCGGCGGATAACCTGCTCCAGGTTATTCGCCCTGCGTTCCAACCCTGGCCGCACCCTGCCATGCAGGCGCTGGAGTCTAGCGAGACAGGCTGGCCAGGGCCATGTTCAGCGCCAGCACGTTGACCACCGCGGGGCCGATCAGCGGGCGCTCGGTGTTGGCCTCCACCAGCTTCTCCAGGCTCGCCGCCGGGACGCCGCGTTCCAGGGCGATGCGCGGCACCTGATACAGCGCGGCGGCCGGCGGCAGTTGCGGGTCGAGGCCGCTGCCGGAAGTGGTGACCAGCGCCAGCGGCACCGGTTGGCTGCCGATCCGCTGGGCGGCGGCGTCCTTGGCGATGCGCTCGGCCAGTGCCGGGTTGCCGGGCGCAAGGTTGCTGGCGCTGCTGGAGACGGTGGCGAAGTCGCCGGCCGAAGGGCGCGAATGGAACCACTGGGCGCCGTCGAATTTCTGTGCGATCAGGGCCGAGCCGCGCACGTTGCCGTTTTCGTCGCGCACCAGGCTGCCGTTGGCCTGCTCGTGGAAGGCGACCTGGGCGATGCCGGTGACGGCCAGCGGGTAGGCCACGCCGGTGATCGCGCTGAGCAGGACCAACGAGGCGATGGCGGGGCGGAGTTGGTTGAGCATGTTGGTGTTCCTCGTGAACGTTCAGTGCGTGCTACATGAGTGGCGTTCGTAGGATGGGTGGAGCGGAGCGATACCCATCGCGGTCCCGCGATCTGTTGGGTATCGCTTCGCTCCACGCCAACCTACAGAGAGCATCAGGCGAGGCCGATGGCGACGAGCAGCATGTCGATCAGCTTGATCCCCACGAACGGCGCGACCAGCCCGCCGACGCCGTAGATCAGCAGGTTGCGCCGCAGCAGCTGCGAGGCGTCGCTGGCCTGCACGCGCACGCCGCGCAGGGCCAGGGGGATCAGGGCGACGATGATCAGCGCGTTGAACACGATGGCCGAGAGGATCGCGCTCTGCGGGCTGGCCAGTTTCATCACGTTGAGTACGCCCAGCTGCGGGTAGATGCCGGCGAACAGCGCGGGGAGGATGGCGAAGTACTTGGCCACGTCGTTGGCTACCGAGAAGGTAGTCAGCGCGCCACGGGTCACCAGCAGTTCCTTGCCCACCTGCACCACGTCCAGCAGCTTGGTCGGGTCGCTGTCCAGGTCTACCAGGTTGGCGGCCTCGCGGGCGGCCTGGGTGCCGTCGTTCATGGCCATGCCGACATCGGCCTGGGCCAGCGCGGGGGCGTCGTTGGCGCCGTCGCCGCACATGGCGACCATGCGGCCTTCGCCCTGCTCCTGGCGGATGCGCGCCAGCTTCTTCTCCGGGGTGGCTTCGGCGATCACGTCGTCCACGCCCGCCTCGGCAGCGATGGCGGCGGCGGTCAGCGGGTTGTCGCCGGTCACCATCACGGTGCGGATACCCATGCGCCGCAGCTCGGCGAAACGCTCGCGGATGCCTGGCTTGACCACGTCCTTCAGGTGGATGGCGCCCAGCAGCTTGCTGTCGGCCACCACCAGCAGCGGCGTGCCACCGCTCTGGGCGATCCGTTCGATTTCCTTGGCCAGGCTTTCCGGCATCTGCGCGCGCTCCAGGCCAACGAAGGCCAGCGCGGCGTCGACGGCGCCCTTGCGGTAGACGTGGCCGTCCATGTCGATGCCCGACAGGCGCGTTTCGGCGCTGAAGGCGATAGGTGTCACGCGGCTACGATCCGGCTCCGGCAGGACAATCTGCGCACGGAGGAACTCGACGATGGACTTGCCCTCGGGCGTGTCATCGGCCAGCGAGGCGAGGAACGCGCCTTCGGCCAGTTCCAGCGGCTGCACGCCGGGTGCGGTGTGCAGCGCGCTGCAGCGGCGGTTGCCGAAGGTGATGGTGCCGGTCTTGTCGAGCATCAACACATGCACGTCCCCGGCTGCCTCCACGGCACGGCCGGACTTGGCGATGACGTTCAGGCGCACCAGGCGGTCCATGCCGGCGATGCCGATGGCCGAGAGCAGGCCGCCGATGGTGGTGGGGATCAGCGTCACCAGCAGCGCCACCAGGAACACCAGCGGCAGGTTGCCGCCGGCGAACAGGGCGAAAGGCTTCAGGGTCACGACCACCAGCAGGAAGATCAGCGTCAGACCGATCAGCAGGATGTCCAGCGCGACTTCGTTGGGGGTCTTCTGCCGCTTGGCGCCTTCCACCAGGGCGATCATGCGGTCGAGGGTGGACTCGCCGGGGTTGGCGGTGATCTTCACCAGCAGCCAGTCGGACACCAGCCGGGTGTTGCCGGTGACGGCCGAGCGGTCGCCGCCGGATTCGCGAATCACCGGCGCGGATTCACCGGTGATGGCGGCCTCGTTGACCGCCGCCACGCCCTCGATCACCTCGCCATCGCCGGGGATCAACTCGCCGGCTTCGACCCGCACCACGTCGCCCTTGCGCAGGCTGCTGGAGGCGACTTTCTCGAACTTTCCGGTCACCGCCATGCGCATCGCCTGCAGGCCCTGGGTGCCGGCCTTGAGGCTGTCCGCACGGGCCTTGCCGCGGCCTTCTGCGAGGGCTTCGGCGAAGTTGGCGAAGAGCACGGTGAACCACAGCCACACAGCGATCTGCACGGCGACGAAAGTGGGCACCGACTCACCGCCGACCACGCAGAGCACGGTGGTCAGCACCGCGGTCAGGGCCACCACCAGCATGACCGGCGAGCGTTGCAGCTGGCGTGGGTCAAGCTTGATGAAGGCCTGCAGCAGCGCTGGCTTCCACAGGGCGGACAGCGCGGTGGTCGGACGTTTCTCGACGGCCTTGTTCAGGGCCAGTTCCTGGGTTTTAGCGTTCATTGCAGGTTCCTCAGAAACCGAGCGTCAGGTGATCGGCCACCGGGCCCAGCACCAGCGTCGGCAGGAAGTTCAGGCCACCCACCAGCAGGATGGTCGCGGTCAGCAGGCTGACGAACAGCAGGCCGTGGGTCGGGAAGCTGTTGGGGCCGACCGGGGTGGCCTTCTTCGCCGCCAGGCTGCCGGCGATCGCCAGCACCGGGAGGATGTAGCCGAAGCGGCCGATCAGCATGGCCAGGGCGATCATCAGGTTGTGGAACGGCGTGTTGGCGCCGAAGCCGGCGAAGGCCGAGCCGTTGTTCGCGGTGCCCGAGGTGTAGGCGTAGAGCAGCTGGCTGAAGCCGTGGGCACCGGGGTTGCTCACCGCCGAGGCCGGGCCGGGCAGGCTGGCGGCGATGGCGCCGAGTACCAGCACGCCCACCGGCATCACCAGCAGGGTCGCCACCAGCAGGCGGACTTCGCGAGCTTCGAGCTTCTTGCCGAGGTATTCCGGGGTGCGACCGACCATCAGCCCGGCGAGGAACACCGCCACCAGGACGAACAGCAGCATGCCGTAGAGCCCCGCGCCGACACCGCCGAAGATCACTTCGCCGACCATCATGTTGAGCATCGCGACCATGCCCGACAGCGGGTTGAGGCTGTCATGCATGGCGTTTACCGAGCCGTTGGAGGCGGCGGTGGTGGTCACCGACCAGAGCACGCTGGCCGTGGTGCCGAAGCGGCTCTCCTTGCCTTCCAGCGGCGCGACCTGCTCCACCGGCAGCGCGCTGAGCGCCGGGTTGGGCTGGTACTCGGCCCACAGTGAGGCGCCCAGGCCGAGGGCGAACAGCAGCAGCATGCAACCGAGGATGGCGCGGCTCTGGCGCAGGTCCTTCACGTAGTGGCCGAAGGTGAACACCAGCGCAGCCGGGATCAGGATGATCGAGACGACCTCGAACAGGTTGCTCCAGATGGTCGGGTTCTCGAACGGGTGCGCCGAGTTCACGCCGAAGAAGCCGCCACCGTTGGTGCCCAGTTGCTTGATGGCGATCTGGCTGGCCGCCGGGCCCAGCGGAATGGACTGGTCGTCACCCTGCACGGTCAGTGCATGGGCATAGTCGAGGAAGGTCTGCGGCACGCCCTGCCAGACCAGCAGCAGCGCCAGCAGCAGGCACAGCGGGATCAGCCCGTAGAGGGTGGCGCGGGTCAGGTCGACCCAGAAGTTGCCGAGGTTGTTCGTCGATTTGCGCGAGATGCCGCGGGCCAGCGCCACCAGCACGGCCAGGCCGACGGCGGCGCTGACGAAGTTCTGCACGGTCAGGCCGAGCATCTGGCTCAGGTAGCTCAGCGAGGCTTCGCCGCTGTAGGCCTGCCAGTTGGTATTGGTGACGAAGCTCACCGCCGTGTTGAACGCCAGCGTCCACTCCAGGCCCGGCAGATGCTGCGGGTTGAGCGGCAGGCCGCCCTGCAGCAGGAGGATGGCGAACAGCAGCACCAGCCCGGCCAGGTTGAAGGCCAGCAGCGCCAGGGTGTAGCTCTTCCAGTCCTGCTCGTCCTCGGGGTGGATGCCGCAGGCGCGGTAGATGGCCCGCTCCACCGGCAGGAACAGCGGACTGAGGAAGGTCCGCTGGCCCTCCATCACCTTGTAGTAGAAGCGCCCGAGGAACGGCGCCGGCACCAGCACCAGCGCCAGGAAGGCAACGATCAGCAACACGTCATGACTGTTCATGGCATCCCCTAGGAGCGGTCGGCGCGCAGCAGCGCCACCAGCAGGTAGATGAACAGTCCCGTGGCCAGGACCAGGGATACACCGTCGAGCACGCTCATGATTGCTTTCTCCTCACGCGGGCGATTCCATCGCTTGATGCGGCTGTTGCCGCTTGACGGAAATTTTCCGCAAGGAGCGCGTAAAGGAGCGATTCCCAGGCTCGCCGGGCAGCGTAAAGAAGGCGTAAAAAACCGCCTGGAATCGTCGCCCGGCGGGCATGTATCGAAACCGATACAGAGCGGACACGCTGACGACACCCGTCGGCCGCAGCCTCGCCGACCATGGCCCGCGCACGTGATGACGGGTTAGCATGCATCCGTCGCATGCCCTGGCGGCCCCTGGCCACCCTGCCCCACGATTCCCGCGACAGGTTTCCTCATGTACCCGAGCACTTCCGACGACCCACGCCGCTGGACCACCCGCGCCCTGCTGGTGGATGACGACGAGCCGATCCGCGAGCTGCTCTGCGGTTATCTCGCGCGTTTCAACATCGAGGCCCACGGCGTCGCCGACGGCGTCGAGATGCGCCGTGCGCTGGAGAACGACAGCTACGACGTGGTGGTCCTCGACCTGATGCTGCCCGGCGAAGACGGCCTGTCGCTGTGCCGCTACCTGCGCGCCGAGTCGGATATCCCGATCCTCATGCTCACCGCGCGCTGCGAGCCGGCGGACCGCATCATCGGCCTGGAACTGGGCGCCGACGACTACATGGCCAAGCCCTTCGAGCCGCGCGAGCTGGTGGCGCGTATCCAGACCATCCTGCGCCGTGCGCGCGGCACCAGCGCCCCCAGCGAAGAAGGCGCACGCGGCGAACCGCGCGCCCAGGTGCGCTTCGACCAGTGGCGCCTGGACAGCGTGCTGCGCCAGCTGCATGCGCCGGATGGCCTGGTGGTGCCGCTGTCCAACGCCGAATTCCGCCTGCTCTGGGTATTCCTCGAACGCCCGCGGCGGGTGCTCAATCGCGAACTGCTGCTGGACGCCGCCCGCGGCCGCACCATCGAGGCCTTCGACCGCAGCATCGACCTGCTCGTCTCGCGCCTGCGGCAGAAGCTCGGCGACGATCCGCGCTCGCCCCGGCTGATCAAGACGGTGCGCGGCGAAGGCTATCTGTTCGATGTCCGCGACATCGCCTGAGTCCGCGCCCGAGCGCGCGAAGGAAAAACCGCTGGAGCGCGCCGACAGCCTGTTCGCCCGGCTGTTCGGCGTATTCCTGCTGGCCATCGTGGTCGCGCACCTGCTGGCATTCACCTGGTTCCATCACTACGGGCCGCGCCACGAGCCGCCACCACCGCCGCCAGCGGAACAGGGATTGCAACGCGGCCCGCCACCGGACGGTTTCCCGGCAGGCCCCGAGGGCTTCCGCCCGCCGCCACCGCCGCCGCCGCGCCTGCCGTTCTGGAGTGTGCCGTTCGCCTTCCAGTTGCTCACGCTGATCCTCGCCGCCTACGTCGGTGCGCGCCTGCTGGCCCGTCCGGTGCAACACATGGGCGACGCCGCACTGCGCCTCTCCGAAGACCTCGACAGTCCGCCCCTGCCGGAAACCGGCCCGCGGGAAGCACGCCAGGCCGCCCATGCCTTCAACCGCATGCGCGAACGCATCCGCGAGCAGGTCCAGCAGCGCAGCCGCATGCTGGTGGCGGTCTCCCATGACCTGCGCACACCGCTGTCGCGCCTGCGCCTGCGCGTCGAGGAAATCGACAACCCGCAACTGCGTACCCGCATCGGCCAGGACCTGGCCGAAATGATCGGTATGCTCGACTCCACCCTGCACTACCTGCAGCAGGAGCGCGCCACCGAGCCGCAACAGTGGTTCGACGTCAAGGCACTGGCCGACTCCCTGGCCGAAGACGCCTGCGAACGCGGTGCCGACGTCGGCGTGGAAGGCTATTGCGCGCCGCTCAAGGTGCAACCCATGGCGTTGCGCTCCTGCCTGAACAACCTGCTGGACAACGCCTTGCGCTATGCCGGCGATGTCAGCATCGAGCTGCGCGACGGCAGCCGCGACGTGGAAATCCGCGTGCGCGACCACGGTCCGGGCATTCCCGCGGAACTGCGCGAGCAGGTGTTCGAGCCGTTCTTCCGCCTGGAAGGTTCGCGCAACCGCAACTCCGGTGGTGTCGGCCTCGGCCTGGCCATTGCCCGCGATGCCGCGCGGCGCCAGGGCGGCGACCTGGCCTTCGAGGAAACCCCGGGCGGCGGCGCCACCGCCGTGCTCCGGCTCCCGCGCAACTGATACCTGCCGCGCGGCTGATGTAGAAGCCTGCATACAAAGCACACATACCCGCGACACAGACGCCACCGAGGCTGCGAAAACCGGAGAACCCTCCGGGCAACCATGGAGACAGTCCTATGATCAGCGGCGTCAGCAGCTATTCGAGCTATTACACCGGCTCGACGCTCGCCAAGACCCAGACCGCCGCCAGCAGCACGACCGGCACCCGGACCGGCAGCTGCGGTGGCGCCCAGGGCGCGGCGAAATTCCAGGAAGACCTGTTCAAGTCCATCGACAGCGATGGTGACGGCAGCATCAGCAAGGACGAGCTGACCAGCGCGCTGTCGTCCTCCGATGACAGCGACAGCAGCATCAATGTCGACGACCTGCTCGCCCAGCTGGACAGCGACGGGAGCGGCGGCATCTCCCAGGACGAACTGTCGGCCGCCATGCCGCCGCCCCCGCACGGCGGCATGGGTGGCCCCGGTGGCCTGGGCGGCGCCGGTGGTTCCAGCGAGGACCTGATCAGTTCGCTGGACAGCAACGGTGACGGCGTCATCAGCGCCGACGAACTGGCGGCCGCCGGCAAGGGCGACGACAGCGACCAGCTCAGCCAGCTGTTCAGCCAGCTCGACACCGATGGCAGCGGAGGCATCAGCAGCGACGAGCTGAACAGTGCCTTCCAGGCCCGCGGCGACGGCCCGCCGCCGGCCCCACCCTCCGGTAGCCAATCAGGCGGCCAGTCCAGCACAGACGCCAACACCAGCGCTGCCTACCAGAAGCTGGTGGCCAACCTGCTCAAGCAGTACCAGAGCAGCGATGCCACCACGCTCCAGGCCACCAGCGGCAGCCTGCTGAACATAGCCGCCTGAGCCGCGCGCGTTGCCTTGCCGCCGGAGCGCCCCCCGCTCCGGCGGTTTCACTCATTGACCAGATTGCCAACACCGCGTACCTGCCCTAGTCTTGGCTTCCGAAAATTCATCCGATGATTGGATGTTTCAATGCCAAGCCCTCTCCAGAAACGTTCGCTGGTGGATATCGCCCTCGAACAGATCCGCCTGCGTATTGACGATGGCACCTGGCCGCTCGGCCAGCGCCTGCCGCCAGAACCCGAACTCGCCGAGATCCTCGGCATGAGCCGCAACACGGTGCGCGAAGCCGTACGCGTGCTGACCTTCTCCGGCGTGCTGGAGGTGCGCCAGGGCGACGGCACCTACGTGCGCGCCTGTGCCGACCCGCTGGACACCATGCTGGTACTGGCCCGCAGTTCGGTGGAGCAGGCGCTGGAAGCGCGCGGCATCATCGAAGTGGAAGCCAGCCGGCTGGCTGCCGAGCGTCGCACCGAGGCGGACCTCGTCGCCCTGCGCGAGGCGCTGGAAGCCTCTGCCGTGCATCACGGCGGCTCGCTGGACGACTACATTGCCCATGACCTGGCCTTCCACCAGCGCGTGGTGGACAGTGCCCACAACCCGGTGCTCAGCGAGTTGTACCGCTACTTCTCGCAGGTCATCCGCGCCGGCCTGGAGCGCACCATCGGTGACCCGAGCCGGCCGCAGCCGAGCTTCGAGCTGCACCGCGAGCTGGTCGACGCCATCGCCCGGGGCGACGCCGAAGCCGCCGCGACAGCGAATCGCGCGCTGCTGATCTGACGCTTGTTTCTTCCTGCCAATTCTGACTGCCTTGCTGCCCTGGAATGCCCACCATGTCCCAGCCCAATGACTCGAAAGACGCCGAACACAAGGTGTCCTGCCCGCCCGAAGAACTGCTGATCGACGCCGAAGACGACAGCGCGCCAAATATTGCACCGCCCCCGCAACGCACCTGGCTGTTGCTGCTGGGCCTGGTGCTGGTGGCGATCAACCTGCGCCCGGCGCTTTCCAGCCTGTCGCCGCTGCTCAACACCGTGCGCGACGACACCGGCCTTTCCGCCGCTGCCGCGGGCCTGCTGACCACCCTGCCAGTGCTCTGCCTGGGCCTGTTCGCCCCGCTGGCGCCGATGCTCGCGCGACGCCTGGGCGCCGAGCGCACGGTGCTGCTGATCCTCTTCACCCTGGCCGGCGGCATCGTCCTGCGCAGCCTGTTCCCGGTCGCCGGGCTGTTCCTCGGCAGCCTGGTGGCTGGCGCCAGCATCGGCATCATCGGCGTGCTGCTGCCGGGCATCGTCAAGCGCGACTTCCCGCACATCGCCGGGACCATGACCGGCGTCTACACCATGGCCCTGTGCCTGGGCGCCGCTACCGCGGCCGGTTCCACCGTGCCGCTGGCGGGGCTGATGGACAACAGCTGGCAACTGGCGCTGGCGTTCTGGGCGTTACCCGCCGTGGTCGCGGCGGCGATCTGGCTGCCGCAAACCCGCCAGAACCACCACGCCCACCGCGCGGTGTACAAGGTGAAGGGGCTGTGGCGCGATCCGCTGGCCTGGCAGGTGACGCTGTACATGGGCCTGCAGTCGTCGCTGGCCTATATCGTTTTCGGCTGGGTGCCGTCGATCCTCATCGACCGAGGCCTGAGCGCGGTGGAAGCCGGGCTGGTGCTCTCCGGTTCGGTGATGGTGCAGCTGTTCAGCGCACTGGCGGCACCGTGGCTGGCGACCCGCGGCAAGGACCAGCGCCTCGCCGTGGTGATCGTCATGAGCCTGACCCTGGCCGGCCTGCTCGGCCTGCTGCTCGCCCCGCTCTCGGGTATCTGGGGCTGGGCCGTGGTGCTCGGCCTCGGCCAGGGCGGCACCTTCAGCATCGCCCTGGCGCTGATCGTGCTGCGTTCGCCGGACTCGCATGTCGCCTCCAACCTCTCCGGCATGGCCCAGGGCGTCGGCTACACCCTGGCAGCCTGCGGGCCGTTCCTAGTCGGCGTGGTGCACGACGCCACCGGCGGCTGGGCAGCGACCGGGGTTATCTTCGTGGTGGTGACAGTCGCCGCCATCGTGTTCGGCCTGGGCGCCGGGCGGGATCGGTTGGTGCAGGTGAAGAGCGAGCACGTCTGACTCAGCCCCTCCCGTAGGGCGCATAACGCCTCAGGCGTTATCCGCCATTGCGGCTGACACTCTGCTCCGGGCTACTCGCCCTACATTGCTGACCTGCAAGACCGTGAGGCGCAAACCTCGCTCGGGATTGCGCCTCACCTGTAGGAGCGAGCTTGCTCGCGAACCCACCCAGCACCTGAGCCGCCGGGCAACCCGTTCGCGAGCAAGCTCGCTCCTGCAATGTGCAACGGCTAACGTGCCGCGGTCATCCTCACCACAGGGCCGCAGGGCGCATTCTGCATGCTTCAAACCACCGGCGGCGGCGGTGGTCGGTGCGAGCTATCGACCCAGGCGCTGATCAGGTTGTAGACCACCGCCAGCAGCACCGGCCCGAGGAACAGGCCGATGAAACCGAAGCTGAGCAGCCCGCCGAGCACACCCAGCAGCACCACCACCAGCGGCAGGTTGCCGCCACGGCTGATCAGGTAGGGCTTGAGGATGTTGTCCACACCGCTGATCACGAAGAAGCCCCAGATCGCCATGAACACCGCGTAGCCGTAGCTCTCCTGGTAGAACAGCCAGAGCACCGCCGGCCCCCAGATCAGCGGCGGCACCATCAGCAGGCTGCAGACAAAGGTCAGCAGCCCCAGCACCAGCGGGCCCGGCACACCGGCGATGAGGAAGCCGACGGTCGCCAGCACGCCTTGCGCGGCGGCGGTGCCGATCACCCCGTTGACCACCCGCTGCACGGTGCCGGCGATGATGTCCATGTATTGCTGCGCGGTGTCGCCGATCAGACGCTGCAACATGCCGTGGGCGAAGGCCTGCAGGCGCAGGCCGTCGCGGTAGAAGAAGAAGATCAGTACCAGGCTGAGCACCAGTTCGAAGATGCCGGCGCCCAGCTTGGCGCTGCGCGCCAGCATCCAGTTGCCCACTTCGCCCATGTACGGCTTGAGTGCGGAGAACATCGCCACGCCCTGCTGGTCGGCCTGGTACCACCAGCCGATCAGGCGATCGCCGATCAGCGGCACCCGCGCCATCCACTCCGGCGGCGGCGGCAGGCCGGACACCTGCAGGTTCTTCACCAGCTCGACGCCTTCGCGCACCCGGTCCACCAGCCCGAAGCCGAGCCACACCAGCGGCAATGCCACCAGCACGATCCAGCACACGGTGAGCAAGCCGGCCGCGGCTGCCTGGCGACCGCCGAGCAACTGGGTGAGCAGGCGCATCAGCGGCCAGCTGGCGAAGGCCAGCACGGCCGCCCAGACCAGGGCCGACCAGAAGGGCAGCAACACCCAGATGCTGGCCGCGAGCAGGCCAAGCAACAGCAGGCGCAGCAGCAGGCGATCATTGTCGAACATCGGAACTCCGCAACAGGCTCGTGAAGCGCCCAGTGTAGAGCGCTTCGGCCTTATCAGCGTAGGTGAATCAGCGCAGCCAGGTCAGGTGCAGGCCGTCGCTGTCATCCTTGCCCTGCTCCAGGCGCGCATCGCGCACTCCCTGGGCGGTCAGTGCCGAGCGCCAATCTCCGGCATGCTTGCCGGCCAGCTCCACACGCACGCCGGTGTCCAGGCGCAAGGTGCGTACCAGCAGGTCGAGCCAGGCGCCACCCGGCTCCTGCGGGACGTGGCTGAGGGTCAGCTCGCCGTTGGCCTTGAGCAGGCGCATCAGCGTCGCCGGGCTGGGCAACAGCTCGCCCAGCGGCGTGCCGCTGTCCAGTTGCTCGGCATGCAGGTAGGCGCGGCGGTTGCCACGGGTGATGGTGTAGACCGCCAGCAGGCTGTCCTCGTGGGGCGCGGCCAGGCGCACCAGCAGATAGGCCTGCTGGTCGTCCGGGCCGAACAGCTTGGAATTGCCGAACACCGAATTGGCCAGCAGGTTGCTGGAGCCGCAATCGCGGCTCTCGCACCAGAACAGCGGCGTGGCGTCGGCCTTGAGCAGGTCCTTGCGCGCGGCGGCGAAGGCGCTCTGGCTGGAGTCCTCGTCGGGCAGGCGGTAGGTCACGGCGGTCAGGTCGCCGATGGCGCGCACCTCGCCTTCCATGCGCAGGCGCCCGCTGATACGGCTGATCGAGCCTTGCGGGTAGATGCGTTCCTGGCTGCCGGCCTGGTTGAAGTCGACGATCTCCGCACGCGGGAAGCGCGGGAGGATGTCCAGGTCGTTGCTATCGGGCAGATCGGCGGCGCCCGCAGCGGCGCTTGCACCGAGCAGGCCGGTGAACATCAGGGAGTGAAGGAGCCGTGAAATCCGGGCCTTCTGCGCGTCCGCCGAAAGGTTTTTGCCGTCTTGGCGCGCGTTGGTCTGGACGTCGAGCATGCACAATCTCCCTGAAACGATCCGTGCAGACTCGCGGCAGGCCCCGCTTTAGTCAAGCTGCCCGCCGCTACAGGGTGTTGCTCAGTCCGCCAGCAGGAAGGGCCGGAAGATCGCCGCGACGGCTTCGGCACCGGCCTCGTCATCCAGGTGCAGGTGATGCTGGCCCGGCAGTTCATGGACCTCGAAGGGCCTGTCCTTGAGCAGTTCGCGGGTGGCTGGCTCGACCATCATCAGCCCCTGCTGCGCCAGTACCAGGCTGGTCGGGCACTGCACCGACCGGACGAATTGTCGCGCGTGGGCGCGGGTCAGGCGCAGCGGCGACGGCAGGGTCAGGCGCGTATCGGTGCGCCAGGTGTAGCCGCCAGGCACCGGCACCAGCCCTCGGGACGCCAGCAGCTCGGCCGCTTCGCGGCTCACCGCGCCGACACCTTTCATGCGCGCTTCCACCGCACGGTCGATGACCTCGTAGACCGGCTTGCGCTTGTTCGGCAAGGCCAGTTGCGCACGCAGGGCTTCGCCGAGCTTCTGCGGCGAGGTGTCCGGCTCGCCGGTGTAGGGCACCAGGCCGTCGATCAGCGCCAGGCGCTCGATGCGCTCGGGCATGGCGCCGGCCAGCAGCACCGAGACGATGGCGCCCATGGAGTGTCCGAGCAGGGAGAAGCGCTCCCAGCCCATCTGGTCGGCCACCATCAGCACGTCCAGCGCGTAGTCCCACAGCAGGTAGCTGGCCCCCGGCGCGCGGTGGCCGGAGTGGCCGTGGCCGGCGAAATCCAGGGCGAGGATGCGCACCCCCTCGAGCTTGGGCGCCAGACGGGCGAAGCTCATGGCATTGTCCAGCCAGCCGTGCAGGGCGATTACCGGGCGCCCGTCTTCCGGGCCGAACAGGTGTGCGGCCAGTTCGATGTGCGGCAGGTTCAGGCGGATTTCCTGGACTTTGGCGGTCATGGCGATTCCTTAGGCGTTGGCGCGCTGTTGCCAGCGGGCGAAGACGGTCTTGAGCAGCGCAGCGGTATCCTGCGGGCGTTCCAGCGGGAACATGTGCCCGCCGGGCAGCGACAGGCTTTCGCCCATGGGGATGCGGCCGATCATCCGCGCGTGGTGCGGCAGCACTACGCGGCTGTGGCGGCCGCGCACCATGGTCAACGGCACGGCGAGTTGCTTCGCGCGGCCCGGGCTGGTGTGCGGCACGTTGCGGTAGATGGAGATTTCCGTGGCCGGATCGAACTTCAGCCGCAGCCCCTGCGCCGACGATGGCGCCAACCCATGACGCACGTAGGCTTCCAGGCAGTCGCGGTCGAAGCGCTTGAACAACGGCTTGCCGGCGAAGTACTCCAGCGCCTCGGCAAAGTCGTCGAAGTCCTCGCGGCGGCCCAGGGTGCGGCCGGCGGGTGTCAGTCGGTCGATAAAGCCGAAGCGCTTGGCAACGCGGATCACCAACTGGTCGGCCAGCGTCAGCAGTGGCGAATCGAGCATCACCACACCGCGATACAGTTCGGGTTTGCGCAGCGCCGCGTGGTAATGCAGCACGCCGCCGAGGGAGTGGCCGACGCCCCACACCGGCTCGTCCAGCGACTCAAGGTGATGCAGCAACTCTTCCACCAGGTTTTCCCAGTTGGCGTTCACCGGGAAGCGCGGGTCATGGCCATGCATGTCCAGCCGGTGGACCCGGTAATCCGGTTCCAGGGCATCGAACAACTTGCCGTAGGTACCCGAAGGGAAACCATTGGCGTGGGCGAAGAAAACCGCTTGCGACATGCTGGGTGAACTCAGGGAGATGACAGCCTGGATTTTCCGACAGCACCGGGGGCGCGGCAATGACCCGCACTCCCGCGAATGACGGCACTACGGCCAAAGTCCATGGCGCTCCGGCGGATCTGCCCTGATCCGCTCTCGTACCAGGCCTGGTTGGCGGATAACCGCGAACGGTTATGCGCCCTACGGGAGGTTCATCGTAGGGCGCATAACGCGGAACGCGTTATCCGCCGCCAACCATCAGACCCAATGCACCGCGTGGTTCACCACGCTGAACAGGATGCCACCCGCCACCAGCAGGAACACCAGCCCGCAGGCGCCATCGATGATCGGTACCGCGCGCAGCAGGCGCTTCTGCCAGACCGTTCGGGTCAGCAGCACGCTGAGCAGGCTGAACCAGAGGAAGCCGGTGCCGAACAGCATCACCGCCACCGACACCTTGCCTGGCGCCGACATGTCGGCCGGAATCAGGCTGGTCAGCAGTGCCAGGAAGAACACCAGCGCCTTGGGGTTGAACAGGTTGGTTGCCAGCCCGCGCAACCACGGCCCGAGCTTCGACTCGGCCAGTTCGCCGTCGATCCGCCCTGCCCCGCCGGGCTTGCGCAGCGCGCGAAGAGCGCCAAAGCCGAGCCAGCCGAGATAGACCGCCCCGACCAGTTGCAGCGCGTTGAACAGCAGTGGCGAGCGGCTGAGCAACAGTGACACGCCGGTCAGCACCAGTGTGCCGTGGACCAGGATGCCGCAGGCCAGGCCCAGGGCGCTGAGCACGCCGGCGCGACGCCCCTGGTGCAGAGCGGTGCGGACAACCAGTGCGACGTCGGGGCCAGGGCTGACCAGTGCGACGGCGAACACGGCAGTGAGCATGAGCAAGACGTGAACCTCCTGCATGGCGGGATTCTCCAGTGGGAAAGGGAAATGGAAAGTGGCTGGATCAGCGCTGGCGTAGTCGCGCGGGCGGCAAGCCGTAAGTGCGGCGGAACAGGCGGCTGAAGTGCGCCTGGTCATAGAAGCCCAGGCTCAGGGCAATCTCCGACAGCGGCTGGCCCTTGAGCACCCGTGGCAAGGCACGCTCCAGGCGCAGCTGGGTCAGCCATTGGTGCGGCGGCAATCCACACTGGTGGCGGAAGCGGCGCAGCACCTGCCAGGGGCTGAGGTCGCAGAATTCGGCAATCTCTTCCAGGGTTGGTGGGGTTTCCAGGCGCGACTCCAGCCACTCGCGCAGGCGCCCCCAGGTCGGCGCATCGAAGCCCTGCCCAGGCTCACGCACACGCAGGCTGGAAGCACGCTCCAGCAATGCGGCCAGCGCCTGCCAGAGCTGGCCCTCCTGGGCCAGCCGTTCGCCGCCCAGCATCAACTGGTGGGCACGCTGCAGTTCGACCTGCAGCCGCGGATCGCGCAGTTGCGCGGCAGTCAGCCGCGGCGCGCCCTGGCGGCCATCACTGAAGGCGCGGCAGGCGTCGTCCAGCCATTGCGGGTCGATGGACAGCACGCGGATGCGATAGCCGTCCTCACCATCGCTGGAGCCATCGTGGATGCTCTCGGGGCTCATCAGCAGGATGTCGCCATTCCCGGCCAGTGAGCGCTCACCGCGATGGGTGTAGCGCTGGCAGCCGCCAAGCATCAACCCGACGTGATAGTCGAGATGAAAATGCCGGGGAAAGGCGAAACGGCGGTACTCGGCGTCGATGAAACGGACGCCGGGCAAGCCGCTGCTGTGGTGTTCGATGCGTTCCATTGGCCTACTTTACCGGCGCGGGAACGGCAGGTCTTGGACAAAATTGCGAGTGGTCGTCACCCATCACATGGCAGCCGCAGCGGAGCGCTTCTGTAGGATGGGTGGAGCCTAGGCGATACCCATGCTGACGGTGCAGGGATTGATGGGTATCGCTTCGCTCCACGCCATCCTACATCCGAGCCAGATCACGGCCTGGTCAACGCTCCAGCGGCACCACCGCCATGGTCAGCCGCGAAATGCAGCTCGGCTTGCCATCATCCCCGTGCAGGCGGATTTCCCAGACATGGGTCGAGCGGCCGATGTGCACCGCCTTGGCCACCGCCGTCACACGCCCACTGCGCAGGCCGCGCAGGTGGTTGGCGTTTACCTCCAGCCCGACGCAGTAGTACTTGGACGTATCCAGGCACAGGTAGCTGGCCGTGGAGCCGACGGTCTCCGCCAGCACCACCGAGGCGCCACCGTGCAGCAGGCCGTAAGGCTGGTGGGTGCGCGAATCGACCACCATGCTGGCGGTCAGCGAATCGTCGTCGAACGCCTCGAAGCGAATATCGAGCACTTCACCAATGGTGTTCTTCAGGTTCGCGTTGAGCTTTTCCAGGTCGGGCGTGGTGCGCCAGGTCATTCGAAATTCCTTCTGTCATTCATGCCATTGCACCGCCTCGCGGCGCTCCGCCCATTCATTGAAGCGCTGACCGTAGGTGCCTTCAACCACGTTGCGCTTGATCTTCAGGGTCGGCGTGAGGAAGCCGTTGTCCACCGTCCAGACGTCCTTGACCAGCACCAGCCCGGCCAGGCGCTCGTGCTTGTCCAGCGCCTCGTTCACCTCCGCCAGCAGCGCCTGCAGACTTTGTTCAAGCTCGATGCGCGAGCCGTTGGCGGCTTCCTGGCGGCCGACTTCGGAGAGCACGCAAAGGCCCAGCGGAGCGATCAGGCCGTCGCCGACCACGCAGATCTGCTCGATCCGCGAATGCACGGCGAGGCGGTTTTCGATGGGTGCCGGGGCGACGTACTTGCCCTTGGCGGTCTTGAAGATTTCCTTGATCCGTCCGGTCAGGCGCAGATGGCCTTCGACATCCTGCTCGCCCTTGTCACCGGTGCGCAGGAAGCCGTCCTCGGTGATGGTCTCGGCGGTGCGCTCCGGGTCCTTGAAGTAGCCGATCATGGTCGCGCCGCTGCGCACCTGCACCTCGCCCTCGTCGCTGATACGCACTTCCACGCCGGGACTGTTGCGACCGATCCAGCCGGTCTTCTGCTCGCCGGGACGGCAGACGTGGGAGTAGCCGCAGTTCTCGGTCATGCCGTAGACCTCGAGCACGTTCAGGCCCAGGCGCTGGTACCAGTCCAGCAGCGCCTCGGGCACCGGCGCGGCGCCGCACAGGGCATAGCGCACGGCATCCAGGCCGAGGCCGGCGAGTACCTTGCGACCGACCAGGCGGCCGACGATGGGCAGGCGCAGCAGACGGTCGAGCTTTTTCGCCGGCATCTGCGCGTAGACGCCCATCTGGAACTTGGTCCAGATGCGCGGCACGCCGAAGAATACCGTGGGCCGCGCGCGACGCATGTCGGCGACGAAGGTATCCAGGCTCTCGGCGAAGAAGATTGTCTGGCCCGCGTAGATCGACGCCATCTGCACGAACATCCGCTCGGCCACGTGGCACAGCGGCAGGTAGGAGAGCAGGCGGTCCTCTTCGCCGACGCCGAACAGGTCGATGGCATGGCTGGCGGCAAAGGCGAAGTTGCCGAAAGTGTGCATCACGCCCTTGGGCGTACCGGTGGTACCGGAGGTGTAGATCAGGGTCGCCAAGGTAGCGGAGTCCGGACGCGGATCATCGCTGATCGGCGCCTGCCGCTGGAGATCACCCCACTGGTGGTCGAATCGCCCTTCCGGATGCAACGGCAAGGCCACGGTGGGCACACCCTCGGGGATGCCGTCGGCCATCGCCGGCCAGTCGTCCAGCTTGCCGATGAACGCCACCCGCGCTTCGGAGTGGCTCATCACCTGGCGCACGGAGTCGGCGGTGAGGTTGGGGTACAGCGGCACCGAGACATGGCCGGCCATCCAGATGGCGATGTCGGCGACTATCCAGTGCGCACAGTTCTTCGAAATGATCGCCACCCGGCTGCCTTCGGGCAGGTCCAGGCTGCGCAGCCAGGCGGCGGCGCGGCGGGCCTGTTCGCCCACTTCGCCCCAGGTCAGGCTCTGCACTTCGCCGCCAGTGAGCGGCTGCACCAGATAGCGTTTGTTCGGGTGGCTCTTCTCGCGCTGATAGAACAGGTCGAGTGGTAATCGGACTGCTTTAACCACGTGCCCCTCCTTTGTTCTTTTTGTCAGAGGTGTAGCTCAGGGAAATAGCGATGGATCAACCAAGCACTTGCTTGGTTGAATATTCCACGCGGCGCAGCGGCAGACAAGACTGGTCGTGTGAACTTTTGTAGGATTTAGCCGAAGGATTGGCCGCCAACCGCTCTGCAACGGGGCTCGCGAAGAAACATCCCGGCACGATTTGCCGGCAGTAGAAATGCAAAAGGCCCCTTTCGGGGCCTTTTGCGGAAACGGACGACTCAGGAATGCCGCGGATGGTAGAGCGACACCAGCTCCATCAACCCCGCCACCGGCACCTCGCCTTCCAGCTCCGCCAGCGTGGCGGTGCTGAACGGCACGGCATCGCTGCGGCTGCCATGCACCAGCAGGCCCGCCAGCGCGCCCACCAGCGGCTGGTGGGTGACCAGCAGCAGATGCTGCTCGTTACGGCCGTCGAGGAAGCGCAGCACGTCCTTCGGATCGTCGTCCGGCGTCAGCCAGGGCGCGGTGCCGACCGAACCCTCGAACCCCAGCGCCTCGCGAACCAGTTCGGCGGTTTCCTGGGCACGCACGTAGGGGCTGGCGAGGATCCCGTCCAGCGGCTGGCCGGCCAGTTGGGCGGCGCTTTTCAGCGCCTCCTTGATGCCGTGCGCAGTCAGCCGGCGCTCGGCATCACGGCGTGCCTGGGGCTCGGCCTCGCCATGGCGCAGCAGCCAGAGCTTCAAAGCTTCGGCTCCTCGTCACGCACCGGGTGCGCCGCCGGCGGCACGTCGTGCGGGGCCTCGCCTTGCGGAGCATGGGCGGTCGGCCAGTCGGCGAACGGCCAGGGCTTCTCTTCGGTCTGGAAGGTGCCGAAGCGGCCGATCTGCGCGAAGTACTGGCTCAGGCTGTCGCCGAAGCCCATCAGGCTGCCACTGGGCGCGCCGTAGATGATTCGGTAGATCAGCTGGATGATCACCACGGCGCCGAGGATCATCTCGGCGACGAACCAGACCAACGCGAAGACCAGCATCCAGACGACGCGCAGGACCAGGGACTCCTTCTCTAGACGTTCAGCGGACATGGTGAGACCTCCTCAGAAACCGGTGGTGGGAATGAAGTCGACGTCGGTCTTCGGCTCGCCGCTCATCAGCGCTCCGATGACCTGCTCCAGGGTGCGACCGCCGAACAGGATGGCGTTGAGGCCGGCCACCAGCGGCATGTAGACCTGCAGCTCGTCAGCCTTGGCCTTGAGCACCTTGAGGGTGTTCACGCCCTCGGCGGTCTCGCCCATGCGCGCCACGGCGTCTTCCAGGGTCAGGCCCTCGCCCAGGGCGAAGCCCACCTGATAGTTACGGCTCTTGGGTGACGAACAGGTGACGATCAGGTCGCCCACGCCAGCCAGGCCAAGGAAGGTCATGGGGTTGGCGCCGAGCTTGACGGCGAAGCGGGTCATCTCCGCCAGGGCGCGGGTGATCAGCATGCCCTTGGTGTTCTCGCCCATGCCCAATGCGGCGGCCATGCCGGCAATGATCGCGTAGACGTTCTTCAGCGCGCCGCCCAGCTCGACGCCGAAGCGGTCGCCACTGGCGTAGACGCGGAAAGTGCGGCCGTGCAGGGCCTGCTGCACCTGGGCACAGAGGTCTTCGTCCTCGCTGGCAACCACGGTGGCGGTCAGCTCGTGCTCGGCGATCTCGCGCGCCAGGTTCGGGCCGGAGATCACCGCGATGCGGGATTTTGGCGCGATCTCTTCGAGCACCTGGCTCATCAGCTTGAAGCTCTGCGCCTCGATGCCCTTGGTCAGGCTGACCAGCATCTTGCCCGCCAGCTCCTCGCTGCGGCCATCGAGCACTTTGCGCAGGGCGCTGGAAGGCACCGCGACGAAGATCATCGCGCACTCGGCCAGGGTCGCGGTCAGGTCCGTAGTCGGCTCCACGCCGTCGTGGATGCGCACGCCCTTGAGGTAGTTGGGATTCTCGCGGCGGGTGCGGATCGCCTCGGCCTGCTCCTCGTCGCGCATCCACTGGCGAACGCGCTGTCCGTTTTCTGCCAGCAGGTTGGCGAAGGCGGTGCCGAAACTGCCACCACCGAGGACGGCGATCGGTTGCTGCTGTGTCATGTCTGTTCCATTGGTGGCCGCCCAAGGGCAGCGATTGGGGCATTATAAGGCCGCATTGGCGACCGGCCAGTCCGGATCACGGGACTGGCATTCAGCGCAGCCTCGTTTAACATCCGTCCTGTGGAGAATGTCTAGCCGTAGGCATTGACCGCCCCCATAAGAACCGAGAACAAGGCCGTTCCGTGTATCGTCCAGTCCGCGCTCCCCTGCCGCTCTCCCTGCTTGCCGCGCTGCTGGCTGGCGAGGCCGTCGGCGGCGATCTGTTCGTGGACAGCCTCGACGTTCCGCAAGTTCTGACCGCAACGCGATTGAAACAGTCCGCCGCCGAAGTCCCCGGCAGCATGACGGTGCTCGACCGCGACCTGATCAAGGCCTCCGGTGCCCGCGACATTCCCGAGCTGATGCGGCTGGTGCCGGGCATGATGGTCGGCTACCTGTCGGGCAACCAGGCGACAGTGAACTACCACGGCACCAACGTCACCGAGGCCCGGCGCCTGCAGGTGCTGGTGGACGGCCGCTCGGTGTACCGCCCGGGCCTCGCCACGGTGGACTGGAGCGACATCCCGGTGGCTATCGAGGACATCGACCGCATCGAGGTCTTCCGCGGCCCCAACGCCGTCAGCTACGGCGCCAACGCGCTGATGGGCGTGATCAACATCCTCACCCGCCACCCTGCCGACAGCCAGGGCACAAGGCTGAAATACACCGCCGGGCAGAACGGCATCCGCGACTGGTACGCCAGCCAGGGCATCCATGACCATTCCGGCGACTACCGGCTATCCCTCTCCGGCCAGGAAGACGATGGCTTCGACCACGACCAGTTCGGCCGTGACTACCGCGATGGCCGCCGCCTGAGCCGCTTCAACCTGGTGGCCAACCACAGCCTCGACCTGCGCAACAGCCTCGACTGGCAAATTGCCGCGAAGGAAGGCAGTAACCAGCGGCCCTACGACTACGAACCAATCTTCGGCAAGATTCCCGACGGCGACGACAATTCCGACCTGACTGCCCGCGATTACGCCGGCTCGCTGCGCTGGACCCTCGATATCAATCCCGAGCACAGCCTCTATGTGCAGGGCTACGCCGAGCACTGGGAGCGCCTGCAGGACTTCGGCGCGTGCGAAGCGCAAGTCGCCTTCAGCCCGCAGCTCGCACAGCTGTGGGAGCTGGACCCGAAGTACGTACAGAGCTTCGCCGACTCGCTGCCGCGCATTCCGCGCGGCACGCCACAGGAGCAGGCGCTGGCGCGGCAGGTCGTCCAGCAACTGGCAGCCGGCGCCTACCTGCCAGTGTGCGGGCAGGTCAACCAGAACATCCGCGAAACCCGCTATGACCTGGAAATCCAGGACACCCTGAACCTCGCCGAGGGCCTGCGGCTGGTCAGCGGCATGAGCTACCGCCACGACCAGGCGACCTCGGAAACCTATTTCGACGGCACGGTGAACAACGACATCTGGCGCCTGTTTGGCCAGGTGGAGTGGCACCTGACACCGCACTGGCTGCTGCAGGGTGGCGCGATGGTGGAGGACGACCAGTTGTCCGGCAGCTCGGTCAGCCCGCGCATCGCCCTGAACTACCTGATCACCCCGCGCCATAGCCTGCGCGCGGTGTACTCGGAAGCGGTACGCTCGCCGGACATGTACGAGAACGATGTGAACTGGAGCTACCGGGTGCGCAACCTCTCGCCGCTCGCGTACGGCCAGTCCAACGCTTACTACTTCGCCCGCGCCCAAGGCCCGGGAGACCTCGACCAGGAGCGCATGCGCTCGCGGGAAATCGGCTATAACGGCCAGTTCGACGAACTCGGGCTCGCCCTCGACATCAAAGCCTACTACGACGAAATCCACGGGCTGATCAGCGATCCCTTGAAGGTCTCCGACTTCGAACCGACCAACGACAACGAAATCCGCTTCAGTGGCACCGAAACCCAGCTCGACTGGCGCCTGACGCGGCAGGATCGCCTGCGCCTGACCTACGCCTACGTCGACTACGACGCCAGCAGCCGCTACGACCAGCGTCTCACCGCGCGCAATAGCGGCTCGGCCGGCTGGATGCGCGACTGGGGGCGTGGCTGGTCGAGCTCGATCTTCTACTACGGTGACGATGCGCTGAACGAGCACCGCTTCGAGCGTGTCGACCTGCGCGTCGCCAAGCGCATCCCCCTTGGGCGGGCCGCGCTGGAGCTGGCCGGCGTGCTGCAGCAGCGCCTGGACGACGAGCCGCTGACCTGGCCGGAAAACCGCTACGACAGCCGACACCTGCTCTACTTCAGCGCCGAGGTGGACTTCTAGCATGTCTACCCGCCGCTCATGGACGAGCCCCGGAACCCTCCTCACGGCCCTGCTCCTCTGGCTGGCCTGCCTGTTCGCGCTGCCGGCCCAGGCCCGCGATATCCTGCTGGTCAGCACCGAGCGCAGCGCCGCCCTGCAGGACTTTGCCGAAGCACTGGCGCAACGTCGCCCGAATGATCAGGTGCGGCTGGAATCCCCGGAGAACCTGCCGCCCGCCGCCAGCCTGGATGGTGAAACCCGTCTGCTGCTGCTCGGCAGCGGTGCACTGAACTGGCGCCTGGCCAGCCACGCGGCTCCGCCAGCGCTGACCCTGCTGGTCAGCCGCGTCGAAGCCCGCCAGGTGCTGGGCGACCGTGAGCCGCCGCATCTCAGCCTGCTGTGGAGCGACCCGCCGCCAGTCCGCCAACTGCAACTGGCACTGCAGCTCAGCCCACGCCCACAACGCATTGGTGTGTTGCTCAGCCCGAGCAGCGAATTTCTGCTGGCGGAACTGGACCACGCAGCGCAGAAGCTTGGTGTCGAACTGGTCAGCGAGCTGCAAACCCGCAGCGAAGACAGCCGTCCGCTACGAGAACTGCTCGGTCGCAGTGACTTGCTGCTCGGGCTGGACGACAAACAGCTTTATAACGCGCAGACCATCAAGGGCATCCTCCTCAGTGCCTACGCCGAGAACCGGGCGCTGATCGGCCCGACTGCCGCCTTCGTCAAGGCCGGCAGCCTGGCCAGCACCTACAGCGACCAGAGCGACTGGCTGGAGACCCTCGACACCCTGCTCGACGAGCCGGCGGAGCAATGGCCCCGCAGCCTCTACCCCGAACGCTTCAAGGTGCAGAGCAACCGCCAGGTGGCGCGCTCGCTCGGTATCGACCTGCAAGGCGACGCGGAACTCGCACAGCGCCTGGCCGAAGGAGAGAAACCATGAGTTCCCGCAAGAGCTGGAACATCCAGACGCGCATGCTGGCCATCAGTCTCGGCCCGGCGCTGCTGCTGACCGTGCTGCTGACCGGCTACTTCACCTATTCACGCCTGCAGGACCTGCGCCTGGAGTCCAACCACACTGGCCAGCTGATCGCCAACCAGCTCGCCCCGGCGGCGGAATACGGGGTGATCTCCGGCAACCTGCCAGTGTTGCAGAGCCTGCTGCGGGCGACCCTGAGCACCGCCCATGTACGCTTCATCGAAGTCCGCGACCGCGGCGACAACATCCTCGTCTACGTCGAGCACGCCGCCGACCCCGCGCAGGCGAGCAGCAAGGTGGAGATCTTCCACGCCTCGATCCAGCGCGAGAACATCGCCCTGAATGGCAGCGACCTGGCCAGCTCCAACGACATGCTGCCGGCCGCCGCGCCGCCCAGCGGCGACTATCTGGGCCGCGTGGTGGTCGGCATGGCCAGCGACGCCTTCAGCGAACGACAGCAGGAAATCCTCCTCAAGGCCAGCCTGCTCGCCCTGTTCGCGCTGATCCTCACCTACCTGCTGGCCCGCCGCCTGGCCCGTCGCCTGGCCGCGCCGATCCGTACCATGGGCCGCGCCGTACAGGCGATCCAGACCGGCGACTACCACACCACCCTGCCGGTACCGGATGACGGTGAGGTCGGCGACCTCGCCCGGCACATCAACAACCTCGCCCGCGGCCTGCAGCAGGCCAGCCTGGAGCAGGAACGCAGCATTGCCCAACTGGTGGCGGCGCGGGAGGAAGCCGAAGAGGCCAACCGCGCCAAGTCCGACTTCCTGGCGATGATGAGCCACGAGCTGCGTACCCCGATGAACGGCGTGCTGGGCATGCTGCAACTGCTGGAAACCACCGAGCTGAATCACGAGCAGGCCGAGTACAGCGCACTGGCCACCGAGTCCACCGAGCACCTGCTAAAGGTGATCAACGACATCCTCGACTTCTCCCGCGTCGAGCGCGGCGCCCTGGAACTGGAGCGTATCCCGTTCAACCTGCTGGAGCTGATCCAGAGCTCCATCCAGGTCTTCCAGCACAGTGCCCAGCAACGCGGCCTGGAGCTGGAGATGAACGTACAGGACGGCCTGGACAACCTCGAGGTACAGGGTGACCCAACGCGCATCCGGCAGATCCTGGTCAACCTGCTGGGCAACGCCCTGAAGTTCACCGAAGAAGGCGGCGTTCGCCTGGAAGCCACCTGGCAGGCGCTGGACGACGAAGTGCTGTGGCTGAGCTGCTCGGTGCAGGACAGCGGCATCGGTATCTCCCAGGAGCGCCTGGAGCACATGTTCGAGGCGTTCCAACAGGCTGACTCGTCTACTTCACGGCGCTACGGCGGCACCGGGCTGGGCCTGTCCATCGCGCGCACCCTGGCCGAACGGATGGGCGGCACCCTCGGCGCGGTCAGCGAGGAGGGTTGTGGTTCGACCTTCACCCTGGAGATCCCCCTGCCCTTCCGGGAGCGCCAAAGTGCCGCAGAGGGCGGAACGAACGGCGGCGATGCACTTGCCACTGGTCAGTCCGTACTGCTGGTGGAAGACAACCCGGTGAATCAAACGGTCATAGAAGCTATGTTGCGCAGCCTGGGTTATCGCGTCACGCTGGTGGGTGACGGCGCCCAGGCGGTGCGCACTTCGGAGCGCGGCGAGTTCGCGGCGATCCTGATGGACTGCCGCCTGCCGGTACTCAACGGCTACGAAGCGACCCGGCAGATACGTGCAAAACCGGGCGGCGAGCAGGTACCCATCATCGCCCTGACCGCCAATGCGCTGCAGGGTGACCGCGAGGCGTGCCTCGAGGCGGGAATGAACGACTACCTGGCAAAGCCGTTCAAACGCGCGGAGCTGCAAAGGATTCTGCAGCGCTGGGTTGCTCCAGGTCGTTGATCGGCGGAGCACTTGCCCGCAAACTGCGGACCGGCCCGGGGCCTGCGTCCCGACAGGGAAACCTGGCGTCGGCGAAAAGTGAACAAGCGTTCGCCGATTGCTGTGACTTTCACTTAAAGGCAATAGTCTATGACTAGGCTGCCGCATGACACCGTGACAATAACAACGGAACGCGGCGCCGCAGGCACAAGCCAAACAACGCCTGCTATCCAGGATTTTTGAGGAGCTCGCATGACCAAACAAAACGCCTTCACCCGAGAAGACCTGCTGCGCTGCAGCCGCGGCGAGCTCTTCGGCCCGGGTAATGCGCAACTGCCCGCCCCGAACATGCTGATGATCGACCGCATCACCCACATCAGTGATGTCGGCGGCAAGTATGGCAAGGGCGAACTGGTCGCCGAGCTGGACATCAACCCGGACCTTTGGTTCTTCGCCTGCCACTTCGAAGGCGACCCCGTCATGCCGGGCTGCCTGGGCCTCGATGCCATGTGGCAACTGGTCGGCTTCCACCTCGGCTGGCAGGGCAATCCCGGCCGCGGCCGCGCCCTGGGTTCGGGCGAAGTGAAGTTCTTCGGCCAGGTCCTGCCGACCGCCAAGAAAGTCACCTACAACATTCACATCAAGCGTACGATCAATCGTTCGCTGATCCTGGCCATCGCCGACGGCACCGTCAGCGTCGATGGCCGCGAAATCTACAGCGCCGAAGGCCTCCGCGTCGGCCTGTTCACTTCCACTGACAGCTTCTAAGGGTATCCGCATGCGTCGCGTCGTGATCACCGGTCTGGGCATCGTTTCCTGCCTGGGCAATGACAAAGACACCGTCTCCGCCAACCTGCGTGCAGGCCGTGCTGGCATCCGCCACAACCCGAGCTATGCCGAGATGGGCCTGCGCAGCCACGTGTCCGGTTCGGTCAACCTGAACCTGGAAGAGCTGATCGACCGAAAGGTCTTCCGCTTCATGGGCGACGCCGCCGCTTACGCCTACCTGGCAATGGAACAGGCGATCAAGGACTCCGGCCTCACCCCCGAGCAGATCTCCAACCCGCGCACCGGCCTGATCGCCGGCTCCGGCGGTGCTTCCACCCTGAACCAGATGGAAGCCATCGACACTCTGCGCGAGAAGGGCGTCAAGCGCATCGGCCCATACCGCGTGACTCGCACCATGGGCAGCACCGTTTCCGCGTGCCTGGCCACTCCCTTCCAGATCAAGGGCGTGAACTACTCCATCTCCTCGGCCTGCGCCACCAGCGCGCATTGCATCGGCCAGGCCATGGAGCAGATCCAGCTGGGCAAGCAGGACGTCGTCTTCGCTGGCGGCGGTGAGGAAGAACATTGGAGCCAGAGCTGCCTGTTCGACGCCATGGGCGCCCTCTCCACCCAGTACAACGACACCCCGGAAAAGGCCTCCCGCGCCTACGACGCCAAGCGTGACGGTTTCGTCATCGCCGGCGGCGGCGGCATGGTCGTGGTCGAAGAGCTGGAACACGCCCTCAAGCGTGGCGCCAAGATCTACGCCGAAATCGTTGGCTACGGTGCGACCTCCGATGGCTACGACATGGTCGCCCCGAGCGGCGAAGGCGCCATCCGCTGCATGCAGCAGGCCCTTGCCACCGTCGACACCCCGATCGACTACCTGAACACCCACGGCACCTCCACCCCGGTTGGCGACGTCGCCGAAATCCGTGGCGTGCGTGAAGTATTCGGCAGCAACGCCCCAGCCATCAGCTCCACCAAGAGCCTGTCCGGTCACTCCCTGGGCGCTGCCGGCGTTCACGAGGCGATCTACTGCCTGCTGATGATGGAAGGCAACTTCATCGCCGGCTCGGCGAACATCGACGAACTGGACCCGGAAGTCGCCGACATGCCGATCCTGCGCGAGACCCGCGAGAACGCGAAGATCGACACCGTCATGAGCAACAGCTTCGGCTTCGGCGGCACCAACGCTACCCTGGTCCTGAAACGCCACCACGGCTGATCGGTGATCCAAACAAGAAAGGCGCCCTGGGGCGCCTTTTTTGTTGCCTGCGACTTCGCTCTACCCTTGAGCTGCCGATCCCGTCAGGATGAGCAGGCTGATAACAGGGAGAGCATTGAGTGGAACTGACCATCAGAGAAGCCCGCAGCGACGACGCCAAGGCCATCAGCCAAGTGATCGTAGCGACCGTCAGAGAGAGCAATGGACAGGACTACCCGGCGAGCATCATCGAATCGGTGGCGGCGAACTTCGCGCCTGAGCGGGTGATCGAGCTGCTGGAAAAGCGCCTGGTCTTCGTCGCATTGCTGAGCGACAAGATCGTCGGTACAGGTGCCCTGGATGGCAATGCCGTACGCAGCCTCTTCATAGCCCCGCTACAACAACGCAAAGGTATCGGCCAAGCCCTGATGAGCCGAATCGAGAAAACCGCCCTGCAACGCAGCGTAGAGGCCCTGCTGGTCCCTGCCTCACTCACCGCTGAAGGCTTCTACTCTCGTCTGGGCTATCGCGTCATACGCGAGCAACTCCAGGGCGAAGAGCGCACCCTCATCATGACCAAGCCCCTAGCCCCTTTGTAGGAGCGAGCTTGCTCGCGAACCTCATCGCTCTGAGCCTCACCAGCTAACGCCGAAGCAGCACGCCGCACCAGCCCCCCTCGGTAAGAGGACCAGGGACAGGGCGATACCCTAATTGGCACAGTGAGTTTTTTCACCGCAAAAAACAAAGCCCCGATCAGCTTTCGCTGATCGGGGCTTTGGAATTAGAAGCTTGACGATGACCTACTCTCACATGGAGAAACTCCACACTACCATCGGCGATGCGTCGTTTCACTACTGAGTTCGGGATGGGATCAGGTGGTTCCAATGCTCTATGGTCGTCAAGCAATTCGGTTGGATGCTCGCCTTGGCGCTCATCCGAATTCGGGTTGCTTACACTAAT